>CALXNS010000099.1 GCA_944389815.1 uncultured Victivallis sp. | reverse complement strand
GCGGAAAAACCCCGGAATGCGCGGCGTATCAGGATCTTCTGCTCGAACTGGACAAGTAACTGGCCACGCGGCGGGATGCCTCGGCGGAACTGCTCGCCGATGGATTGTTCACGACCGTGACCAACGTCAACTTCGACGCCGGATCGGTTCTGAAGCAATGCCGTCGCGTCGCCGCTGCGATTCCGCGTGAACTGCCGGAAAACGAGACCGAATTGCTCGAATGGGCGCATAGCTACGCGATCCCTTTCCGGCAGGAACGGTTCGGCGTCGACATCGCCGGGTTGCAGGAGCTGATCCTCTACGGTCTGAAGGGGATGGCCGCCTATCGGCATCATGCGGCGCGACTGGGGTTGCGCGACGCCGGCGTCGATGATTTTCTGCGGCGGGCGCTGGCCGCGCTGGGCGCAGATCTGGCGGATCGGGAGCAACTCGTGAAAATGACGCTCGATACCGGCAAATGGAACTATCGGGCGATGGAACTTCTCAATGAAGGACATATCCGGCGTTTCGGCGCGCCCGAACCTGTCCGGGTGCGGATCACTCCGGTGAAAGGCAAGGCGATTCTGGTTTCCGGGCACGATCTCGATGATCTTGAGGCGTTGCTCGAACAGACCCGGGGGAGCGGAATTTCCGTTTACACGCATGGCGAAATGCTTCCGGCGCACGGATATCCGAAACTTCATTCATATGAAAATCTTATCGGAAATTACGGCGGCGCCTGGCAGGATCAGCAAAAGGAGTTCGACGCGTTTCCTGGAGCGATACTGATGACGACCAACTGCATCCAGAGGCCGCGTCCCGGTTACGCCGGCCGGATTTTCACGACGGGACTGGTCGAATATCCCGGCGTGACCCATGTGAGGAACGGCGATTTCAAACCGGTCATCGACGCGGCGCTTGCCGCGCCCGGTTTTCCGGATACGGAGACGGAAAAATTCATCACCGTCGGCTTCGGTCATGACGCGGTCGGCGCCGTCGCGGGGAAGGTGGTTGAGGCGGTCAAATCCGGCCGGATCCGTCATTTCTTTCTGATCGGCGGCTGCGACGGCGCCCGCCCCGGACGGAATTATTATACGCAACTGGCCGAAGCCGTACCGGACGACTGCGTGATTCTTACGCTCGCATGCGGAAAATACCGGTTCAACAAACTTGAATTCGGTGAAATCGACGGTATTCCGCGTCTGCTCGATGTCGGGCAGTGCAACGATGCATATTCGGCGGTCCGGATTGCGTCGATGCTGGCGGAGGCGTTCGGCTGCGGAGTCAACGATCTGCCGTTGAGCATCATCCTCTCCTGGTACGAACAGAAGGCGGTGGCGGTTTTGCTCACGTTGCTTGCGCTCGGCGTCAAAAACATCAAACTCGGCCCGTCGCTGCCGGCATTCGTCACTCCGGCAATCCTGGATTTGCTGGTAAAAGAGTTCGGGATTGCGCCGGTGTCCACGCCGGAAGCGGATCTTGCCGCCGCTCTCAAATGAGTTTTTCCCTGGAAAAGTGAAGAGGTGACTGGAAAAATTGCCGAACGAAGTGTATATTATTCAGATACAAGGAGGTGATGACCGTGGTTTGTCTGGATGATAACACTTCGAAACCGGGATGTTCCCAGCGGGTGCATTTCAGTTTCAAGTCCGTTCCCGGCAGGAAGGTGGCTCTGGCAGGTTCCTTCAACGACTGGGATCCTGATTCCACACCGATGGCGGATGCGAACGGCGTGGGCGACTACGGTTGTTCGGTTACGCTGCCGCCCGGAAACAGCGAATACAAATTTGTCGTGGACGGCGAATGGATTCTCGATGATGACAATCCGGAGTTCGCGTCAAATGATTTCGGCACGCTCAACAGCGTGGTGAAAGTAAAATAATGGAAGGTAAAATAGAAAACCGGTTTCCTGTATCAGGGGGACCGGTTTTTTTATCTTTTCCTCTCTCTTTTCTGCAAGAGCGGTCGGCGGAGAGGCGCGGCATATAACACGGAATGAACACGAGCAAAATGGAACACCGGCCAGATTTCCTTTACAATGTCGGATTCTTTCAAGCCCCAGCCGGACGGGAAATTCTTCCGGTTCAGATTCCGGAAGGATGCGAGATCATAGAACTCATTACCGGCGGGAAGGTGTTTTTCGAAGTCGACGGAGCTGTGCGCACGTTCGGCAGGGGAACGATCTTCTGGCATGAGAGCGGCGAATACACCGTCTGCAAAACCCCGGTCGACGACCCGTACCGCTGTCTGGCGATCCGTTTTGGAGTACCGTCGCGGTCGCGTGCCGTGTCGCGGATTTCCATCTGGCATGACGACGGAGAACTGGATGAATTCGTCGATGAAGCCATGCGTCGTTTTCACGATGAAACCGTGGACAAGGGATTGCTGCGCGATTATCTTTTCGGGCGCCTGGTGTGGGCGGCCTATCTGAGCGGGCGCCGCCGGGAGGCGGGATTGTATCCGGCGGTTCTGGTCAAGGTGTTGAATTTATTGCAGGAACCGGACGCGTTGCTGCTTTCGGTGCGGGAGCTGGCTCAGAAGGCCGGAGTGAGCGAACCGTATTTATACGCATTGTTTCGTCAGTATTTACACAGCAGTCCACATCGTTATCTGCTCAACTGCCGGCTTCGTTCCGCGCGCATCCGGTTGGCGGGGAGCGAAGACAACATAAAAACGATTGCCGAGGAGTGCGGTTTTGAAAACATCGAAAGCTTCTACCGGGCATTCCGGCGGAATTCCGGCATGCCTCCCGGAGAATATCGCCGCCGCCAGCGTCCGAACCGCGGATTCGAGCAGACGCTTGAAGCGTAGTTGCACGCAAGGGGACGGGCGTGTCGACCCTCTCGTGAAACCGGAAATGTGTCGGAAAACAGTTTGTCAATGCGAATTTTCTTCAACAATCCATAAAATGAAGCTGAAAAGCTCCAGCCCGTGACACATTGAAGGATCATCGGTTTGACAAAGAAAAAAACGATGATATAATAATTCAATGATGATGTTTCCTGCCGCATGGCGTTTTTTCTGCAGAAAAAAACGCAATGCGGCATTTTACAATTCAGCAGAGAGGAACGTTTTCATGCAGAAGGATGTAGTGCTGACGCTTGCGCCGGGCAACGGAAACCCGCGCAATTCCGAAGGGGCCTTTCTCCACCTTGCTGACGGCCGGATTCTTTTCGTCTACAGTCGTTATCGGAGTGAAACGAATGATTTCGGAGACGACGCAACGTGCGATCTTGCCGCGCGTACTTCCCGTGACGGCGGTCGCACGTGGGATGCGGAAGAACGCATTTTAATTTCCCACGGGGATGCTCTTAACGTCATGAGCGTTTCATTGCTGCGCACGGCGGAGGGCCGGATTCTGATGGTGTATCTGCGCAAAACCGTCGATGAGCGAGGACGGATTGAATGCACCCCCTTTGCAACATTTTCCGATGACGAAGGCGACTCCTGGAGCACGCCGTTTCCGATCAGCCGCGCCGGAGGTTATTTCGTCGTCAACAACGACCGGCTGCTGCAGCTGAAATGCGGCCGGATCATCGTTCCCGCCGCGTGGCACCGCCCAACCGGAACCGGCCATGACCAGCGCGCAATCGGCATTTCCCTTCTCTCTGATGATGGCGGAAAAACATTCCGGGAAGCTGCGGACTGGGTGCTTCCGCCTCAGTCGAGCCGGACCGGACTTCAGGAACCGGGCGCAGTGGAGGTGCGACCGGGAGAATTGCTGGCGTTTTTCCGTACCGATCAGGGATGCCAGATGGTTACGCGCAGCAGTGACGATGGTGAACATTGGAGTACAATCACGCGGTCGAACTTCCGGTCGCCGGTGTCGCCGCTTACCATAAAACGCGATCCGTTCGGAGATAAGAAGTTGTGGGTGGTCTGGAACGACGTTTCCGGACGCTGGAATCTCCCGCGCCCCGCCGACTCCTCCTGGGGGCGGACGCCGCTGGCGCTCGGCATCGGCAATGACGCCGACGCGGAAACGTTGCAGACCGAACTTCTGGAAGACGATCCACGCTGCGGCTATTGTTATACCGCCATGCACTTCGAAAACGATTGCGTGCTGCTGGCCTACTGCTGCGGCGGCGACGACTGCATCCCGCTGCAGCGGACCAGGATCGTCCGGCTGACACGGTGAATGCCTCCGACGCTCCGGAAGGGCGATTTGCACGCCGGACGCGGCAGGCGACGGTTCCAGCAGCGAAGACATATTCCGGATGCGTGGCGGACGGTCAAAACGATCGCCGCCGCACATCCGGAAACATCAGTTGCGCCTTACCACCTGTGTGAGGCGATTCGGTGATGATATTCCTGCAGGCTGCACACTTCGAATCTGCCGAACTCCCGCTGATCGGTCAATCCTTCGATTGCCGCCGCCGCACCGGCGACGGTCGTCGTCACCGGAATGCCCCGGGCAGTGGCGACGGAACGCATTCTGACTTCGTCCGCCATCGCTTCGGCTCCGGGTTCGGCGGTGTTGATGATCCAGTCGATCTTTCCTTCTGCCATCAAATCGAGCAGATTCGGCCTGCCGCGCGAAATCCGGAATACCGCCCGGGACTTGATTCCGCCGTTCCACAACATCGTTGAAGTGCCCAGTGTGGCATACAACTGGAAGCCGAGCCGGTCAAGTTTGCGGCCGAGTTCGAGTCCGGCCGCCTTGTCTTCATCGCGGAACGACAACATCACGTTGCCGGACGAGGGCAGGGCGCTGCCGGCTGCGAGCTGACTTTTGAGATATGCCAGCCCGCGGTCGTGATCGATGCCCATCACCTCGCCGGTTGATTTCATCTCCGGCGTGAGCATGATGTCGACTCCCGGGAATTTCACGAACGGGAAAACCGCCTCTTTTACTGAAGTATAAGGAACTCGCACCTCCTTGACGAAATTCAGCTCCTGCAATGTTTCCCCCGCCATGCAGCGGGCGGCGATTCCCGCCAGCGGGACTCCGATGGTTTTGCTGACGAACGGCACCGTCCGTGAAGCGCGGGGATTCACTTCAATGATATAAAGTTCGCCATGCTGCACGGCAAGCTGCATATTCATCAATCCCTTGACATGCAGTTCCCTGGCGAAGGCTCTGGCGTATTCACGGATTTTTTCCTGCATCTCCTCGGAGAGCGACATCGGTGGAATGACGCTGGCGGAATCACCGGAGTGAATTCCCGCCGGTTCAACATGTTCGAGGATCGCTCCGATCACGGTGTGGCTGCCGTCGCTGACGCAGTCGACGTCGAGTTCGACCGCGTCCTCCAGAAAACGATCGATCAGGATCGGTTTTCCTTCTGCGGCTTCGGCCGCGGCGGCGACGAATTTGCGCAGATACTGTTCTTTGTAGACAATTACCATTCCCCGTCCCCCTAGCACGAAGGACGGGCGCACCAGTACCGGATATCCGATTTCGTCGGCGATTCTTACGGCGTCCTCGACTGAATGGGCGATTCCGCTCTGCGGCTGGCGAATGCCGATTTTCTCCACCAGATTCCGGAAGGTGTCGCGATCTTCGGCGGCATCGATGTCGGCGACCGACGTGCCGATGATTCTGGCGCCGGCCTCTTCGAGTTCCCGGGCGAGATTGAGCGGCGTCTGTCCGCCGAACTGAACGATGATTCCATCACATTGTTCCCGTTCGTAAATGGCCATGACGTCTTCGAAGGTCAACGGTTCGAAGTAGAGTTTGTCGCTCGAATCGTAATCGGTCGAAACCGTTTCCGGATTGCTGTTGACCATGACCACCTCATAGCCCGCCCGCCGAAGAGCGGCGGCGGCGTGGACGCAGCAGTAATCGAATTCGATTCCCTGACCGATACGGTTGGGGCCTCCTCCGAGAATCATCAGTGATTTTTTTCCGCCGCGGTCGCGTACCGGTTCATCCGTTTCCGCGTAGGTCGAATAATAATAGGGCGTGATCGCTGCAAATTCTCCGGCGCAGGTGTCGACCGATGCGAAGACCGGATGAATTCCCGCGGCGCGGCGGCGCTGCCGCACCTCTGCAACCGTTGTCTTGGTAAGGTAGGCAATCTGACGGTCGGAGAAACCGAACTCCTTGGCTTGAAAGAACAATGCCGGATCGGAGAAAATTCCGCCGTCAGCGATTTCGTCTTCGAAGGCGGTCAGTTCCGTCAGATGGCGCAGGAAGTAACGGTCAATTTTCGTCAGTTCGTAGAGGCGATCTTCGCTCCAGCCGCGTTTGATGGCGATCCGGAGCTGGAAAATCCGCTCCGGATTCGGCCGGCTCACTTCGGCAGCGAGTTCTTCGTCGCTGAGCGCCTCCGAGGCCGAATCGCGACCGTCGGCGCCGAATCCGGCCCGCCCGGTTTCGAGCGAACGGAGCGCTTTCTGGAACGACTGCTTGAAGTTTCTGCCGATGGCCATCGCTTCTCCGACGGATTTCATCTGTGTGCCGAGCGTGGAGTCAGCGGCCGGAAATTTCTCGAAGGTGAACCGGGGGACCTTGGTAACCACATAATCCAGCGCCGGTTCGAAACAACTTGGAGTTGCGCGGGTGATGTCGTTGGTGATTTCGTCAAGCGTATAACCGACCGCGAGCAGCGCCGCGATTTTGGCAATCGGAAAACCGGTTGCCTTGCTTGCAAGCGCCGACGAACGCGAAACCCGTGGATTCATCTCAATGATGATCCGCCGTCCGGTGTCGGGATCGACCGCCCACTGCACATTCGAACCGCCGGTTTGAACGCCGATGGCACGCATCACTTTCAAAGTGTCGTCGCGCATCTCCTGATATTCCCGGTCGGACAACGTCTGAATCGGCGCAACGGTGATCGAATCGCCGGTGTGCACCCCCATGGGGTCGAGGTTTTCAATGGAACAGACAATCATGGAGTTTCCGGCATGGTCGCACATGACCTCCATTTCGAACTCCTTCCATCCGAGGAGCGATTCTTCGATCAAAACTTCGCTGTTGCGGCTGGCCGCCAATCCGCGCGTGACGATGGAGCGGAACTCCTCCGCATCGTGCGCAATGCCGCCGCCGGTACCGCCGAGCGTAAATCCCGGCCGGATAATCAGCGGCCAGCTGCCGATCGTTTCCGCAATCGCCAATGCTTCGGCCATCGAATGCGCCGAACCGGAACGCGGCATATCCAGATTGATTGAACGCATCGCCTGTTTGAAAAGCCTGCGGTCTTCGGCGCGTCCGATCGCTTCGGCGGTCGCGCCGATGAGTTCGACGCCGTAACGCGCAAGAATGCCGCGTTCGTGCAGTTCCATGGCCAGATTGAGCGCGGTCTGGCCGCCAAGGGTCGGCAGCAGGGCATCGGGACGTTCACGGCGGATGATTTCATGGAGAATTTCCGCGGTCAGGGGTTCGATGTAGGTACGGTCGGCGAACTCCGGATCGGTCATGATCGTCGCCGGATTGCTGTTGGCCAGGACGATTTCGAATCCTTCCTGCTTCAGAACTTTGCAGGCCTGCACGCCGGAATAGTCGAATTCGCATCCCTGGCCGATGACGATCGGCCCGGAACCGATCAGCATGATTTTGCGTATGTCGTTGCGTCTTGGCATGATCGTTATTCTCCCTGTTGTTGATTTTTCAGCGCCGCAGCGATCAGTCCGTCGAACAACGGATGCGGCTGCCGCGGACGCGAACGGAATTCCGGATGAAACTGGCAGCCGATGTAATATGCATTGCTGTTGCGCGGTTCGACGATTTCGGCAAGCTTCCCGTCCGGAGTGGTTCCGGCGATTCTCAGCCCGGCCTCCTCCAGTTGAGTGCGGAACACCGGGTTGAATTCATAGCGATGCCGGTGACGCTCAACTACTTCTGACCCTCCGTAGAGCGCGGCGCAGCGCGATGCGGGATCGAGACGGCAGACGTAACCGCCAAGACGCATGGTGCCGCCTTTGGCGGAAGTGTTGCGCTGATCGTCCATGAGGTCGATGACCGGATGCGCGGTTTCCGGATCGAATTCAGTGCTGTTCGCATCGTGCCAGCCCAGTTCCGTCCGGGCGAATTCGATGACCATGCACTGCATCCCGAGACAGATGCCGAGGCAGGGGAGGGCATGCTTCCTGGCATAACCTGCCGCGATGATCTTCCCGGCGACGCCGCGGTTGCCGAAGCCGCCTGGAATGACCATCGCGTCAACATCCTTCAACAGTTGAGCCGGATCTCCGGTTTCGAAATCTTCCGCGTCGATCGGCCGGATCTTGATGCGGGCGTGGTGAGCGAAGCCGGCATGATGGAGCGCTTCGTAAACACTTTTGTACGCGTCCTGGCAGCGGACGTATTTTCCGACCACGGCCACGGTGCATTGCGCCGTGGGGTGCAGAATGTCGTCGAGCCAGGCGCGATAGGAGTCAAGATCCAGCGGAAGCACTTCAAGGTTGAGGAGTTCCAGTGTTTTTTCATCGAGTTTCTGCGCAGCGAGTTCGAGCGGAACTTCGTGGATGGTGTTCCGCACGTCGCGTTCTTCAATCACACACTCCCGGGGCAGATTGCAGAAGAGGGCGAGTTTGCGCAGGTGTTCCTCTTCGAGCGGCATTTCAGTCCGGCATACCAGCAGATCCGGCGTGATGCCGATTCCGCGCAGCACTGCGACAGAATGCTGGGAGGGTTTCGTTTTCAACTCTCCCGCCGCCCGGATGTAAGGAACGAGCGTCAGATGCAGAAAGAGCGCGTTGTTTCTCCCCGCTTCAAGGCGGAACTGGCGCGCCGCCTCGAGGAAGGGGAGCGATTCGATATCGCCCGCCGTTCCGCCGATTTCGGTGATGGCGATGTCGACGTCCGGGCGATGGAGCGACCGCATTGCCGCCTTGATTTCGTCGGTGATGTGCGGGATGACCTGAACGGTGCCGCCGAGGTAGCCGCCGGCCCGTTCGCGGGCGATGACGTTGCTGTAGATTTTTCCCGAGGTGAAGTTGCTTTCCTTCGTGCAGTCGATACCGGCAATTCGTTCGTAATGACCGAGGTCGAGATCGGTTTCCGCGCCGTCGGCGGTAACGAAGACTTCACCGTGCTGATAAGGATTCATCGTTCCGGGGTCGACGTTGAAATAGGGATCAAGTTTCTGCATCGCAACGCGATAACCGCGTTTTTCAAGCAGGAGCGCCAGCGCCGCCGCGGTGATGCCCTTTCCCAGACTGGAGACGACTCCTCCGGTAATGAAGATGTGTTTGACGTTCATGATCGTTTCAAGCCTCCAGAAGTTTGCGGAATTCACGGAAGAGATAGGCCGCGTCGTGCGGTCCCGGCGCCGCTTCCGGATGGTACTGGAGCGCGAATGCCGGCTCCCGGCGATGGCGGATTCCTTCAATCGTGTTGTCGGTCAAGTTGACGTGCGTCACTTCGAGCGAATCGGGCAGCGAACCGGGCTGCAACGCGAAGTTGTGATTCTGCGAAGTGATCTCCACCTTGCCGGTCGCGAGGTTCCGCACCGGATGATTGCAGCCGTGGTGACCGAATTTCAACCGTCCGCATTCAGCTCCTGCGGCGAGACCGAGCAATTGACAGCCGAGACAAATGCCCATGATCGGAACCTTGCCGATCAGGCCGCGGATGTTTTCGATCGCCCACGGCAGCGCGGAAGGATCTGCGGGGCCGTTGGAGAGGAAGACGCCGTCCGGTTTCCGGGCGAGAATTTCGTCACGTCCTGAGTGCGCAGGCAGGACGGTGACGCGCAGATTTTCCGCCGCGAGATTGCGCAGAATATTGTATTTGACTCCGAAATCGAGCACGACGATGTGAAAATCACCTGATTCATTCCAGGAGAACGCCTGATCCGTCGTCACTTTTGACGCGTAATCCTGCCCGTCAAGCCCGCACCATGCCCGCGCCTTCTCCACGGCCTGAGCTTCAGAAAGCGGTTCATCACTTGCATGCAGAAACGCTTTCTGACAACCGTGTTCACGCAAGTGAAGCGTCAGCTTGCGGGTGTCGATCCCGGCGAGCGCGGGAATTCCACGCTGTTGAAGCAGTTCATCCAGCGCCAGTTGCGACCGGTAATTGGATGGCGCGTTCAATTCATGAATCAACAGTCCGTTCAAAAAAATCCCGCGGGATTCATCATCCGCGGGGTTCGTGCCGTAATTGCCGATTTCCGGCGTCGTGAGCGTGACGAATTGTCCAGCATACGACGGGTCGGTCAAAATCTCCTGATATCCGGTCATGCCGGTGTTGAACACCGCTTCCCCGACCGTGTCAAGCGGCGCGCCGAAACTCCAGCCGTGGAAAATGGTTCCATCGGCCAGCGCCAGAAACGCCGTTCTTTCGCGCATTTTTTTCCAGTTGTAACTCATTTAAATTCATTCCTTTTAAAGCTGATAGGCGCGTTTGTCCACCGCTTCTACGAAATTGACCAGCGCCTGATTGACCGCCCGAATGCCGCCGGGTGTCGGATAATTTCCGGTGAAATACCAGTCGCCGCGATGTTCCGGACAGCAGCGGTGCAGCCCTTCGCAACTCTGATAGACAATCTTCAATTCGGCACGCAACCCCTCCGGTCGGAGTCGTCGTGCAATCGCCTCGGAGAGCTGGTCTTCGCTGAACGTTTCATAAATGGGCGCAACGCAGTTTGAGAGTTCCGCCTTCGGATCGGTCAGTTGCGATCGGGCGTTTTCGTAGCACTCCAGCAAGAGATCGTGTTTTCCGGCCTCCTCGATCAAATCGATTACAGCCTCGAAGGCGACCAGTTCCTTCAAACTGGCCATGTCGATTCCATAACAATCCGGATACCGGATCGGCGGCGCGGAAGATGCGATGATGATCCGGCGCGGCGAAAGCCGGTCGAGGATCGGCAGAATGGCATTGCGCATCGTGTTGCCGCGCACGATGGAATCATCGACGACCACCAATGTGTCGCTGCCGGGACGGAGCAATCCATAGGTCACGTCGTAAACGTGCATGAAGAATTCCTTCCTGGCATGAGCGTCCGCGATGAAGGTGCGGAACTTTGCGTCCTTCACGGCGATTTCGCCGAAACGGACGGTCGAACGCTGCTGTGCGGCATGGGCGCACAGTTCTTCCAACATGCCGTGAAAACAGATTCGTGCCGTGTTGGGAATGTAGGAGTAAAAAGTATTTTCCCAATCGTCGCCGCCCATTTTGAGCAGAGTTTTCGCCAGTTCGCGTCCGAGCGCCTTGCGTTCGCGGTGAATGTCGGCGTCGTTGCCGCGCGAAAAATAGATCCGCTCGAAGACGCAGCTGCGCTTCGGGCGTGCTTCCAGACACGGCAGGAATTGAATTTTCCCGGAGGAATCGATCCAGAGCAGTTCTCCCGGCGGCAGTTCCGACACCTCGGAACTGGTGCAGTCGAACGCCGCCTGAATCGCCGGCCGTTCGGAGGCGACCACTGCGACTTCGTCGTTGAAATAGAAAAATCCAGGCCGGATTCCGGCCGCGTCGCGAATGGCGAAGGCGTTACCGTCTCCGGTGATGCCGCACAGCGTGAATGCGCCATCCGCCTCAGCCAGGGTCCGTTTCAGAACCGCGGCCGGATCGAAGGCGGATGGAACGATGCGCAGCTCCTCTTCCCAGTAATGGCCGAGCAGCTGAAGCAACAGATACCCGTCCTGCGTACCGGCCGGATGATGTCCGCTCCGACGGAGAATCTCCATCAGATGCGCGGTATTGGTCAAATTGAAATTTCCCGCCAGCAGAAGTGTCCGGTTGAGCCGGGCGCTTTCGCGGACGAAGGGATGACACGATTCCACGCCGCGTCCGCCGTAGGTGCCGTAACGCAGATGACCGAGCAGCAGTTCGCCGCCGAACGGCATCTCTTCGCCGGGCGCGACGTTCTGCTGTCGGCCGTGAATGGTTTCAAGTACGTCGGCCAGAGCCATCGTGCGGGCGGATTTTTCCAGCTGATAACAGGGCCGTCCGGGAACCGGATTCAGGCTGATGCCGGCGATGCCGGCACCGTCCTGGCCGCGATTATGCTGTTTTTCCAGCATCAGCGCGAGCTTATGATATCCGTAGAGCGGCGTGCCGTACTTCCGGAGGAAATAATCCGGGTTCCGGCGCAGCCGCAGCAACGTCACCGCGCATTCATGCTTGATGAAATCGGACATCGCGCATCCTCAATACAGGAAGAGCATTTCACGGTATTTCGGCAGCGGCCAATCCGCATCGGCAACTCGTTGCTCGAGCCGGTCTGCAGTGGCACGCAGCGCCTGCATTGCCGCCAGGATCTCTTCGTGACACCCGCCGAGCGCCTTGCGGAGCGCATCGGCGTTGCGGGTCAATTCATCGAGTCCGTCGCCGAGTTCAATGGATTCCTCGCGCAACGCGGCAACGCCCGAAGTGATGCCTGCCTCCATTGCCGAATTGATGGCGGAAACCGTTTTCCCGTAAGCGTCAACGATGGCGGGACGAATCATGCCGACGGCGATTTCGAGGGCGATTTCGCCTTCGATGCGGATGCGGCGATGATACTCTTCAAGGAAGACCTCGTACCGTGATTCAAGTTCGCGTTTCGAGAAGACGTTGTACTTCTCGAACATCGAAATGTTGGCTTCATCGGTCAGACAGCGCAGCGCATCCATGGTGGTTGCGGCGTTCGGCAGCCCGCGCCGGGCGGCCTCGGCCTTCCATTCTTCAGTGTAGCCGTTGCCGTTGAAGATCACGCGTTTGTGTTCCCGGATCAGGCGGGAGAGCAGCTGCTGCAACCCGGCGTTGAAGTGTTCGGGATCGAGTTTCTCAAGTTCGTCCGAAATGGCGTCGATCGCCTCCGCGACGATGGTGTTGAGCACCATGTTCGGTCCGGCGCACGACTGGCTCGAACCGGGTGCGCGGAATTCGAACTTGTTTCCGGTGAACGCGAATGGACTGGTCCGGTTGCGGTCGGTCGCATCGCGCGGCAGCGGCGGCAGCGTATCGACACCGAGCCGCATGGCGCCGCCGCCGGCGCGGCTGGAGGTGGCGGAACCCTGTTCAAGCTGGGCGATCACGTCGGCGAGCTGGTCGCCGAGATAAATCGAAATGATTGCCGGCGGCGCCTCATTTGCGCCGAGCCGATGGTCGTTTCCTGCACCGGTGACGGCGGCGCGCAGCAGGTCGCTGTGTTTGTCGACCGCGGTGATGATACCGGTCAGAACCGTGAGGAAGATCGCATTCTGATGGGGATCTTTGCCGGGATCGAGCAGATTGTGATTGCCGTATGCCATCGACCAGTTGTTGTGTTTTCCGGAACCGTTGACCCCGGCGAATGGTTTTTCGTGCAGGAGGCAGACCAGACCGTTGCGGTCGGCGACTTCCCGGAGAATCTCCATGACGAGCATGTTGTGATCGCATGCGAGGTTGAGTTCCTCAAACATCGGGGCAAGCTCGAACTGAGCCGGGGCAACTTCATTGTGGCGCGTCTTGGCGGGGATGCCGAGCTTCCAGAGTTCTTTTTCTACTTCGGTCATGAAGTTGAGGATCCGCATTTTTATCGAACCGAAATAGTGATCCTCAAGCTGCTGATGCTTCGGCGGCGGCGCGCCGAAAACGGTCCGCCCGGTCTGGACGAGGTCGGGGCGCTGCAGATAGAAATGTTTGTCGATCAGGAAATATTCCTGTTCCGGTCCGAGGGTGATCGTGACTTTTTCCTCGGGCTTTCCGAAGCATTTCATCAATCGTTTCACGGAACTGGAGAGCGCCTGCATCGAACGCAGAAGCGGGGTTTTCTTGTCGAGCGCCTCTCCGGTATAACTGCAGAAGGCGGTCGGAATGCACAACGTCGCGCCGTTGGCATGACGTTTGATGAAGGCGGGACTGGTCGGATCCCAGGCGGTGTAGCCACGCGCCTCAAAGGTGCTGCGCAATCCGCCGGAGGGGAAACTCGAGGCATCCGGCTCGCTGACGATCAGGTTTTTGCCGGAAAAGGTCATGATCGGCTGGCCGTTTTTGATTTCCAGAAACGAATCGTGCTTTTCCGCGGTTGAACCGGTCAGCGGAAGGAACCAGTGGGTGAAATGGGTAGCGCCGCGTTCCATCGCCCAATGTTTCATGGCATGGGCGACGTCGGCGGCGATCGCCGGATCGAGCGGAGCACCGTTGTTGATGGTGTCGAACAATTTCTCCGCGGTGGCCTTCGGCAGATATTCGCGCATCGCCGCGGTGTCGAACACGTCTTCCGCGTAATAATCAAGCTTCACCGGCATAGCTCCGGCGGGTTCCGGGTCGCGCATTGCCGCGACCGCGTTGACGGCGTGGATTCGGTTCAAATTGCTCATGGTACGATCCCTCCTGGTTGGGTGGTTTGGTTGTGTCGCCAGATGTAAAGCATTTCGCGTGCCAATGTCGTTTTGAGGAGCACGGGGGAGGGAAGTGTATTTTGTGTTTTACAAAAATGTAAAATATAATGGTTGCTGTTTTACACTTTTGTAAAGCTTTTCCGGTTTTTTGTATCCATTCCCGCTCGAATCGGTTCTGGCATGAAAACTGCTTGTTTGTTGCTTGAACAAATCTTCAAAAATAAGGAGAACATGTCATGGCCGAACAAGATTATCACCAGCAACCGGTGCCGGATCAGGGATTGTACAGCTTCGCCAACGAACATGACGCGTGCGGCGTCGGCGTAGTTGCCGACCTCAACGGCGTACCGTCTCATCGAATCGTGGAGATGGGACTGACGGTTCTGAAGCGGTTGATGCACCGCGGCGCGT
The DNA here is from genome assembly GCA_944389815.1 of uncultured Victivallis sp. GTDB lineage: Bacteria > Verrucomicrobiota > Lentisphaeria > Victivallales > Victivallaceae > Victivallis. The sequence goes on along the minus strand of CALXNS010000099.1, from coordinate 9,452 downwards.
CGGGCGGAGACCCGGAGACCGGCGACGGCGCGGGTTTGCTGTTGTCGATACCGGATCGTTTTTTCAAAAATGTAATGCCGGAACTTCCGGAACGCGGCGCGTATGGCGTGGCGATGATTTTCGGCGCACGGGGGCATGAAGCCGAAGTGGATCGCATCGTCGGGCAGGAGGGGGCCGAGATCATCGGCTGGCGCGACGTGCCGGTTCGCCCGGAAACGATCGGACGCGCCGCGCGCGAATGCGCTCCGGCTGTGCAGCAGCTTTTCGTCCGGGGGCGGGCGGGTGAGACCGATGCGGCGCTGGAAAGAAGGCTTTTCGTTCTGCGGCGGGTGTTGGAGAAGCGGCTTCCGCAGATTTATTTCTGCAGTTTCTCCTGCCGGTCGATCGTTTACAAGGGCTTGCTTCTGGCCACCCAGCTGGAACGTTTTTATCCGGATCTGGCTGACGCCGCATTCGAATCTCCCCTTGCACTGGTTCACCAGCGTTACAGCACCAACACCTTTCCGACCTGGAACCTCGCGCATCCCTTCCGATATCTCGCTCATAACGGCGAAATCAATACGTTGCGCGGCAATCTCAACCAATTGCGCGGTCGCGAAAGTTCTCTTTCCTCGCCGCTTTTCGGTGAGGATATGCGGAAACTTCTGCCGCTGATCGCTCCCGGTCAGAGCGATTCGGCGTCGCTCGACAACATGCTGGAATTGCTGGTCGCCTCCGGACGCGACCTCTGTCACGCAATGTTGATGCTCATGCCGCAGGCGTGGGGGAAGAAGTATCACCTCGGACGCGATGTGCGGGCGTTCTTCGAATACCATTCCGCCCTGATGGAACCGTGGGACGGGCCGGCGGCGGTCGCCTTCTCCGACGGAATCAACGTCGGCGCGACGCTCGACCGCAACGGACTGCGTCCGGCACGCTACACGCTCTGCCGCGACGGACTCTTCGTCCTCGCCAGCGAAACCGGCGTGCTGGACATCCCCGCCGACGAGGTGCTCCGGAAGGGGCGCCTCCGTCCCGGCGAAATGCTTTACGTCGATCTTGAACATCACCGGTTGATCGAAGACGCCGAAATCAAGAATCGCGCCGCACGTCGGATGCCGTACCGCCGCTGGGTCGAAGAGAACAAAATCTCCGTGAACGGACTCTTCAGCGAAATCACTCCGGCGGCCGTTCCGGAAGATCTGATCCGGCAACAGCGCCGTTTCGGCTACACGGTCGAGGATCTCGACTGCATCTTGCGCGTGATGGCCGAAACCGGTCATGAACCGGTCGGTTCCATGGGCAATGACGCCGCACTGGCGGTTCTTTCGGAAAGACCGCAGCTGCTCTTTGCGTATTTCAAACAGCTCTTCGCGCAGGTGACCAATCCGCCGATCGACCCGATCCGTGAGGAACTGGTCATGAGTTTGACCACCTACATCGGCAATCAGGGCAACATCCTTGCCGAAACTCCCGAACACGCCCGGCTGATCAAACTGGCCCGGCCGGTGCTCACCGATGATGAAGTCGAACGTCTCCGGCATATCGACCGCCCCGGTTTCGGTGCGGTGACGCTTCCCACCGGCTTCCGTGCCGGCGACCTGCGCCCCGCGCTGAAAAAGCTCGCCGCCGACGCAGTCGCCGCTGTTCAGAACGGCAACCGCATTCTGATTCTCTCCGACCGCGCTCTGCCGGACGAACTCATTCCGATGCCTTCGCTGCTTGCCGCAGCCTCGGTCAACCGTGCACTGACCGAAGCGGGACTCCGCCCCGGAGCCGGAGTGATCGTCGAATCCGGCGAGGTGCGCGAAATCATGCATTTTGCTCTGCTGATGGGGTACGGTGCAACGGCGGTCAATCCTTATCTGGCGCTGGCGACGGTCAGCGCGTTCGGCAGCGACCGGGTCACCGCGGCGGGAAATTACATCAAGGCCGTGGACAAGGGGTTGTTGAAAGTGATGTCCAAGATGGGCATTTCGACGTTGCGCAGCTACCGCGGCGGTCAGAATTTCGAAGCGGTCGGGCTGTCGGATGAATTGATCCGGGAGTTTTTCCCGGGAACCGCCTGCCGCATCGGCGGCATCGGCCTGGACGAGATCGCCATGGAAGCGACCGCACGCAAGGAAGCCGCTGACGCCGCAAACACCACGGGCACACTGCTTGACGAGGGCGGACAGTACCGTTACCGGCGCAACGGGGAAAATCACCTCTGGACGCCGCAGACCATCTCGCTCTTCCGGCAGGCGGTGCGCGAAAACAATCCGCAGAAATACCGCGAATACGCCGCGTGGATCAATCAGCAGTCCGAACATCTGTGCACGTTGCGGGGACTTTTCGAGTTTGTCGACACGCAACCGATTCCGATTGATGAGGTTGAATCGGTTGAATCGATCATGCGCCACTTCGTTTCCGGGGCGATGTCGATGGGGTCCCTCAGTCCCGAGGCGCATGAGACGATCGCCATTGCCATGAACCGGATCGGGGCGATGAGCAACTGCGGCGAGGGCGGCGAGGACGCCGCACGCAACGGAACCGCCGGCGCGAGCGCGATCCGGCAGGTTGCAAGCGGTCGGTTCGGCGTGACGATCGATTATCTCCGACACGCGAAGGATCTGCAGATCAAGATGGCGCAGGGCGCCAAGCCCGGGGAGGGCGGACAGCTTCCGGGACCGAAGGTCAATTCGTTCATCGCCCGGCTCCGGCACAGCGCCGAACACGTCACGTTGATTTCGCCGCCGCCGCACCACGACATTTATTCGATCGAAGACCTGGCGCAACTGATCTACGATCTGCGCAACGCCAATCCGGCGGCGCGGATCTCCGTCAAACTGGTCTCCGAGGTCGGCGTCGGCACGATCGCCGCCGGCGTCGCCAAGGCGCATGCCGACGTGGTGCTCATCAGCGGCCATGACGGCGGTACCGGCGCGTCGCCGCTCACGAGCATCAAACATGCCGGCGCCCCGTGGGAACTTGGACTGGCTGAAGCTCAGCAGACGCTGGTGCTCAATCAATTACGGTCGCGTGTCAAGCTGCAGGTCGACGGTCAGATCAAGACCGGGCGCGACGTGGTGATCGGAGCGCTGCTCGGAGCCGAGGAGTTCGGGTTCGCCACGACGCTCCTGGTCTGTCTCGGCTGCGTCATGATGCGCAAATGTCATGAAAACTGCTGTCCGGTCGGCGTCGCCACCCAGGATCCGGAACTTCGCAAACGGTTCGACGGAAAGCCGGAATACATTGAAAACTTCCTGCGCTTCATCGCCGAAGAGACCCGGGAATATCTCGCGAAACTCGGACTGCATTCGCTTGAGGAAGCCGTCGGCCGCTGCGATTTAATCAAGACCGATCGGGCGATCGATTTCTACAAGGCGCGCAATCTGGATTTCTCCCGGTTGCTCACTCCCGCCCGCGGCGGCGCCATTCACAGCGACGGCGCCGCGAAGGAGGCGCTGGTCAATTACGACCGTCCGCAATTGATCGAACCGCTGCTTGAAGCGATCAAGAACGGCTCGCCCGCAACACTGGAGCGGACGATTCGAAATGTCAACCGGACGGTTGGAACGGAACTTTCCGGCGTCGTCAACGATTTTCACGGGAGTGCCGGGTTGCCGCCCGATACGCTGCAGGTGACTTTCACCGGCGTGGCCGGACAGAGTTTCGGTGCGTTTCTCGCGCCGGGCATCACCTTCAAGCTTTACGGCGAGGCCAATGACTTCGTCGGCAAGGGGCTTTCCGGCGGCCGGATCATCATCACTCCCGAAAAGACGGCTTCATTCGATGCCGCGTCGAACGTCATTGCCGGCAACGTGATTGGTTACGGCGGCACCTCCGGGGAAATTTTCCTCAACGGCCGGGCAGGGGAGCGGTTCGCCATCCGCAACAGCGGCATGACGCTGGTCGTGGAAGGCGTCGGCGATCACGGCTGCGAATACATGACCGGCGGCCGGGTCGTCGTTCTCGGCCCGACCGGGGTGAACTTCGCTGCAGGAATGACCGGCGGAATCGCATACGTTTATGACGAGGCCAATGATTTCGATCTGCGCTGCAACATGGAAACCATTGACCTGGAAACCGTTGATTCCGGTTCTCCCTTCGAGGCGGAATTGCTCGCATTGCTGCGCCGGCACCGGGAACTGACCGGCAGTGCCCGTGCCGCCGCACTGCTGGATTCCTGGGAGGAGTCCAGAGCGCGTTTCGCGATGGTGCTTCCGGTCGAATATCGCCGGATTCTTGCTCGCGGACTGGATCAGGCCGCGGCAATCTGACAATCATAATGTATGTAATGCGCAAGGAGGAAACGATGGAACGCATTCAGGATATTTACCGTCCGGTCGCGGAACGACTTCAGGATTTTCAGGAGGTGGAACGGCCTCTGCTGGAGAAAGAGATCAGATCGCAGGCGGAGCGCTGCATGAATTGCGGCATCCCGTTCTGCCACGGCAGCGGCTGTCCGCTCGGCAACGTGATTCCGGAGATCAATGCGGCCGCGGGCAGGGGGGATTGGCGCCATGCCTGGGAACTTTTAAGCTCTACGAGCAATTTTCCGGAATTTACTTCGCGCGTCTGCCCGGCGCTCTGCGAAGGTTCGTGCACGTGCGGGCTCAACGAAGAACCGGTGATGATCCGCCAGCTGGAGAAGGCGGTCGTCGACACCGCGTTCAGCAACGGCTGGGTTGTTCCACCGAAGGTCGAATCTCGCAATGGACGCACCGTCGCGGTGATCGGCGGCGGACCGGCGGGTCTGGCGGCGGCGGACGAACTGAATCGACGCGGTTTTCGCGTGACGGTCTTCGAAGCGTTTCCGCACCCGGGCGGGCTGCTCCGGTACGGAATTCCGGATTTCAAACTGAACAAGGCGCTGGTCGAACGACGCGTCGAGCTGCTCCGGCAGGGCGGAGTGGAGTTCTGCTGCAACACGAAGATCGGCGAAGATGTTTCCGGTATGTGGCTGGCGAAACGGTTCGATGAGATCGTGCTCGCGATCGGGACGCCTTCGCCGCGGGACCTGAGGATTCCGGGGCGTGAACTCGGCGGAATTCATTTCGCGCTCGAATTTCTGCGCGGCCAGAATCGGGTCATCGGCGGCGAGTGCACGAATCTGCCGGTCTCCGCGGCGGGTCGGCGGGTTGCGGTCATCGGCGGCGGCGACACCGGCGCCGACTGCGTCGGAACGGCGCTCCGACAGGGGGCGCGCTCGGTCATTCAACTTGAACTCATGCCGAAACCGCCGGCTGAACGCTCCCCTTCGACGCCGTGGCCGATGTGGCCGTATCAGCTCCGAACCGCATCGAGTCACAAAGAAGGCGGCGAACGGCGCTGGAACGCAGCCACAAAACGTTTCGTGGACAACGGGCAGGGACGTGTGGCGGCGCTGGAGGTTGCGGAGGCTGAGTGGGAATTTTCTCAGGAAGGCCGTCCGGTGCGCTTTACGGAAAAACCGGATTCGACCGTGCGCCTTGAAGCGGATCTCGTCCTGCTTGCAATGGGATTTACGGGTGTTTCTCCGGAGGAAAATCTGGTGCGGGAATTCGAGCTTTCCGTCGATGCGCGCGGACGGATTCAGCCTGCTCCGGAGCGTCATATTCATGTGGCAGGCGATGCCGCACACGGCGCCTCTCTGGTGGTGCGCGCCATCGCCGACGGCCGTCAAATCGGGAGGGTTCTCGCATGAAATTCTCAAAATGGCAGGGGCTGGGGAACGATTTCGTTCTGGTCGAACTCGGACGACATGAGGTCAGCCGCTTCCCGGCTGAGGCGCAACATTGGTGTGACCGTCATTTCGGCATCGGCGCCGATGGAGTGGTGACGATTCGGCCGCTCGGGGGAACGGCGTTTGAGATGCGCATTTACAACGCCGACGGAACCGAGCCGGAAATGTGCGGCAACGCCACGCGCTGTGTCGGATTGTACATCCGCAAACATAAACTCGCCGCCGGAAATGAATTTGAGCTTCATACCCGCGCCGGCATCGTCCGCCCGAAAGTGCTCGACAATGATTCGGTCCGCGTCGACATGGGCAAACCGGTGCTGCTTCACGCTCAAGAGCTGACACTCCAGGTGCCGGGTTCCACGCTCAGGGGGATTGCCGTTTCGACCGGCAATCCGCACGTGGTAATTTTCGTGCCCGACATCAGCGCAATTCCGTTGACGCAATGGGGGCCGGTCATCGAAAAGGATGCGCAGTTTCCTGCCGGAACCAACGTCGAATTCGTCGAAGTCATCAGTCCGCAGCTGGTTCGGATGCGCGTCTGGGAACGCGGCTGCGGGGTCACGCTCGCCTGCGGCACAGGGAGCTGCGCAACGGTGACTGCTGGAGTGCATTCGAAGCGAACCGACCGGCACGTCACCGTGCTGCTCGACGGCGGCGAACTGCAGATTGATCTGGAGGATCATGTCTATATGACCGGTCCGGCCTGCGAGGTTTTCCGCGGCGAATGGAACGTTTGAAGTTTGAATCACAGGACGAAAATGCGATAAACTCGGTGTTGACGACAGGAGAATTTCTCGAATATGGCACATATCAATGAATCTTATCTGGAGCTTTCCGGCAGCTATCTTTTTGCCCATATCAACCGCCGGGTGGCGGCGTTTCGTTCGAGCCACCCGGATGCAGACATCATCCGACTCGGCATCGGCGACGTCACCCGGCCGCTGGTACCGGCGGTAATCAGGGCGATGCATGCGGCGGTGGACGAGATGGCTTCGGCGGCGACGTTTCGCGGTTACGGGCCGGAGCAGGGGTATGAATTTCTGCAGGAGGCGATTCTTGACGGCGACTACCGTCCGCGCAACGTGAAACTCGACGCGGATGAAATCTTCATCAGCGACGGCTCCAAATGCGACGTTGCCAACATCCAGGAAATTTTCAGTGCGGACGTGAAAATCGCCATTGCCGATCCGGTCTATCCGGTTTATCTCGATTCCAACATCATGGCCGGGCGGTCGCGCAACATTGTTTTTCTGCCGGGGAGCGCCGGGAACGATTTTCTGCCGCAAATTCCGGATGAGAAGGTGGATTTGATTTATTTATGTTCACCCAATAATCCGACCGGTTCGGTGCTCGACCGGGCCGCATTGACGCGCTGGGTGGAATACGCCCGTGAAAACCGGGCGGTCATTTTGTTTGACAGCGCGTATTCCGCCTACATCCGCGATGAAACGCTGCCGCGGTCGATTTATGAAATTCCGGGTGCGCGCGATGTGGCCATTGAATTCAAATCGTTCTCCAAATCGGCGTCGTTTACTGGAGTGAGATGTGCATACACCGTTATTCCGAAGGAGTTGAAAGGATTTGACCGAAATGGGAATCCCCATTTGCTCCACACGTTCTGGAACCGTCGTCAGACCACAAAATTCAATGGGACAAGCTACATTGTGCAGCGGGCTGCGGAAGCGGCCTGCCGGGGGGAGGGGCGGATTCAGAATCAGGCGGTGATCGATTATTACATGGGCAATGCCGACATCATCCGGAACGGACTCGAAAAGGCCGGATACACCGTTTACGGCGGAAAAAATGCGCCATATATCTGGTGGAAACTGCCGTCGGGGCTTGACTCTATGAAATTCTTTGATACATTATTGGAAACGTGTCAGGTGGTCGGGACTCCCGGGGTCGGTTTCGGTTCCTGCGGAGAGGGATACTTCCGTTTGACTGCGTTCGGAGATCGGGAACGTACCAGAGAGGCGGTGAAGCGGATTGTCGCCGCCGGGTTGTAATTGTTGACCGCGAGTGCGTCGACCGGTCCGGGGGAAAAGAAGGCGGAAGAGCGAATGAAGGTGTTATGCGGGGAGTAATTGGTGGAACCGGAAATTACAGTATTGCAGGAGATCAGTTCGGCGATCGTTCATGAGCGGAACGTCGATGCGCTGCTCGATAAGATTCTTGAAATTCTCAATCGCCGGATGGGGATGGTGCGCGGCACCTTCACTTTGCTTCAGAAGGATACGCTGCGCATCACCGCATCGCACGGCTTAGATGAAGAAGAGAAATCCCTCGGTTGTTATCATCTGGGGGAGGGGATTACCGGGCGTGTGGCGGAAACAGGCAAACCGTTGCTGGTTCCGGACATCGCCAAAGATCCGCGTTTCCTCAACCGGACCGGTTCGCGGGATTCGAAGTCGAAGGTGGCGTTCATCTGTGTTCCGATCATCCATCTGGAGCGGGTGATCGGGACGTTGAGCATCGACCGGGAGATTTCCGGCGCGAACACCGACCTCGAACACGATATGGCGCTTCTGGAAATCATCGGCAACATTACCGCAGACGCGGTCGCCGCCTGCCTGACCGAACACGAGGAACGCGAAAAGCTTCTCGCCGAGAACCGGAAACTGCGGGAGATGCTGTCGGACAACCCGGGCGAACTGGTGGGCAACTGCCGGGCGATGCGCAACATTTATGAATTGATCCGCCAGGTGGCTCCGAGCGATGCGACCGTCCTGATCCGCGGCAGTTCGGGAACCGGAAAGGAACTGGTCGCCCGTGCGATCGTCAAATTGAGCAATCGTCGGGACAAACCGTTCGTGACGCTCAACTGTGCCGCGTTGCCGGAGAACTTGGTGGAGAGCGAATTATTCGGTCATGAAAAAGGAGCGTTCACCGGGGCGACGGGGAGGCGGATCGGACGGGCGGAGGCGGCCGACGGCGGGACGCTGTTTCTGGACGAGATTGGAGATTTGAGTCTGGCAACGCAGGTGAAATTGCTCCGTTTCATTCAGGAGCGGACCTTTTCCCGGCTTGGAAGCAATGCCGAATTGAAATCGAACGTACGTTTTCTGGCGGCGACAAGTCGGAATCTCGAGGAGTTGATGAGCAAAAAACTCTTCCGGGAGGACCTTTATTACCGGCTGAACATCTTTCCGATCGTCATGCCGGATCTCTGTAAGCGCAGGAGCGATATTATTCTTCTTGCGGAACACTTTATAGAGAAACATAACGTCAAATACGGCAAACATGTGAAGCGCCTCTCCACTCCGGCGATCAACATGCTCATGAGTTATCACTGGCCGGGCAATGTCCGGGAGCTGGAAAATTGCATTGAACGCGGCGTTTTGACCGCAACCGACGATTGCATTCACGGCTATAATCTTCCGCCGTCGCTGCAGACGGGGGAGGCGAGTGGTTCAGAACTGCTACCGGAGGGACGTGCCTCGCTCAACACGCTGGTCAACTCCTACGAACGGGAATTGATAGTGGAGTCATTGAAGCGCAATCACGGCAATATGTCCGCGGCGGCGCGTGATCTCGGATTGTCGCCGCGGGTGATTCATTACAAAATCGGCCGTCTCGGCATCACGCCGGAATGGTACGTCACGAACGATTAAAAAATAGTTTTCGGAACGCGAGCTTGATTTCCGTGTTTCAGAAAATTTGCGCCGACATTGTGTAAAGTTATCCAATGAGGGGCAAAGAGAGCGCCGTGAATAATAAAGCTGATATTGATTTCTCATCGGTTGTACCAATTGGAAATTTAGACACG
>CALXNS010000098.1 GCA_944389815.1 uncultured Victivallis sp. | reverse complement strand
GTTCAACGCGGGCAGCAACATCGAGGCCAGAATTGCGATGATCGCAATTACAACTAACAACTCGATCAATGTGAAGCGGAAACGACGACGGAGCATTGTGTTTTTCATTTTTGAAATCTCCATATTTGGGGTGCGTTAATTTACTTCATTTCGTTGACAAGTTTTCCGTTGCTGCGGTAATCATACATATTCTCGCCGATCTCACGGGCGGCTTTGGTCATCTCCGGATACGGAGTGTCGGCCACGTCGACGAACCCGATCTGATACCCTTCTCCGTCATACCGTCCGGTGAGCGGCTGGTCGCGCAACTGGAAGTAATGCACTCCGACGAAGTTCGGGTGCGCCAGCGCTCCCTGGACGAACCGGGTCATCGAAACGCCGCGTTCGTGCTGATCGCCGACCGGACAGAGACTGGCGCTGAACATGCCGCGGTCGTAGGTGCCGTAATGGAATTCGCCCACCATGATCGGCCGGTCGCGGAAATCGCCGCGGTTGGTGTTGTAGACGCTGTTGCTGTAGGTGTTCACGGTCACGACGTCGCAATATTTCGCGGCGGCTTCCCAGGTGACGCCGGCCTGACGGAATCCGACGAAGCGGCAGCCGAGATAGAGCCGGTGCGGCGCAACGTTCTTGATCCCCTTCCGGCAGATTTCGAAGTAGCGGTTGACGAACTTGCGGTAGAAGTCGCCGGAATCTTCACGGAACCCCTTGCTCTTGGGAATATCCGTAGATTCCGCGAGCTTGTTCCAGTCGGCATAGGAGGTTTCCCACGCCTTGTTGAGTCTGGCGATATCATCGCCGTATTTCGCTTTCAGATCCTTGATGAACTCCACCTTGGCGGGCTGATCGGCTTTGGCTTTCATGACGCCCTGCGTGATGTTGCCGAACTGCAGCTCGTTGTCGATGAAGTAACCGATGCACATCGGGTCGCCGATCGACTTGGCCACGTGAACCTCTTCGGCGGCGCGGTCGCGCAGGATGTTGCCCATCTTCTCTTCGAAACTCGGATCGAACACGTCATAGAACTTCACATTCCCGAGCTTCCGGATTCCCTTGATCATTTCGCCAAGCGAGATGGTGTAGGGCATTTTGCTCATGATGATGTGCTGACCGTCTCCCCAGTTGCCGATCGTGTTGATGCCCCAGGCGCGGAGTCTGCGGTTGAGGACGTTGTAGAAATCCTCGGCATAATCCTCCTTGCCGTATTTTTTCTGCAGATTCCAGTGGGTGAAGGGCAGCATGCCGTCATCCGGCAGTTTCGTATCGAACCAGTGCTGATGATTTCGACCGTTGGTGGCGTCGGTGTGGGTGCGGAGCACGTCGATTCCGAAGGACCAGAAGAGGTGGCCGGCCGGATCGACGAAGTACCATTTGTCATCGTATTTTGCCACACGGAAACTGCCGGTGGCCTTGAGCTGCGGACCGTTGGCCCAGCCGCCGAATTCATCCCAGGTGGCCGGATCGGGAGTGTTGTCGAGTTCCGCAAGTTCTCGGGCATGTTCCTCGGTCAGGTCGCTGTCGGAATGGATTTTCTCGGGCCATTCGCTGTGTTTGTATTGCCCGTAAACGTCGATGAAGGGGAAATAATTTTCCGCATCGACCTTGCGGTCGAATTCGGGTTCGCCTTCGAGCCGGATGTTGGAGAGCCGGCAGTTGAGCAGTTCCTTGCGTCCGGGTTCGAAGGGCCACTGCATTTTGAATTCGATCGAATTGATCTGAGTGGTATCCAGCGGCCGGCGGAAATTTTTGCCGTCCTCGGGCGCGGTGAAGAGCGCCGCGTGCGGCAAATAGAGCCGCATGGTACGCTTTTCGCCGGGATTCAAACCGATGCCGGTGTTGATTTCACGCAGCGGCAGATCGACATGGCTGGAGCTGTTTTTCTCGCGCGAACCGCTGGAAATGTGCATCGTCAGCCGCAACTGGCGATCCTTGGAAAGATTTTCCACATCGACGGCCAGATAGCGCGCCTTGGAGAAATCGAATTTCTCGCCGGCGGGCGGATTGATGCGCAAACCGCTGTCCCATTCCGGGGTGTCGGTGACGAGGTGGATGCCCTCCGCATCATCGGTCACTTTGGCGTGATAGCGTGCTTCAAGTTGTTCCGGCGCGAAATTCAGCACCGTGTCGGCGGCTCCCGCAAGCGTTGCGGAAAGTATGATACACATTAAAAAGTTCAATTTCATCGGTATATTTCCTTTCAGCGTGAGTTGAAGTTGTGCTGTTGAGATAATCAGGCGCGACTTGCCACTGAATTTCGTTCGATCAACCGAACCGGCATCTGCCGGTGGATGAGTTCATCATGACTGCCGCTCAAGGCGATTTTGACCGCTTCCTCGGCGATCTCGCGCAACGGGCAGGCGATGGTGCTCAGCGAAGGTCGGCAGAATTCGCTGATGCCGGGATTTTCGAATCCGAGCAGAGAGATGTCTTCCGGCACTCTCTTTCCGGCGAGCTCCTGAATGAGCCAGTTGACTTCGAGAACTTTCATGTCCTCGCCGGTAACCCATACCGCGGTGCACCCGGCGTCGATCAGTCGTTTGACCGCCAGGTGAAGCGCGATGTTGTTCGGGAGCCGGATCAGATTTTCCGTCGGATTGATATTGTGTTCTTTCATCGCTTCCGCGACGCCTTCGGTCCGGCATTTTCCGGTGTAATCGACATCGTGGATTACACCGATGCGGGTATGCCCCTTGCGGATCAGATATTCTCCTGCGGTGCGCCCGGTTTCCCGGCAGTCGATGTAGACCGTGTGAAATATATTCTGATACTGATCGCTCAGCCAGACGATCGGAATATATTTGATCTCGCGGAGCATTTGAATGGTGCGGTCCTCCCAGGAGACGCCGATGATTCCGTCGAACCAGCTGTTCGCGAGCCGTTCGATGCGGTCTTCGGTGATCATCGTGACGCCCGCATCCGCCTTGGAGAGCGCGTAACAGATGTATTGCGACAGGCTGCAGACGTAGCCGCCCATGACCGTTTTGTGCGGCGCTTCGGTAATCAATGCGATCTGTGGCGCACGCACTCCGACCCGCGGACGGAAATTCAATTCCCGTGCGGCAGCCAGCACCCGGCTCCGCGTGGTGGCCGGAATGAGGTCGCTGTTGTTGAACACCCGGCTCACGGTGCCCGACGACACCCTGGCTCGTTTGGCAACCTGGGCCAGAACCGAGGTGGAAGAAGTCTTTCCTTTCTCTGCCATTTTGTCAATCGGCTCCATGTTTGATTTTGGTTTGTTATATATTATGGCAGAATTTTATGAAAAAGTCAACACCAGAAATGAATTTTTTTCAATATTTATGCATTTTTTGCATAAGCGATGATGCTTTTTTCTTTTTTTATGCCAAACCCGTCAAAAGAGTGATAAAAACGTGTGTTGAAAATTGTTCTTAAAAAATTTGCGGCACACTGTAAAAAGGGGAATATGCGTTTATATTATAATGAAACGCGCGTGGATTTTGATGACGGATAACGTGGATTTGAATGAAGGACATGGCAACGGGCTCGACCAACACCGCAAAAAAACTTCCGGTGAAGAACATCGCCGGTGTGCGCAGCGACCGGGAAAAATGGATGCGCGCGCTGGCGGCGTTTCTGGTGCTGCTGGCGATCGTGTCATTGCTGGTGGTGTTGCTCCAGGGAACGAAGCGGTGGCTTTTCACGGAAAATCCCCGATTTGCGATCCGGGAGATCGAACTTCAGAACAACGGCTTCTGGCAGAACAAATCGAATGTGCTGGCGGCGCGTCTCGATCTGCGCCGCGGCGATAATTTGTTCATGGTGCGGCCGGCTGAGCTGCGGGAGCGGCTGATGCGGATTCCGAGCGTGGAAAGTTGCGAAGTGACCCGGATTCTTCCGGATACGATTCATTTGCGGGTGATCGAAAGGATTCCGCGGGCGGTGTTGTCGAATCCGCGTTCGGAATGGGTGGTCGATGAGAACGGGATCGTGATTCCGCGTTTGGAATCGATGAGCGTGTCGCTGCCGCTGCCGGTGATTCTCGGAATTTCGACCGCCGGAGTGACGCCGGGGATGAAGCTTGAACCGTTGAGCGAGGCGCTGGCGCTGGTGATGCAGACGGTGCGGAATTTTCCGGACATTTCGATTATTGCGATCAATCTGCGCAATCCGGAGAAGCTGGAATTCGTCATGCGTTACCGGAACCGAAAAGTGTGCCGGGTGCTGATTCCCGCGCGCAACCGGAATCTGGCGTATCTCTTAAGCGTGTTGCAGACCGCGATTATCGATGCGGAGCGTTCGGGGGAGACCGGAAGCACCTTCGATCTCTCATTCGACGGCAACGTGATTGTCAAATAGGAAAAACGTGAAATTGGTGAAACGGATACATTCTTCTGCTGATTCGGAGCCGGATCTTTTTGGTTTGTTTGACGTCCCGCAGGCGGACGCGGACGTTCAAGCGGACGTGGAAGCTGAAGTGAAAATCCCCGCGGAATCCGGGAATACGGAAGAAATTCCGCCGGTGCCTGCGGCCGCGGCGGAGAAGGTTCCTGCGACGCGTGCAGCGGAATTGACCCGGCAGGAGTTCCGGCAGCTTGCGATGGGATTTCTCTGGTCGCTGGGGATGGAGGCGGCTGCGCCGCAGGTGCCGGTCTGCCGGAAGAAATATCAGGTGACGGCGGCGGGCTTTCGGCGGCGGGAGGATCGCCGGGAGGTGGAGTGTACGGTAATCGTGATGTTTTACGATCATTTCGACCGTTGTTTTGCGGAGTGTGCCGATCGGGATGCGCAGCTGGCGGAACTGCACGCGCTCCGGGCGGAACGGGAACAACTGGAGGCGGAAATCCGCGCAACGGAGCCGCACCTGGCATCCACGGACGATCTTTTCGCCGAATTCCGCACCTGGGATTATGCCGGCAGCACCAATGCCGCCTACCGCCGGCTGCGGCGGCGGATGGAGAAACTGCAGCATGCGCTTCATCAGGGGGGACAGCTCGAACGCATCCGTCGAACCGGGGTCGCGGATTACTGTTATCTTGCGGTGCCGGCGGGGCTGGTTGCGGCGGATGAAATCGCCGCGGGCTGGGGATTGGTTTATCTGGGGCCGGATCGGACGTTTCATTTGGTTCGCGAAGCGGAATTGCAGCCGGAGGTTACGGCGAAGGGACGGTTTCGCCTGGTGCAGAATATTGCGATTGCGGCGGGAGAGTCGGTGCGTTTCGCATCCGGGGTCGATTGCGGGAGCGGCGGGCGGATTTCCTACCGTCGATTGCCGCGGCGGCGGGGATTCCGGCGTTGAACTTGCGCTCAGCAGGGCGAGTGAAGTGTGCGGTATGGTGGTAAATACGGAGAGAGGGAAGACGTTGTGTCGGGACGCGGTTCGACGTTGTTCCGGGGAAGGGTGAGATGAAAAGGTTTGTGAAAATCCTGTTGCTGGTATTGGTTACCGCGATTTTGTTTCCGGCGCCGAAGGCGGAGGCGATCGACCCGGTGACGATCGCCATTCTGGCGCCGATCGCGTTGAAGGTGGCGGACAAGGCGAAGCCGTATCTGATCCGGGCGCTGCTCAACACCGGGCGTTGCCTGCTGAAAATGGGCAAGGATACGTTTCAGATCCTGTATCTGCCGTATGGAATGCTTAAAATGACGGTGGGCGCGCCGTTCGGCGGATTTCGTTCTGGGTTCATTTATACGATCAAGGGAGCGATTGCGCCGGGAAAGCTGGTAATTCACACACTGCTGCTCCCGGCGATGATGATCGGGTTGGATATCAACATCTGACACGGGGAGCGCGCAATGAACTACGGCGCGGCAAAGCGGGCACGGGAGCTCAAGACCCGGTATTTGTTGCTGAAGAACTGGTACGGCAAGGAGCGCGCGAAAGTGGAAATGACCGCGCATTCACCGCAGCCGGTGGCGGCATCTGAAGTGATTCAGGAACTTTGTTCCGGCCTGGCGGATCCGGAAATCGGTCGTTTTACGGAACTTCAGGCGCACTGGAAGAAGATCGTCGGTCCGGGGCCGGCGGGGACGCTGGCGAATCCGGCAGGATTGACGGATGGAATTCTGCTTCTGGAGGTGCGTCACAGCGCGTTGATCCGGGAACTGGCGCCGTCACTGGATTTGTTGTTGTCGCGTGTGAATGCGCACTTCGGTTCGGAGGTCTGCCGCGAGATCCGTCTGATTCCCGCCGGCGGAGCGAGACGGCGGTGAAAAGGGAAACGCTGAAGCGATGAATGAAGTGGATCGGGAGGAATTTCCCGAAATGAGGCAGCGGCGCGCGAAAGATGTTTTTCGGGAAAAATCGCCGGGGGCGGCTTGACTTTTTCGGAATTCGGGGTATTGTAATAATTCGTTAACGGATATTTTGTGTCGAAAAACGATATTAAAGATAAAGCGAGGGTTTCATCATGGCTCATAAAAAAGGACAATCCAGCAGCCGGAACGGTCGTGACAGCAATCCGAAATTTCTCGGAATTAAAGCGTTTGGAGGCGAGAGCGTCAAGGCGGGTTCGATCATTGTCCGTCAGCGCGGCACCCGTTTCCGTCCCGGCGTGAACGTCGGCTGCGGTCGTGATTTCACGCTGTTCGCGTTGTGCGACGGCACGGTTGAGTTCCGCAAGGAGCAGCGCAAGGTGAATATCGTTCCGGCCAACTGAAGATTTGGTTCGGAATGGATACGGCGGGACGGAACTGACCGGATGCGTGAGATGTTTCGGGGCAGTTCGTTGTTGTGTCGTTTCCACTGACAGCGATGGCCGGGCGGCGATGAATGGCGCCGTCGGCGGAAAGACCCCGGAAACGTGATGTTTTCCGGGGTTTATTGTTTCTGTGTGATGGGATGGTCGAGGAAGAAGAACCGGTAGCGGAGAGGGGCGTTTCATGTTTGTAGATAAGGCGACGATTACGGTCAAGGGCGGTGACGGCGGCAACGGCTGCTGCAGTTTTCACCGGGAGAAATTCGTTCCGCGCGGCGGCCCGGACGGCGGTGACGGTGGTGCGGGCGGAAACGTTCTTCTGGAGGCGTCCGCCGATGAACAGAGTCTGGCGGCGTTGATTTACAATCGCCATTATCAGGCGAAGAACGGTCCCGGCGGCAAAGGCGCGAATATGCACGGGCGGAAAGCGCCCGACATTACACTGCGCGTTCCGGTGGGGACGATTGTGACCGACAGCGAGACGGGCGAAGTGATCGCCGACATGGATGAAGCCGGGAAATGCATCGTTCTTGCGCGCGGCGGTCGCGGCGGCCGCGGCAATCCCCGCTTCGCCACGCAGACCAACCGCGCCCCGCGCGAATGGGAACCCGGAGAACCCGGAGAGATGCGCGAAGTGGTGCTCGAATTGAAAACGATTGCCGACGTCGGGCTGGTCGGGTATCCCAACGCAGGAAAATCGACGTTGCTTCGGACGTTGTCCGCGGCGCGTCCCCGGGTGGCACCATATCCCTTTACGACGCTCCATCCGATGGTCGGCGTGATCGAATATCCTGATTATGAACGGATCACGGTTGCGGACATCCCGGGATTGATCGAGGGGGCGCATGACAATGTCGGACTCGGCCATGCATTTCTGCGGCATATTGAGCGAACCGTGGTGCTGGCGTTCGTGCTGGACATGGGAGGCGTGGACGGCCGGCAGCCGTGGGAAGATTTGCGGCACCTGCGCGAGGAACTCGAACTTTACATGAAGGGATTATCGAAGCGCCCGGCACTCATCGTCGCCAATAAAATGGATTTGCCGGAGGCGGCGGAAAATCTTGAATTGCTGAGAGCTGAGCTTGCCGATGAAGTGATCGAGATCATTCCGATCTCCGCGGGGAGCGGTGAAATCGGCGACTTGAAGGAACGTCTGCGCGCAGCGGTCGAGAGCCGCCGCCGTCGAAAATTCGACTTCTGACCAGGAGTGGAGAGTTCTCCGGAGCACCGTGCGTCTGGCGACGCGCGGTTTTTTTTATGAAAAATGTTCCGCCCGGAAGCCGGCAGCTTTGATTGCTTCAATGAACTGTTCTTCCGGGACGGGGGAGACGGCATGTACGACGGCGGTGCCGCTTTCCAGGTCAACTTCGGCCGCAGTGACGCCCGGCAGGGCGCGAAGCGCGTTTTCCGCCTTCATCCGGCAGTGGTTGCAGCTCATGCCGGCAATATGGAATTTCTGAACCGTCGGATCCGCCATCTTTTCCGGTTCGTCGGCGGGAATAATCGGCGATTCAGACGGCGTTTCCGTATCGGCTGTCCGCGCGGTGGTGACACGTTTGAATTTCGGTTGGAAGAAGCGGAGACGCAGCGCGTTGCTCACCACGCAGATCGAACTTAAGCTCATCGCAAGTGCTCCGAAAACCGGGCTGAGTTTCCAGCCGAAAATCGGAAAGAACACTCCGGCGGCCAGTGGAATTCCAAGTGTATTGTAGAAAAACGCCCAGAAGAGATTTTCCCGGATGTTCCGCATGACCGCCCGGCTCAGCGCAACGGCCTCCGCCGCATCGTTGAGGTCGTTTTTCATCAGGACGACGTCGGCGGCGTCGATGGCGATGTCGGTTCCCGCTCCGATGGCGATGCCGACGTCGGCCCGGGCAAGCGCGGGCGCGTCGTTGATGCCGTCGCCGACCATGGCAACTTTGTGACCGTTGTTCTGCAATTCCCGGATGACTGCCTCCTTCTCTTGCGGCAGAAGATCCGCGAAACTCCGGTCGATACCGAGTTCCTTTTGAATCGCCTCCGCGCAGCGCTGGTTGTCGCCGGTCAGCATGACCACGTCAATCCCGAGCGAACGGAATGCCGCAATGGCCTCTCTGCTGGTCGGTTTGATGGTGTCGGCCAGCGCGATGATCCCCAATATCCGGTTATTTCCGGCGAAAAACAACGGCGTCTTGCCTGCAACGGAGAGCGCAGCGGCTTGTTTTTCGCAGGGAGCCGGGTCGAAACCCGCTTCGGCAAGCATGGCGGCATTTCCGGCAAGATAAACGCTTGAATCAATCGCACCGCGAACGCCGCGTCCCGGAATCGCCTGAAATTCCGTAACCATTGCCGGAGTGATTCGTTGATCGGCGGCGGCCTGCACGATGGCGCATGCGAGGGGGTGTTCGGATGGCTTTTCCAGCGCGGCGGCAATGGCGAGAAGTCCCTCCTTCGTGACGCCGCTCGCGGGAAGAACATCGGTGACGCGCGGTTCGCCGCAGGTGACGGTTCCGGTTTTGTCCAATGCAACGGTATCGATTTTTCCGGCGTGTTCGAGAGCGTCCGCGGTTTTGAAGAGAATGCCCGCTTGAGCGCCGCGCCCGGTTCCCACCATGATCGCAACCGGCGTCGCCAGCCCCAACGCACAGGGACAGCTCACCACCAGTACCGCAATGCCGATGGAAATTGCGAACGTAACCGTCGCTCCGCAGAACAGCCAACTGAACGAGGCAAGCAACGCAATGGCGATGACCACCGGTACAAAAATGCCGGAAACCCGATCCGCCAGCGCTGCGATCGGCGCTCTGGAGTTTCCGGCATCCTCCACCAGTTGAATAATTTGCGCCAGCGTTGTTTCTTCGCCGACCCGTTCCGCCCGGATCTTCAGAAAACCGGATCGGTTGATCGTTGCGGCGATCACCCGGTCGCCGGGATGTTTATCCACTGGAATGCTTTCTCCAGTCAGTGCCGACTGATCAACTGCGGCATCCCCCGCCGTGATTACTCCATCCACCGGAATCGAGCCGCCCGGGCGCACCAGAACGATGTCGCCGGGAACGAGTTGTTCTATCGGGAGGGTGATTTCGGCTCCGTCGCGTTCCACCACGGCATTTTGCGGGGCAAGCTGCATGAGTTTGGCGATGGCGTCTCCGGTTTTCCGCCGGGAGCGTGCCTCCAGAAATTTCCCAAGCGTAATCAGCGTAAGAATCATCGCCGCCGCTTCAAAATAGAGATCGTTGCGGCAACGCGCCACGGTTTCCCTGTCGCCGGTCGCGGTGGCCGCGGCAAGTTGATAGATGACCACGATCCCGTAAACAACTCCCGCCGCAGAACCCACTGCAATCAAGGTATCCATATTCGGCGCGGCGTGGAACAATGCCCGGAAGCCGCGAATGAAAAAAATTCGGTTGATGTACAGGATCGGGAGCGTCAACAGAAATTGCGTAAACGCCCAGCTCAACGCATTGTGCTCTCCCGACAGAAATTCCGGAAGCGGAAGTTCAATGGTCATGTGATGCGCCATGGCGATGTACATTAAAGGAAGCAGAAAAAGAATCGAGAGCAGCAGCCGATGTTTTTCCGGCAGCATTTCCTGTTCCGCCGTCGCCGGTTTTCCGCCGGAAGCCGGGATCGATTCTGCATTTGTTTTCTCCGCGGTTTCAGGCGTTGCGGAATAACCTGCGGCGGAAACCGCCCGGCAGACGCGGTCGTCGAGAGCGGTATCGGTTCCGGCGTCCGGCGCCGGCGTCACGAGCATCTGATTGGTCAGCAGATTGACGACGACCTGCGAAACTCCTTCGACTTTACGGACGCAACGCTCGATATTCGCTGCGCAGGCGGCGCAACTCATGCCGGAAACCCGGTATTTTCGTTCATTGCTCATGATGGATTCTTCTCCTGTGTTCCATAGAACGGGCATGTCGAAACCGTTGTCGGAGCGAAGAGGCTTTCCCCGCACGCAGGAAAATTCTTATTTATCGTATGCGGCGGCGTTGGCTTCCAGCTGTTTCCAGTATTTTTCCTCTCCTTCCGGCTGATGAATCCGCAGCTGCCGAAGTACTTCGACCGCATTGGAGGTGTTCAATTTTATATAGGTTACATCGCCGTCCATCCAGAGGATCGCGCTCTCCGCCGCCGGCTGAAACTCCGGTTTCTCAAATGCCACCGGGTAACAGTGCGCCTCGCCTGCCGAAATCAGACCGCCCGGCAGATTCCCCGCCAGATAAACATAACTGCTGTTGGCGGGCAGAAACGGTCCGTCCGGCGGTGCCGGCGGGGTCGAGAGATCGTTCGGCGCCAGAAGAAGCGAGGGATCCGTCAACAATCCGACGCTTCGCAGTTCATCCAGCGACGGCGGCCAGAAACCGTCGTTGTCCTGCGCGTATGAGGCGCAGGCCGCCGCCAGCCGTTTCAGGTTCGAGGCGCTGGTTACCGCCCGGCGTGACGGCGATGGAACTGCGGCAATGTAACGGTTGCGGCCAAGCTGACCGGAAAAGGTCAGTGCCGAACCATTTACCTCAAGCTGAGTGTGTTCAAGCCGGAGCGGCAGATTGAACGGCAGCAGCGCGGAAAAGGTGGAAAACAATGTCTCCGCCGCGCCTTTCGCTTCGTAGGCATATTGCGCCGCCGGAAATTCCAGCGCGATGTCCTGCGTGAGAATGCCGTTCTCACTGCGGAATTGGCAGGAGATCGTTTTTAATTGGGTCAGAAACGGCGGAATTTCCTCCGCATTCCGCTCCAACAGCGCCGCCGGTGCGATCCGGAGATGAAGCAGCGAATCTTTCGCATCCAACTTCTGCGCGAGCGGATTGCGGTGCCCGCCGGAGAGCGGCAGTTTCGGTGCCGGTCCCCAGGCCAGCTCCAGCCGATGACTGGAGAGCAGCGCACATTGCAGGAGTCCCCGGTTGTCCGGCAGGGCGACTTCAACACCCGGCAGGTGTTCGACCTCAATTTCACGGGCCCGACTTCGGTAGATCTGCCGGAATGCCTGAAAAAGTTTCGGCGCAACATTGTCCGGCGTCATGATTACCACTCCGCCGCTTTTTAACGGCGTACAGTAAAAGAGCATATATTCATTTTTGAAGTCATTTGCATTGACTCCGGCTCGGGCAAGCTCCCGATCCAGCCGCCCGTCGAATCCCGGCGCGGTCATCGTAAGAAAGCGGAGCATCTGATTGATCTGCGGCTGCGCGGCGATCCGCGACCCGTTGAACACCGCCACGATATCGGCGTTTTCCGGCGCGTAATTGAGCAGCTGATCTCCGCAGCCGGTAAGCATCGTCGCCAGCAGCAGTGCGGCCGAAAATACGGCAAAACACCGGAAGAGCCAGGATCTTTTCATCGCGAATTCTCCGAAAACAAATACGATATAAATGATCTGCAACGATTTTAATATAATCCCGTTCCGGCGCTTCGTCAAACGTTCCGGCTTTTTTCGAATGTTTTTCCCCGCCTCCTGCCGTTTTCGATTTACAATGTCACTCCGTCCTTGAAGATGGCGATTTCACGATAATTGTTCCGCTCATTGCAGGTTTCATATTCGCCCGAGGCGGTTTTCAAAACAAAATCATAGAATTTCGTGCCGAGTTCGTCCAGCGTGGCGTCGCCCGAAACGAGTATTCCTGCATCGAAATCGATCCATTCCGGCTTCCGGCGCGCAAGTTCGCTGTTGGTCGAAATCTTCAACGTCGGCACCGCTCCGCCGAACGGTGTACCGCGTCCGGTGCTGAAAAGCACCAGCTGCGCGCCCGCCGCCGCCAGCACGGTTGTGGCAACCATGTCGTTGCCCGGGCCGGTGAGCAGATTCAAGCCCGGCGTATGGAGCGTTTCGCCGTATTCAAGCACGTCGCGCACCGGAGAGGTGCCGCCTTTCTGGGTGCAGCCGAGCGATTTTTCCTCCAGCGTGGTGATGCCGCCGGCTTTGTTGCCGGGGGAGGGGTTTTCGTAGACGACCTGATTGTGACGGAGGAAATAATTCTTGAAATTGTTGATCATCTTCACCGTCCGGTCGAAAACGTCACGGTCGGCGGCCCGCGCCATCAGCAGTGTTTCCGCACCGAACATCTCCGGCACTTCCGTCAGCACCGTCGTTCCCCCCGCCGCCGTCAGCAGATCCGAAAAACGCCCGATCAGCGGATTGGCCGTGATTCCGGAAAGCCCGTCCGACCCGCCGCATTTCAACCCGACCTTCAATTCGGACACCGGAAGTTCACACCGCCGGTCGCGCCCGGCCCGGTCGCGCAGTTCGCGCAGAAACCGCAGCCCGCGTTCGACCTCGTCGCCTTCGTCCTGCGCCTTGAGAAAACGGATGCGCGACGCATCGAAGTTTCCCAGTCGCGCCTGGAACGATTCGAGCGTGTTGTTTTCGCACCCGAGCGCCACGACCAGCACGCCGCCCGCATTCGGATGGGTCGCAAGCGCTGCGAGAATCCCGGCGGTGTGTTCATGATCGTCTCCGAGCTGGGAACAGCCGTAGGGATGGGGAAACGCCGTAATGCGCATGCCGTCGGGCAGTTCGCGCTCGAACCTCCGGACGAGATTTTCGGCAAGTTTGTTGACGCATCCGACCGTCGGAATGATCCAGAGATCGTTGCGGATGCCGCAGCGGCCGTCCGCACGCAAATATCCGGAAAAACTCCGGCGTGACGGTGCCGCAGGCGGCGGAGGCGCCGGGAGCGCCGTGTAGGAATACTCCAGTTCCCCTGAGAGCCGGGTTCGCAGATTGTGCGTGTGCACCCATTCCCCCGGCGCGATTGCGCTCGTGGCGCCGCCGATCGGCATGTCGTATTTCAGCACCGCTTCGCCCGGCGCAATCGGCACCAGGGCGAATTTGTGCCCGCGCATGATCGGTTCTCGCAAAGTGATGCATCTGCCGTCGATGGTGACAACCTCACCGGCGGCAAGGTCGGCGAGCGCCACCGCCACATTGTCGGTGCGGCCGATTTTCAAATAACGCAACGGTTCGGCGGCCATCTTCACTTCTCCAGCAACGCCTGAACAGCGGCGGTGATGCCGTTCCGTTCGATCGCGGCGAAATCATGTTCGACGGCGTCGGCGAATCCCGGAATCGTGTTGAGATCCATTCCCCAGAAATCGCGCCGGCCGAGAATCGCCGGAATCGAATTGGCGTTGAGAAAGGCGATTTTTTCCGGGTCGTCCTGAATCGGATACCGTTCTCCGGAACGCGTGCCGTACCATTTGTTGTCGGCGGCGTCGCAACTTCCCCGATAGAAGGCGAGAAGCGCCGCCAGCGAAAAGGTCAGCACCTTCGGCAGTTTCCCGGTGATCTCCCGGTAGTCGAGCAGCGACGGCAGAACCCGCACCTGCCACTTGGAGATCGAATTGAGCGAAATGGAGAGCAATCGATGGTTGGCGAAGGGATTGAGAAAACGTTCGATGATCGATTCGGCGAAGGCGCGTTTCTCCGTTTCCGGCAGCGCAACGGTCGGGAACACTTCGTCGAAGAGCGCCGTGCGCAGATATCGGCCGAACAACGGATCCGCCGTCATCTGATCGACGAAGTCGAACCCGCCCAGAAACGCCGCCAGCACCGTTGACGTGTGGCCGCCGTTGAGGAAACGCACCTTCCGGCTGCGGTAGGGGGTCTGATCCTTTGTCCAGATCACATGAAGACCGGCTTCGGCGAACGGAATCGCCCGGCGATATTTTTCATCGCCTTCGATCACCAGCAGAGAGAAGAGTTCGCCGCAGTCGATGAGGTTGTCCTTGTAACCGAATTTTTCGCACCACGCATCCGCTTCGGCGCGCGGGTAGCCGGCGACGATCCGGTCGACCAGCGTGTTGAGAAAACCGCAGGAATCATTGATCCACGCCGCGAAGCCTGCCTCCAGTTTCCAGTCGGCGGCGTAATGGAGAATGCATTCGCGCAGCGTGGCTCCGTTCCGGTCGATCAATTCGCACGGCATGACGACCACTCCGGGAAGTTTCGCCTGATAACGCGCATAAAGCAGCGCGGCAAGTTTCGCCGGATAGGTGATCTGCGATTTGCCCGGAGTGTAGGGTTCCGGTTTGTATTCGATGCCCGCCTCGGTGGTGTTGGAGAAGATGACCTCCAGCGTCGGGAGCAGCGCGGTTTCCACGACTTTGTCCCATTGGGTGTCGCAGACCAGACACCCCCTGACGCAGCTGATCACCTGACGTGTTTCGGCCGGGGCGCCGTTTTCCATGCCGCGCAGCACGAGGGTGTAAAGTCCCTGCTGCGCTTCAATCAACTCTGCCGTTCCCTGCGGCAGCGGCTGCACGATCTGAACCATGCCGTTGAATTTGCCGGCACGGTTGGAACATTCGATCATCCAGTCGATGAAGGCGCGCAGGAAGTTGCCTTCGCCGAACTGCATGGCTTTGACCGGATATTCCCGCAATGGTTCGTCCGGGTGGGTTCGATTCCAGAAATCGCGATTCAAAAGTTCCATTTTCATCTTCTCCCAGCTTGAATATTTCCTGTGTTCAAACGGTCATGGTGCGGCGGATGAATTCGAGGACGAATTTCCAGTCCGTTGCGGTAACGTCGTGTTTCCCGGTCCGCAGATAATAACCGACGCCGTCACCGAATACCGGAGTTTCCGGTGCGGGAAACTCGCACCCGGAGATCCCGTCGCTTCCAAACAGACGATAAATTTCACCGGCCGCCCGCGCACTGAGAAATTCGCCGCGCGGATCCGCCCAGAGATCTTCGGTCGCGCTCGCGACCAGCACCGGGCGCGGTGCGATCAGTCCGATCAGCATGTGCTGATCGAAGGGGAGGGCGGCGGGGGTTTCCGCATACGCGTCGAGCGCCGCGGGGAACCACCACGGAAACGTCTCTGTAATTTTGGCGATCGTTTCGCCGAAGTCGCGCCGGTCGAGAGCCGCTCCGCAGCAGCCGGAATCGTTGCTGACCGCTCCGGCGAAACGTGAATCATTGGCCGCGGCCCAGAGCGCGGTTTTCCCGAGTCGGGAGTGTCCGTGCACCCAGATGCGCCGCGCATCGATACGCGGTTCGGTCTCCAGCAGATCGAGCAATCTCGAACAGCCGAACGCCCACGCGCTGATCGCGGTGAGGTCACGGTTCGCCGCACCGAGTTCCGATGCCGGATGGAACATTTTGTAAATGCTCTCGGCACGGCCGTCCGCCCGGTCCGGAAAGAGGTCGTTGCGGCAGCAGGTCGCCACGGAGAACCCCGCGTCGATCAGCATCGGGATCTGCCAGCGATGCTGCTGCGGCGCTTCCGATTTGAAATTCACCGTCGGGCGGATGCCGTCTTCATCGGTGCAGGCGGCATTCCCCTGGAAATTGATTCCAGCTATCGCCCCAACCGGTTTATTCACGTGGTTGGGCAGATACCAGAGAATGTCGAGGAAATGCACTCCGCAGGGACCTTCCATGTGGAGCCGGATCTCCCGCCGGGTGGCCTTTCCGCCGAGCGCGTCGGTTACTTCGGAGAGCCGTTCCGGACGGACGGTTTCGGGGCGCGGCGGAATTTTCCCATACATGATCCGTTCGAAATCCGCCAGAATTTCCGGGCGGCGCCGATTGTACCACTCCACTGCCGAACTCACACGCCCGCCGGTCGGTCGCAGCAGCGCCGACGGCAGCGGATGGTCGCCGGCCAGGCTTTCATCATAATTGATGGCAACTTCACTCATTTGTCTCGTCTCTCCCTGATCCGTGTGATTGATTTTTCCAGACCATGACTTTCACTTCCGCCCCCTCCCGGAACAGCCACGGCTGATCGAACGTCGATACGGAATTCTTATCTCATTATTACAGATGCCAACGATGGCATGTCTTGTATGATTTCATGCTCCTTCCATTGCCTGCCTTTTTCACTCCAAAAAGAGGTTGCGGCTGGTGAAGCGCGGTTCGCTGGTGAGATGGATTCCGAGCTTACGCAACCCGACCTCGTCGCCGGGAGTGGGCAAATGGCTGATGTGCATTTCGCATCCGGACAGCTTGGCGAGCTTACGCATCGCGAGCCTGGCGGCGGGGTTCGACGGAACGCTGACGCTCAATGCGGTGAGTGTCTCGCCGAGATCGAGGCTGATGCCTTTGTTCTTGAGAATGTTCTTCTTGAGCGCACCGACCGAATCGATCACCTCCGGAGAAATGAGCGGCAGATCGTCTGGGAGCTTGGCCAGATATTTGATCGCATTGAGGATGCAGCTCGACGCCGCGTGCAGCAGCGGTGAATTCTTTCCGGTGATGATTGTGCCGTTGGGCAATTCGAGCGCGGCACCGCAGTAAACGTTTTCGCTTCCCTTGTCCGGCTGGCTTTCGGCGGCCTTGGCCGCTTCCCGTGCCGGAGCGACGACCTTGCGGTCGAGTTCGGTGATGCCGAGGTCGTCCATCAGGAGTTTGACGCGGTCGATCGCCGCTTTGTCGGCGGAGCCGGTCGCGTAATCGCACATGTAACGGAAATAACGCCGGATGATCTCCTGAATCGCCGCCTCGCGGCAGACCGCGTCGTCGGTGATCGCGAATCCGACCCGGTTGACCCCCATGTCGGTCGGCGACTGATAGAGTTGTTCGGGCGGCATGATTCGCGCACAGATGCGCTTGACCACCGGGAATATCTCCAAGTCGCGGTTGTAGTTGATGACCGTTTCGCCATAGGCGGCCAGATGGAAGGAGTCGACCATGTTGATGTCGTTGATGTCGGCGGTGGCCGCTTCGTAGGCGATGTTGACCGGATGGTCGAGCGGGAGATTCCAGACGGGGAACGTTTCGAACTTGGCGTAACCTGCCTGAACGCCGCGCTGAGATTCATGATAGACCTGAGAGAGACAGGTTGCCATTTTTCCGGAATTCGCTCCCGGACCGGTGACGATGACGATCGGTTTGTCGGTTTCGATGTAGGCGTTGGCGCCGTAACCTGCGGGACTGACGATTGAATCGAGGTCGGTCGGATACCCTTCGATCGGGCGGTGGGTGTAGACCGAAATCCCGCGCCGGGAGAGTTTGTTGATGAAATTGTGCACGACCGGCTGATCCTGATACCGGGTCACGACCACGGCCTTGACGTCAAGCCCCCAGTCCCGGAGGTCGTCGATGGTGCGCATGGTGTCGGCGTCGTAGGAGAGGCCGAAGTCGGCGCGCATTTTTTTCTGCTCGATGTCGCCGGCGTAGATGCAGATGACGATATCGATTTTATCCTTCAGGCGCTGCAGCAGTTTGATTTTCGTATCGGGATCGAATCCGGGCAGGACGCGCGCGGCGTGAAAATCACAGAGGAGTTTGCCGCCGAACTCCAGATAAAGTTTGTCGTTGAACTTCGCCGCCCGTTCCAGAATGGCCTGCGATTGCTCCTTGAGATATTTTTCGCTGTCGAACCCGAGTTTCATAACTGTTGCTGCGCTTTCCTTGGTACGGAGAATGATTTTTTACAATATATCCGTCATTCCGTTTGAAAGCAAGGCGCCGGGCCGAAAACAGCATCGTTTTTTTCGCCGGATGCGGATCGGACCGCCGTGCGAAGTGTAACATTTTGAAAAAAATGAAAATCAATGAAAATTGCCGATTTGTTGGCAAAAGGGATTGTATTTTGGTTTTTCTGGTGTAATATTATAAATCACATCGGAGCTTTCCGAATTATGGAAATATGGAAAAGAGCTTCCGGAGTGCAGTGTTTTTCCGGGCCGCCGGGGGGAGGCCCGGGAATGTTGCTTCCATGATGCTTTTGACAGAGAGGGGGGAATTGAATGAAGAAACTCTTCCTGCTGCTGTTTCTGATTCTGACGGCGGCGGCACTCTACACGATTTATTCGTCGCCCGAGGACGAGGCCGGTCGCCCGGTGCTCTCCTGGCGCTCGGATCCGAATCCGCAGCGTTACGACCAGATCGATCACTTCCACAACTGGCTGCTTGAAAACGGTCACACCGCGCCGGACGGCGGCCCGGTTGCGCAGCTGGTGCTCGATTCGGCCAGCAATCAGAGCACATTGATTCAGGCGGTTTCCGGCATGGCGGGCGATTTTTTCGACACTGACGACGTGCCGGGGTATCAGCAGCTCGGCGTCGGGATCGATATCACCGAACAGGCGGCCGCGGAGGGGTACGGTTTTCAAAATACCTACGCAAATGTCGGCGAACTCATCTCCATGGACGATCGGCAGTACGCTTATCCGTGCAACGCGGCGGTGTACTGTATGTGGGTCAATCTGGATACGATGCGCCGTTACGGGATGGAGGCGCCGCCATTGGAGTGGACTCCGGAAGAATTCGAACGCATCGGCAAGGAGTTTGTCCGGCGGGCCAATGAAGGCGAACCGCGGCAGATCCGGTTCTTCTGTTCCGGTTTCGAAAACGTTTTCGGCGTGCAGATGATCACTTCGCTCATTCGCAGTCAGGGACTGGATATGTTCAACGAAACCTATACCCGCTGCGTGGCGAACGATCCGCGGCTGGTAAGCGCGTTGCGATTGTTCTACAAATGGACGTATGAAGATCATCTGGTGCCGACCGCCGCGGACGTCGCGTCGATGAACACCTCGTCCGGTTACGGCGGAGGGGATTACTCCAACTTCATGGACGGCAAATATGCGATGATTCCGATGGGCCGTTACTGCCTGATCCGTTTCCGGGAGTTTTCCCGGCCGATCAACTTCCATCTGAGCATGTATCCGATGTACGAATTCAAGAATCTGCCGATGACGGTGCGGGCGGCGATGCCGTATGCCGG
>CALXNS010000097.1 GCA_944389815.1 uncultured Victivallis sp. | reverse complement strand
CGCACTTGCCTTGTTTGTTATATTACGGACCCGCCCCACGGGCGTGGGGACAACCTGTCCGCAGACGGCGCACTTCTGTACCGCTGCGGACCATCCCCACGGGCGTGGGGAAAACGTGACGCCTCCGGCGCTGTAATATGGTGATGAAGGACCATCCCCACGGGCGTGGGGAAAACACACTCCGCAGGATTTCAACGTCCACCGTAATTGGACCATCCCCACGGGCGTGGGGAAAACAATCGCCCTATCATATACATAATCAATCACCACGGACCATCCCCACGGGCGTGGGGAAAACTCCAATAAATTGGAGAATCATATCTACATATATACTATATCTTGCGGTTATTCAATTGTCAAACAACTTCGGCTTCAATTTCTCAAGCCTTCGGAACATAGGTGATGAAACACTGCTCGTAAGATGTCCAGAATCGGGCGCGTACCTCCGATGAAACGCTTCCGGATACATTGCCTGCCGATGATGATTCGGATTCCTCCTGCACACTATGCGCCAGCAGATAATGTCCGGTGATCAAACGTTCGATGCAACTTGTATCGTGGTAACGACGAATGCTGAATCCCTGCGAATTGATGTCGTCAAAAATCACCAGCAATGCCATTTCTTCCGGCGAATAACGCAGAAGGTATTGCAATACTTTTTCCCGGATCCGGCTGTTCACACTCCCAACGAAAACATTCGGCTTCGGCTCGATGAACCAGCGCTTGAGCAAACCGCGTACTTTGTCCGGAGTATGTTCCGCCACTATCACCGTCATTTCATCAATTCCAGGATCTGTCCGGGGATTTTTTCCATCAAATGCCCGGATTCGATGTTCTGCTTCAACAGCAACAATACATTCTCCTCCGCATTTCCCGGATTCTGGCGCACCGCGGCAAAGGCGGCAGGCAGCGTCGTCACCGGTTTGTAGATGTCCGCAATGTCGTACACGAACGGCAGATTGCCCGTTGCATGAATAAATCCCAACTGCGGCAGAAAGCCAAGCGAACAGACGACTGCTGCACACAACCCGTAAAATGCCGCGTTGGCTGCGGAAATCGCCCGGTTGATTTCATCGGCAAGCTGCCAGTTTCCCACATCGTAATTGCGTCCTTTCCAGCTCACTCCATATTTTTCACCGAATTCACGGTACAGATTTCGGATCCGTTCCCCCTCAAGACCGCGCAATTGTTGAATCGTCCGCGTGGAAACATCCAGATCCGGAAAACGCAGCAGAAACATCCGACGCGCCACCGCCGCACGGCTTTGAGGATGAGCATAAAGGTCTGCGTGCAATTTCGCGTTTTCATTGGTGTGTGTCGGCGAAATGCCGTGCGCGTAAAAACGCAGCCCTTCGCTTCCCACCCAGCAGATCGGCGTATTGGAACTCGCACACGCGGCAATCGCGGCATGGGTGACCGTCGTTCCCGGTCCCAGCAGCAAGGCGCTGATCGTTGCAACCGGCAAATGCATGACCGTTCCGTCGGATTGGATGAATTTGACACTGGAGTCATCCACCTCCAACCGTCCGTGTTCCAGAAACAACGGAGTCCAGCGGTCGGAGGCGGGCGCCAAGGCTTCCACCGGAACTCTGGGAAAAATCTGCCCGTCTCCGACCATGTTTCAACACTCCGTGACTGCACGCCACCGGAACTCCCGGCGGGCAAAATCCAACGGGATGTCGGAATAAAGTACCGCTCGGGGGTCTTCCGGGGAACACTCTTGCCAGATTCGCAGCGCGGAGTTCCCCGCCAGCGACTTCAATTTCGCCAGCGCCTCCTCTTCAGATGGGTAAATTCCCTGAAAAACCGGCGTCGCCGGAATGCAGTGTTTCCGGCCGATCCAGCCGCCCCAGACCGGATCGCGCAACGCGGTTCCGATCTCTTCAAGAAATGCGGCATCTCCTGAAAGAAGCGCTGCAAATTTCCCGTTTGCCATATAACAGCGTTCCGTTAAAACCGTGCCACGGCTCTTTCCTGCGGCGTCGGTTGGAATCTGTCGGCTGCCGGATGGATAACCGCCACCGATCGTGTGATAATCTTCCAGCAGCATGCCGGGGTGATTCAGGAATGCGATACTCGACATCCGCAGCCGGGACAACCGCTCAAGTCCAAACCGGTCGCCCCGATCGATTCCCAATGCGGCTGCGACCAGCCCGGTCACTGCTCCCCGTGAAGGGAAACCAAGCGTGTCGCGGTGGTCGAATTTACACTCTCCGCCGAAGGAGAGCAGCGGCGCGTCGAAAAACAATGCAAGACAAACATCAGCATTATTTGACATATTCAAGCAGCTCCGCAATGAGTTGATTGAGCGGTTTCTCCGGCAGAATCGCTTCGCATTCGGTGGAAATTCCGTAAAGTTCTTTCAGATTTGTCCAGTGTTTCAACATCTCCTCTTTCGCCTTCGCCAACGGTGAAACGCCCTTTACCGGCGTCTCGAAGGCGTTGGCGAGCGAGAGCGGCGCTCCCCTGCGGGCGATTCCGAGAATGAAGCCCGGCAACGTGTTTGCCAGCATCGAATTCTTACGGGCATCCGGGGTCGCCATGGCGCAGGCGCGCAGGAACGTCGCCACCGCGCTTTGGCGATCCTCCGGACTCAGCGCGCTGAGGTGATCCTGATCGGCGAGGAGATCGAGATTCAGCGCCACGTAACGATAGTAACAGGCGGTGTTGAACTCGATGTCTCCCATGTGGGCGGACCCGGTTTTCTCCTTCGGCTTGAGATCATCGACCGCGGTGAAGAAATCAAGATCGTTGTCCACCCGGTTGACTGAAATGGCGTGACTGAACATCGCGGCCCCCTCCAGGGTCAAATCGGAATCGGCGACCATGCGCCCGAAGAAGGAGATGTCCACGCCGTCGCGCACGACTCGGGTCAACTCTTTAACTGCGGCAGCGGCCCGCTTTTTTTCTTCGGCGCATTCCAGATAAGCGCGGACGGCGGCCTCCAGTTCAAGTTGTGAAAAATAGAATAAGTTCTTGACGGTGTTTTGTTTGTCGATCTTGATCTTCGCCGCATTTACAATATCCCGGGCGATCGTGTCCGCTTCCTTTTCCGACTTGCCGGATTCCAGTAGAATCTTATTGAGCTGATCAAGAAAATATTTGCTCCGGGTACCGGAAAACATTTCGCTCTCTTCCCGAGCCATCTGGCGGATTGCCCGTTTCCAGCACTGGGAACTGATCCGCGCACGCGGCACACCGCCGAACACCGTGCTCTTGGGGGAACCGAATTGATCGCGGTTGAGGCAGTTCACCGGAAACGACTGGAGCATGTGAAGTTCGATGAGATTCATTTGCAGATTCCTTTGTGTTGAGATTCTGTTTGTTGTTCAAATTACATTACATTTCAATTCTTTTTAAAAGCAGCATTCCGCAGCCGAAGGCGCGGCCGCGGCCGATCCCCCGGCGGAAGGCTTCCCCGAATGCCGCTGCGTCGGTTACGCAGAGCACTCCTCCCATGTCCACCACGTTGAGCGAGACGACCGGACCATCGGATGATTTCGAAAATTGTTCCAGATGGCAGTTGGAGTATTCCGATTGCGTCCGCAGTGCGAACCCGTGCTGTTTCCCTTTCCTGGTCAACCAGTCGTCCAGTTCCTCCCGGTCGGTGAGTGCCCGCAATTTCCCGCTCGCCTGGGTGCGACAGGTCGGATTGGCGCGCAATCGAAACCAGTAAAACGTTCCGGCATTGAAGGTTATGTCAAGCTCTTTCGTGCCGTCCCATTCCGCCCAGTCGCACTGCGTCGGCATTTCTGATGAAAGCATCAGAATCGTCAGAGCCGCACCCTGATTGTCGCAGCGGAAGAGAAAATCCCGTTTCGCTTCCGGGCGCCCCGGGAAACATTGCCAGAAGAGTTTGTGCAGCGCGTAGGCCGATGCCAGATGGTGTTTGAGCGCCTCTTTCCGTTCGATCCGGAAGCGGGAAAGATAAATCTTACTCATCGCCATCGTCTCCACTGTTCTTTTTTCCTTCTTCATGCGGCCAGTAGTGTGCCGCCCAGCGGCGTTTGACCCGTTCGCCCCAGTAGAAGAGGTCGTTCCACAAATTTTCGTGATTGATCGGAATATCGCGCGCCTGCGCCGCCTTGAAGATCGTATGCAGCTGCGGCGAGAGTTCCTCGACGTTATCGCAATTTAACAGCCGCCGGAATCGGGACATATAACTGGAAAGCCCGTCGATTCCATTGTCGCCGCAGGCGATCTTTCCCATTACGTCGCCCATATTATCCTGTTTTCCGCCGCATTCCGGCTGCAGGGCGAACGCCGCTCCGACCGTTGCCGCAATGATCCGTTCGCGATCGTTTTCCAGATTGCAGAAGCGGGCGATGTACGGCCAGGCGCGATATTCGCGTGCGGGAATCAGCGCACAGCGCAGATCCGCCATGACTCCGGCGTCATCCCGGTGGCGCATCAGAAATTCCAGAAATGGAGGAATCGTGTTTTTACTTTCCATTTACCTCTTCTCCTTTCTCTGTAATTTTTTCTCCAAGAATGCGTTTCAGTTCTTTTCGGAAGTACGGCATCGTCTTCGCCCGGGCCAGAATCCCGCGGGGCGATTGATCCGGAAGCACCGCATAGAAAAATTCTTCCGCCGTTTCGCGGAGCTGCCGGTAAAGTTTATTGAATTCCTCTTCCTTATTTTCCGCCCCGGAGGCGAAAAATTCCGCCGCCAGAGTATCCAGCCGCTTCCAGTAGCCCTTGACCGCCTGGAACTGCGCCTTTTCCTTGCCCGCCTTGATCTTGATTTCGGTTTCGCCATTCTTGTTCATCTCTACTTTGGAGAGATTATTCCAGAAGAGACCGATGGAATTTCTGACTGCGACGGCAACCTCTTCCGCAGCTTTCGCAAAATGACCGAATTCATTCCAGAACTCATTCCGATTCAACAATTCCTCACTGAAGGCGATCAGCCATTCTCCGGCAAATTCAAATTTCGCCTTGTCGACGGAAACGCCGCCGCACCAGAGGCGGAACGTTTTTCCTGCCGGAATCCGGTAGCGGTTCGCAAGATGCTTCGGCGGCGTCACCAGATGAGAGGACGACACTTGAAGCGCCAGCAATGATTCCAGTTCGCGCCATGGATGACGTTCCGCTTGAATCGGCAGGTACGAGAGCGTCTGATCCTTCGCATTCCGGCGGTTGGCCAGATAGGGATCGACAAACTCTGAAATCTGTGCGTAATTACAGCCGACCGCAAGCGAAAGAGCTTCCCCGCTTTCCGGCAGCCGGATCGTCCGGCTGAACGGCGTCAGGCGACCGAGCAATGTCGTGCGGAAACGCTGTGCGTCCCGGGCGTCTTTCGGCGGATTTTCCCAGACGGGAGTTCCGATTTCCATGGTTCCCAGGTCTTCACGCGCAATCAGATTCAAGTGCAACGTTTCAATGATGTCGTCGCCGAGCAGGAAGGTGTGCAGCGGACTGCCTTCGAGCGCCGGAGTGGAAATGTTTCCGGTAAGTTCATTGGTTTCAACCCCGTTCCAGCTGTTCGGACCGATCGTTCCGCCGGGGGATAAATTCTGCGTCACCAGCAGCATCCGCGCCTGCCAGGCGGGCGAGTGCGGCCGCCCGGGTTCCGAGGCAAGGTGATCGAACAAAGTGTGATTGTTGCCACTTGCCAGAGCGAAATCGAGCTTGTCAAGCGTCGTTGTCCACTCTTTTTCCAGCCCCACCGCCTGCAGGAAGGGGTGTTCGCCGTAGAGGTCGAACGCCGATTCCCATTTGTTCAAATAGGCGATTGCCTGCGGTGCGATCCGTTCCTGTGCCGTTTCCCACTCCGCCCGGGTCGACGGCAATGGCAGTGAACGCGCCACAATGCAGAGCAGAAAACGCATCAATGCGATCCGCTCCGCCGGCGACACGGCAAGGTCGGAGACCTTTCGCCCCCCGGAAAAGAGTTCCAGCAGCGACAGTTCCGCAAACGAACCGTCGCGGAACAACACCGGGATCCACTTTTCACCAGTCAGCAGATAATGTTTCATCTTCCTCCTTTCGTTCTCCGTATGCTTGATGGCAGACGCCGTTGTCGTTATCGTAGCGGATGGGAAGCGGCGTTCCATCCGGAAGCGTAAGTCCGCCGTCCGGGCCGATTTGCGCCGCAACCGGACTGTCGTACCTGTAATAGGTCTCCAACGCTTTCGGCAAACTGTCTTCGACCTCTTTCACCCACCAGGCCGGAACCGGAACCGTGTTCGCCGCCAGGAGCCGCATCTTCTCCAGAGAAAAGGCTTCGCCTTCGCCGCAGGTCAGCGCACTTTGGTCCGACAGCGTCAATTGGCAGATTTTGCCGCACACGGATACGGCATTGAGCAGAAGCAAATTTTGTTGCGGACAATCCGACAACCGCGTCGGCGCATCCTCGTCGCGGTCGGAAGCTGCCGCGCTCACACTGGTGAGCAGATCCAGTTGAGCGGCGACTCCCGCCTTGTTGATTTGAGTTTGCGCGTCACTCTTCATTTGTTCATAAAGTTGACGTTCCACCGCGCCCGCCCCCGGTGAAAGCTGGAAATTCTCCTCCAGAATGGAACGCATCTCGCCGGGCAGCATCACATGCGTAATTTCCCGCCAGACCGCCTCCGCCCGGAACAATAGAAACGGCGGATAAACTCTCCCGCCTCCCGCTGCCCGTTGCAATACCTCTTCCGCCGTCGGAGCCGAACACAAATCCCGGTGGATCCGGCAGAATTCCGGTTCCGCATTCGGCCGGCCGGCGCGTTCATGCCGCCACAGACGGCCCATCCGCTGAAAGAGAAGATCAGACGGCGCAATGTCGGAAATGATCAGATCAAAGTCCATATCTACGGATTGTTCAATGATCTGAGTCGAAACAAGGATGCTGCCGTCCGGTCGTTTCTCCGCCGCATCTTTCCCGAGAGCCCCGAGCCATTTTTCTTCAATTTCCTCCCTGCGCCAGAGCGGGAAACGCGAATGGAGCAACCCGACCGGGAAACGGTTCGCTTCGATCGCGCTGCGAATGGCACCGAAATATGATTGTGCGTCTCCGACCGTGTCGGCAATGACGGCAACATTGCACCCCTGTCTGGCGGCGGCGGTCGCTTTGGCGATCACCTCCTCCGGCATGACCGTCGTGATCTTCACCCGGCGGCACCGCGAGGGCGCAAATGTGCGTTCCTGCGGTACCGCATCGCGCGCGTGCGCCGTCAACGCTGGATATCCCCGGGAAGAAGGCGAAGGGGACATTACTTCCGTCGCCGAATCGAGCAATTCAGCCCGACGCTGTTCCGGGAGCGTCGCCGAGAGCAATATGACCGTGCAATCCAGTCGAACCAGAATCCGGCAGAGACGAATCAGGAGATAATGCATATATTCGTCGTAGGCGTGAACCTCGTCGATGATGACCACTTTGCCCGCCAGTCCGGCGAGCCGGACGAAGAAATGCCGGACATTGAGCACCCCTTTCAATGCCTGATCCACCGTCCCCACGCCGAATGGTTCCAGCAGTGCCCGTTTCGCGGGGGCGAACCAGGCGTGTCCGGCGGCAAGTTCACCGCCGCCCGCGGGTTCCAGCCAGGCGGTTCCGTGAATCAACCGGGCGCGATCCGAACCGGATACGCGATTCAAAAATGCGTTGACCCGTTCATGAATCTTATTGCTGGTCAAACGTGTCGGCAGTGCGAAGAACATTCCCCGGTTGACGCCGGATGCGATCAGGCGGTATGCGGCGAACAAGGCCGCTTCCGTTTTCCCGCTTCCCATGGTGTTTTCAAGTAGATAGACCCCCGGTCCGGTTGCCAGTTCCGCCAGCGCCAGTTGTCCAGGATTGGGGGAGTACGGCGGAAAAATTTCTTCAAAACGCAAGCCCGGTTTGAACTCCGGGTGCCGGAATCCGATCGATTGCACCACTTCCAGTGCGGAGCGTTTTAGTTCATCAAAAGGGGGAAGAGTGTCGGTTGCTGCGAAATTCTTTTCATCCGAGGCGATCCAGTCCGCCAGACAGACGATTCCTGCGGTCAGCAACCGGTTCTCCGCGGAGAACGGCTGCCGCGGCGGCGGCGTGAACTTTGTTGTGATCCACTCCAGAAACTCCCGGCGCCGCGCCTGCCATGGAGAACCGCCGTAGTCGATGGCGCCATCGGGCTGCGGAGTGGAATCCCGCCTGCCGTGATGGTAACCTGCGATCGTTTCGCAGCGATCGGAACGTCCCTTCAGAAAGGCTGCGAATGCCGCTTCGGAAATCACTTCATGACGTTGGTACTCCGGCATATACCGGATGCCGTTTTTCCGGGCGAAGTTTCCGGGAAGTTTGCAGAGAAACCCCGGCGAAAGTTTGCCGCAATCGTGCCCCATTGCAAAGAGAAGTGCTTCCGGAGGCAGCAATTCTTCCGGAAAATGAAACGTGTTCCGCAGCGCTTCGAAAACCGCTCCGGTCTCCAGCGCGTGTTGACGGATGCTTTTAAATGGTTCACTTTTCGCCGGACAGTTCTCCCAGGATGGTATTGCTGTGTCATTGGAAGTGCAAGATCCGTAAGATTCGGCATTTACACGTGAAAAAGCTTTCACGATTCCTCCTTTTTTGTTTCTCGATGGAGTGAAGATAACATAAGGTTTTCGATAATTCAAGTTGATGCTTTATTTTTTTTGTTTCTTTTTTTTGTTGAATATTTTTTTCATCAATGCAGATTTACCGGAATACGATTGATGAAGTTGCAATCCGGAAAAGTGCGTTTATTTTGAAGAAGCATCCTGCAATGATAATATAAAGCAATAAAAAGATGACGGCAGGGAAGAATTTTATCTTTTTTATCGTATAATATATTATAAAGAAAGGGCGCGGATCAGGAACTCCGCCGTGTCCCGCCCCCCCCGGAGGGGATTGCGTCACCCGCCCGTCCGGAATCGGACAGGAAGATTCAATGATTTCAGGGAGTAAAAGCATGAAAACACGGGAACGTATTCAGCGCGTGCTGCATTTTGAACGCCCCGACCGACTGCCGGTCATCGAATGGGCTTCATGGTGGGATCAAACCGTGAGGCGGTGGGAAAACGAGGGATTGCCGCACGGATTGCCCGGCGTCGAGCTGCAGGAATATTTCAATTTGGATCTTTTGGTTCAGGAGTGGGTTCTGCCGCGGACCGGTTCCTTGCCGGCGCCGGAAACACACGGAGCGCCGATCCTGCGCGAAGCATCTGAATATGAAGCTTTTCGGAACGCTGGGGCGATTCACGACCCTGACCGGATCGATTTCGCTCAGTTCGATCGTTATGCGGCGAAGCACGAGGCCGGCGAGGCGGCGTTCTGGTTCACGATCGAGGGATTCTTCTGGTTCCCGAGAACGCTGCTCGGAATCGAACCGCATCTGTACGCCTTCTACGATCAACCGGAACTGCTCCACAAAATGAATCAGGACCAGGTCGATTTCTCGCTTCAGGTACTCGAAAAACTCTTCCGGAAACACCGCCCGGAATTCATGACCTTCGCCGAGGATTTGAGTTACAATCACGGCCCCATGCTTTCACGGGAGCTTTTCGACGAATTTCTTCTGCCGTACTACCGGCAGCTCGTTCCGCTGCTTCACGCGCATGACGTGAAAGTTTTCGTCGATTCGGACGGCGACATTTCCGAGTGTCTCGCCTGGTTCCGCGACGCCGGAATCGACGGCATTCTGCCGCTGGAACGGATGGCCGGCGTCGATGTGCGGACTTTGCGTGAACATTATCCGGAAGCGCTCTTCATCGGCGCATTCGACAAAACCGTCATGCACCGGGGCGAGGCGGCGATCCGGGCTGAATTCGAACGCCTGATGCCGGTGGCGGCGAAAGGAGGCTTCATGATAAGCTGCGACCATCAGACGCCGCCGGAGGTGTCGCTGCAGGATTATCAGCTCTATTTGAAGCTCTTCCGGGAGTATGCCGCGCAGATCTGATATGGATCGATTCGCATGAACCGGCCCGCTTGACCGGTTCACGCGAACGATTGTTATGCCTGCGCCGATTCTTCAGCTTTGCGTTTCTCCAGCTCCAATTTGATCTCCGCGACACGGGCCGAAGTCAGCGGATAAAAGGCCATCAGCGCAAGACTCACCAATACACCGGCGGCCGGGATCAATGCCATGTAGAGACGCATTTTGAGGATGGTTTCCGCGCTCTGCGCCGGAAGATCGATGTCAAACCCCGTCCAGAGCAGCAGCACCCCCGACACCGCCGCGGAACCGGTCACGCCGACCTTCAGAAACCAGCCGTAAATGGCGCCGAGCATCGCTTCACGCCGCTTGCCGGTTTTCAATTCGTCGAGGTCGCAGATGTCGGCCATCATCGAATCGGTCAGCATCAATACACAGGTGAAGCCAGGCCCCAGCAATCCCTGCATAATCAATTGCAGATACGGGTTTTCCGGCGTCATGAACCACCACGCCGAGAGCGCCGCGAACCATGCGAGAGCCATCGACAGAAGGTAGGGCGTTTTCTTGCCGAATTTCCGGCTCAGGAAGAAGATCAGCGGAATCGACAACAGCGAACTTACTTTCCACAACGTCCCGGCGAGACCGGTCATCACCGCCACCGCATCCTCATCGTAATCGAATACGTAGCAGACATTCAGGAAAAATCCGATCCCGGAAACGACGAATATGCTCATGAACATGATCGAAACCGAGGCGATCAGCAAGACGAACGGTTTCAATTTCAACGAATCGCGGATTCCCTGAAACAGCGGGATCTTCTCCTGCTGTGCGATTCGATGATCGTACCGTTCCCTGCAGAAAAGAACCGGCACCAGACAGGAGAGAAGGATGACCGCCGCCACGCCGATGCTGAGAAAACGCACCCCTTCGATCGTGTCCGAGAAGAACGGCCGCGTGATGAACCAGTAACACCACGGCAGCAGAAACCCTCCGACGCTGCCCACTACCGCCTTGTAGGCGAAGAGCGCGGTCCGTTCATTGTAATCATCGCTCAGCGCATAACCGAAACCATTGTAGGGCACCAGAAAAAAGGTGTTTCCGGTATAGAAGATCACCGAGAGCAAAATGAGGTACCACACCATCGCCATGCTCCCCCAGTGCGGCGGAACCAGCCAGATGCCGATGAAACTTGCCGCGCTGATCAGCGCTCCGATCAGCATGAAGGGCTTCCTGCGCCCCCACTTCGAGCGGAAATTATCCGACCATGAGGCGACCAATGGATCGCTGATCGCGTCCCAGGCGCGCGGAACCGCCATCGCATAACCGGTCAGATCCGGCGAAACGTGCAATGCAAGATTGTAGACCGGATTGATCAGATTATTCAGGATGTTGTTCATGATGAGATCGTTCAGTGCGCCGAGCGAGTAGGCCGATTTCTCTTTGCGACTGATCCGGTGGGGACGCGCTTCCGGTCGCACTGCGGCGGCTTCCGGAAGCGATTTCACTGCCGCAGGAATATTTTCCGTGGCGGCGGGGCAGGTTTCATCCGGCATAAACACCCTCCCGGCGCCAGATGTCGAGCATCATTTCATAGCGTTCGAGCGGCATTCCGGTGTAAATGCAGTTGCTCGTGCTGAAGATGTAACCGTAACCGGGCATCCCGTTTTGCAGAGCATACCGCACCGACGCGGCCAGTTCCTCCGGAGTGCCGGTCTGCATGCTCCCGCAATTGACGTTGCCGATCAGACAGAGCCGATCTCCATAACGGCGTTTCACTTCGGCGATGTCGACTCCGCCCTGCGGGTCGAGGCTGTGCAAGGCGTGCGGATTGGCTTCGACGAGCATATCCAGAATCGGCATGATATTTCCGTCGGTATGCTTGATCGCATAATATTTCTGTTCCCGGTAGGCGGCGATCAGTTTCTTCAGATAGGGGAAGACGAATTCGCCGAATTGATCCGGCGACATGAAGGGGTTGGTGTTGAAGCAGTAATCCGAGCAGAGGCAGAAACCGTCCAGCACTCCCCACGACCGCATTTTTTCCGTCAATGCGATCTGGTCG
Organism: uncultured Victivallis sp.; assembly: GCA_944389815.1. GTDB lineage: Bacteria > Verrucomicrobiota > Lentisphaeria > Victivallales > Victivallaceae > Victivallis. The sequence continues at coordinate 23,568 of CALXNS010000097.1, read as the reverse complement.
TCGACCATTTTCTCCGCCTGATCCTTCAAGCCCTGTTCGTTGTCGATCAGACGGCAGGAGAATTCCATGACATCGTCTCCGGTGGGCAGCGCATAGGTGGCGTCGCCGTGGGAGAAAAGGGCGTATTCATCGCCGCCGAGTTCCCGGATCCGTTCCATGCAGCGGCGGTTGGTCTCCATGTCCCATCCGGCGACGCCGTGGTACAGAATCGCCGAATGCCGGTAACGGCGCGCGGTGGCGATATAGAGCTGGGCGATTTCGTCCAGATGAAGCTGCTGCTCCTTTTTGCTCATCTGATCCCATTGCGCATAATTTCTCTGTGACGGATGCAGTTTGCCGAATGCTTCCATCGTCAGGAAAAACACCAGTTCAAAATGCGGAACCAGACCGGTGATCGGGCGGCGTTCCAGCGCTGCAATGAATCTTTCACGTTCCTTCATTTTACGTCTCCTGTATTCGATTTCCCGGACGAGGACGGCTCTTCCATGCTTCTTATGGAAACGTCTTTAACATAAACTTCAATATCAGGCATTGCAACTCCTTGAAATGGGGTACTGTGTGGTAAACGAAAAAATGTGATTCCATGAACTGCCGTTTCCGGCAGGTAGCGGAAACGGCAGGTGGAAACGGGGATTTCTTTTCTGGTTATTGATGGTCTTCCGCTTTTTCTCTTACGATGAGCAGAATTCCCTTGCCCGCCGGGAAACGGATTTCGTCGGCGGAGGAAATCGGCCGCGATTTCTGGAAATAATTGATTTCCGGAATCTCGAACTCCACCTTCCCGGGATCGATCCCCAGTGCGGCATAGTCGATCTCCAGTTTCAACGGCACTTCGTCCGCCGGGCTGAAGAGCCCGCTCAACGGCATCTTTCCGGGAGCGAAGAGCCGCCCGAGGTTCGCCGAGTCGGCGTAGGTCGCCGCAGGCGACCAGCACGAATAACTTGGGTTCGGCGTGTAGGCAGTTCGGAACATGTTGAAGCGCAATAAATCCGGCATGCCAGGCTTCCCGGTGAGATCCCGCCACGAAATGGAGAGCGTTCCCTCCCATTCGCCCTCTTTTTCCCGGGTGGCGGCGTACTTCCAGCTGCCGTTCCATGCGGTGTTGCCGTTGCGGGTGTCCCAGATGGCGCCGCGGGCGTTGGCGATCAGGTGAATGACGTTGTTCCGATCCGGCAGGAAGATCAGATCGACCGAATCGTCGGTCCACACGTCGCCGTCCCGCTGCGTGACGTCCGCCTTCAACGAACCGGTGTAGCGGCACGTGAAATGCAAATACAATGCTTCGTCATCGGCGGCGATCCGCAGTTCGGTTCCGGTCGCCTCGTCAGTCTGAACCGCTTCGCCGCCGACGCGGAAGAATTGCCCCGCCGTCGGAATGTTCCGCCACTCTTCCCGGGTCGGAGCCGCTTCGACCCGCGTCGATTCCCACGAACGCCCAAGTCCCCCTTCAGGCCAGTGACCGATGGCGATCAGAGCCTCTTTCGGCTTGCTGTAGATGCTTGCACGCACGTCACTGCGGTCGGCCTGGAGCGGGAAATCCTTCTCCCAGTAACCGATCCAGCGGGCGTCCTGAATTTTGAACTCATCCCAGAAGGCCCACATCGCCGACGCCGACGGATGAATTCGGCCGCTCATACCGTAAACCATTCCGCGATACGGATTCCCGCCGCTTTCATAATTGAGCATTTCGCTGGTGACGCCGAACGGAATTCCCGAAATCTCCACCAGCCAGTAGTCCGGATCGCGATCGTAACTGTACAATTCGCCGAACCACAGCGAATCGAGGAACGGCAGATGTTCCATGTAGACGTTCATCGGGCTGAGGCGCCAGCCGAAGAAGTCGTAGTTGTTGCCGGAGTGGATGTTGATGATGTTGTGCGGATTGTCGTTCTTCAACACCCGGGCCATGCGGCGCATGATGTCGCGGTTGTAACCGATCCCGTCAAGATACAATCCTTCAATGTTTCGTTCGCGCATCAGGAATTTCATTCCTTCAACATAATAATTGTGCCAGCGGCTCAACCCTTTCGTGCCGATTGAGGCGTCATTGAAGGTTCCCATCGGCATGCGCCACGCCGGAGCGTAGCGGTCGCGCAGATGTTCGCGCAGCCACGGATAACCGCCGCCTCCGTCGGTGGTGGTGACGCCGTCGGGCGCGGTGACGACCGCGCGATCCGAGAAAATTTCATCTCCGAGCGACCGCAGCGCCCACAGTTCCGGCGCATGATTGCTCAATTCCCGTACCGTGTAGTAGATTACCGGTTTGCATTTCGCGCGATCGAGCGCAGGTTCCATCCGCGGCGCCGGATTCTCCGCCGTCGCCGCGGCGATGAATTTTCCATACACCTTTCCCGGAGCGCCGTTGCCGGTCACGCGCGGTACCGAGCGCTCCTGATCGAGTTGGGTGAAATCCTCCGAGAAGAGAACCGTTCCCTTCTGCGCACTGTCGCGAATCGTGACTGAATGCACCGGAAACTGCGGATTTTCATAAATCACCAGTCTGGCATTCCTTAAGCTATTTTCGCCGAGTGTATAATTTCCGCTGCCGATCGGAACTCCTTCGGCTGCCAGTTGCAGCTGATCCTTTTCCCAGCTCAGGCGAAGTTGGATGAGTCCGCCTTGCGGACGCTCCTGGCAGGGATAATGGATGTGGGTCGGATATTGCGGACGAACCCCCTGATACCCGTCGCGGATCCGGGCGGTGAACCCCTGAATTTCCGGATTCCAGAAGAGGCCGAGTTCGTCGCCCCCGGGGAAGCGCAGCGCCGCAAGGGTGTACCCCGGCGAACCCGGACCGTGATGCGCCGGCACGATCTCCGGATGGAACGCGATTTCCAGCGACCCGGACTCCAGGGAAATGTTTCCTTCCGCAGGATAGGCAATGCACGGATACTGCGTCTGGGCGTGATCGATCCAGCGTTTCATCTGATCGAGTTCCAGAAACGGATAATTGATGAAGGAGTTCCCGCACGAGGCGTCGCCGTGGAAGAGCAGCGCCATGTTGAAATCCGCGTCGCCGCTGCCGCCCCACTGGCTCTGCCAGCGGTAATTCCAGAAGTCGGAGGTGATCCGTTTGAAGGGGGTGATCAGCAATCGGAAGTGAAATTCGAGCTTCTCACCGGCATTCAGCGTCCGTTCTTTCGTCGTTACGTCGGTGAGGACGATCTCGTCGGAGACCCGTGCAACGCGCACTTCACCTCTGCCGTTGTTGTCCCAGGAGAGCGGTGGTGCGGCATGGACGGTGCCGTTCATTTCGCCGCTGTCGCCCCAGGTTTCGTGGTCGCGTTCGAGTTTGAGCTGAATTCCGGCGTGGACATCTCCCTGCCAGAGGAGGCTGTTGCCGGCGTCTTTCCAGCGCCAGAGAAGCGACTCCGGCGACCGGCCGCCGCGCTGTCCCATTCCCATCAGATAGGGGACGGTTTCCCGGCGGAGTGGAAGCTTCAACGCGATGTCGTCGACTTTGACGGGCCGGTCTCCCGCCTGCAGTTCCACAACGAAGAAGACCGCTCCGTCGAATTCGGTCCGCACCGAGGTCGTCCGGGTGAAAAGTTCCGATTCCGAACGGCTCGTGAAACTGATTTGATCGGCGCGCTCCGTCGTGAACTCCGGTGGAGCCGTCGGCCGGAACTCCTGAATTTTTCCATTGACCGTCACGTCGAGTGTGATCGGTCGGGCAAGAAGTTCAATCCTCCGACTGACGATCGACTCCGGCAAGCCGGTGTCGCCGAAGACGAGCTGCCGGTCAAGCAGACGGATTTGATTGCCGTCGCGGGTGAGCGGTTCGAAGCCGGGCAGCAGCGTCGGTTCGAGTCCGAGCGTGGAGTTCAGCCAGCTCAGGCGCGCCATCGAATCGAGGTCGGCCACGCCGCCGTGAACTGCCGGTTCTCCGGCGACGTTGAGAGAGACGGGAATGGTTTTTTCTGCGAAATTCTTTCCGGAAATGGTGATCTTTCCCTTGAATTCGCCCTGTGCCTCTTCCGGCACACGCACGAGAATCCACAGCGGCTGAACTTCTCCCTGCGGCACGTCCACTTTTTTCGTAAAACGTTCCCCGAGCGGCGAAACGCCGACGAGGTTGATGCATTCAAATTCATCGGCGGGAATCCGAACCGATGTTCCGGCGCTCAGTTCGGAAAAGGCGAGATTCACGTCTTCAAGATTCTTCTCCTTCGCATACACGCCAAGCTGGAAGGCATAAATCTCTCCGGGGCGCGCCGTGCCGGAAAATCCCGCCGCAAGATCCCGGTTCAGCCACAGATACGGCAGTTCGTCGCGCATCCGGATCGGCCGCGACCGGTCTTCGGGAAAGACGAGATATTCATCCGCGGTGTGCTGTTTGAGAAAATCCGCCATCTCCGCGCCGGTCATCGGCACTTCCATCGGATACATGCTGTCGAACGCGCTCTTGGATTCGATCGCAACCAATCGCGCCTGCGGAAATTGTGCAGCATTACTCCGCGCTTTTTCGCGCCATGCGGTGTCCTTCGTCTCCCGGGGCGGGAAATACGTCCCGGGGTCGCCCGCCCAGTGGGTCGGTTCCTGGTAGGGCAGAAAATAGATGTGATATTCGCCTGCGCCGGCGGTGGCGTCGAAGACGATTCGGCCCGATTCGCGTTGATTTTCGAGCACTAGAACCCGTTCGACCGCCTGATCGGTCGGCGCGTAATAGACGAGAACGGCTTTTTCTTCCGGATGGTCGTCGCGCCGCCGCCACGGGATGTCTGCCGTGACCGCCTCGGCAGCTTCGGCAACGTCGACGACCGCCCGGTGATTGCCGCGGTCATTGAATTTCCAATTGCCCGCCCGGTACTCCGGGATTTCTCCTCCGACCGCGGTCGCGGCGGAGAAATACAGCGCGGCGAAAAAAAATAGAAAATACTTGAGATACATGTGCATACCAAATGAGAAACCGTTCATCATCATTATTATCATTGTTTCATATGCTCAGGGCTACTTGAGATCCCAGTATTCGTCCGCTTCCGCGCTGGAGGAAATCGGATAAAGTTCGCCGCCGAGCCGGTCGCTTCTCACATGGCCGTCGATGAAGCAGAAGTTGGCGCGATCATTGTGCCGGAATCCGACCCCCTGCTGGGTGCCGGTCGGATTGCCCAGAACCGCGGCGGAGCGCCATTGCGGGGACTGCACGACGCCCTGCGCCCACAAATAGCCGCCATTGTCGAACAGGGCTTCGTCAGCGAAAATAATTGTACTGGAAGGCTTTTTTATCGAGCCGAGCTTAAATCCCGGATTCGGCAACCCCCAATGATAGTCAGGAGCAAAATAGATCGAGTTATAACCATAATTGTAGGTCACTTCGCTGTAACCTGCCGCCCCCGGGCACCAGAGCACGGCGCTGCGCGGTGACCCCACGATTGAGGTGCCTTTCAAATTCGGATCAACATAACGCGAAACCTTGTATACCCAATAACGGGTAAAATCGCCTCCCAGGGAATCATCCCATGGAATGACAAAACCCGAATAGTCATCCGCGTACATCGCCACGGTCAATCCCACTTGTTTGAGATTGTTCGTGCAGCTGCTCGTCTTCGCCTGATCGCGGGCCCGGTTGAGTGCCGGAAGCAGCATCGAGGCGAGAATCGCGATGATCGCAATTACAACCAGAAGTTCGATCAATGTGAAATTTTTCCTCATGATAATCTTAGACCTCCTTTTGCTTTGGTGTGTGTCCGCTGTTTTGATCACTCTCATGGGATGCTGATCGCTTTTCCTGTTTTTTCAGAGAAGATTCCCGGGCGATGAAACGTGCCCGGATAACCCCTTCGCAGGGGAAATGCCCTTCCGGATTCAATTGCTGCAACAACAATCGCAGTGCGGTATTCCCCTGTTCCCTGGTGTTGCAGTCGATGCTGGAAAGCGGCGGCGTCAGCGTTTCGCAGAATGCGCTGTTGTCCCATCCGATGACCGCGACGTCGTCCGGAATCGACAAACCCAGCGTCTGGAGCGCATTGCAGCAGTAGGCCGCGTAAAGATCGTTGAACACCAGAATCGCATTGAGTTTTCCGGCACGCACGAATGTTTCGGCGCAACGTTTCATCGCTTCGGCGATCCAGCTGCGATCCAGCGAGAACTCCACTTTGAAACACTCCGGGAACGGGCGGTCGTTCGCTTCGCTCCAGGCGGCGAAACACTCCATGCGCTGCTCAATGTCCCACACCTGCGCATCGGGAATGATGCAGCCGATGCGGTCGCAGTTCCGGGCCTTTAAATGGTTCATCGCCTCCTCCAGCGCGCCGCGCACGTCGATCACCGGCCCGGTCAACCGGGCTCCCGCGATCGGATTGAGCACCACGAAATTCTTGAGATCGGAAAATTCGTTCAGAAAATCCTCCCGCTGCCCCGGATAATCGTAGGCAAGGCAGATCGTGCCGTCCGCACCGTAACGCAGCAACTCCTGATAGGCGCGCGACACCCCCTTGATCGAATTGTGCACCTCCGAGACCATCACCTGATATCCAACCGCCAGCGCCCCCTGCGTAATCGCCTGCAACACTTCGAACGCACTCGGAACCGCGTGGGAGTCCATGATTACTCCGATGACCCGCGCCGATTTTCCTGACAGCCGTTTGGCCGAAATGTTCGGCACGTAACCGAGACTCTGCGCAATCTTCTGGATCCGCAGCGCAGTTTCCGCCGTCACCCGGATCGTCTTGGTGCTCGAATGGTTCAACGCCACTGAAGCCGCCGCCGTCGACACACCCGCCGCTCTGGCTACATCCGCTAATTTGACGATCGTCATCGTGGTGGCTCCTGATTGAACTTTTTTCAATTAACCGGTTAATCTCATGTCTATAAATTATACCTGAAATCCAGGTTGATGTCAACGGGAGGCGGTGATTAAATTTTGATTAACTTCATATCGCCTGAAAATTTTTCCGTCTGACTTTTTCCGGCGGCGATGTCAGATTGACGATCCTGTCCCAGTCGCCGGCCTGCTGAATGGATCCTCCTGGCGGGACGGTTAAAAATTCCTCATCGGGCCAGTTGCCGGCGAGGAGCATTTCAAGCAGTCGGAGGTCTCCGTGAAGTTTCCGGAATTCGCGTTCCTCTTTTGCTGCCTGATCCCGGCAGTGTTCTTCGGCTTCGGGGGCAGGGAGTGTTTCGATGAAATAAACCGGCTGAAGTTTGCCGTCGAGTTTCGGATGCATCGCATCCCAGATATAGCGTGCGTCATCCTCGCCGTATTGTTCGATCAGATGGGCGAAGGAGTCGCCCAGCAGCAGTTCGCCGTCGGAGAAATAATAATCCCCCGAGGCGACGAAACCGATCGAGGAGAACGGCGTACTCGGCATCGGTCGGAAAATTTCTTCGAAACGCTTCCGGCTCCCGAGCAGAATTCCGCCGCAATCGTGACTGCGCGGTATCACCAGCGGCGTCCCCCGGGCGACGAGCCCCGCCGTCGCGGTACCGCATAAACCGTAACAGAGCAGCACCGCGTCATAACCGGAACCGCCGTTGTCGATTGCTCTCTGGAGTTTCTGCCGCAGAACGGCCGGCCGGGCATGTTCGCCAAGTTCGATGAATTCGACGACGAGTTCGTGCGGCGATGCAATTTTCACCGCTTCAAGTTCGGCTTCGAACACCCGGCAGCTGATGACGTGAAATTTCATGGCAGCAGCAGACTGTCTATGAAATGATCTTCGAATTCCGGCAGCGTATTGAGCGGAATTTCCCGTGGCAGATCGATCCATCGGATCAATTCCGTCATCCGCTGCGGCGACGCCGCCAGACGAACCGCTCCTGCAAGACTGGTGTTGCCGACGATTTCGCAGGGGCGTTCCGGCAGCATGCCGATGGCGACGGCGTTTTCCAGTGCCAGATGCCGGGCGAAGCCGCCGGCAAGAAAGATCCGTTCCGCCCGACAGGAACAATGTTCTTCCAGCGTATCGATTCCGGCCCGGACCGCGGCCTTGGCCTTGAGGAGTTGTTCGATATCGCATTCGTGAATGAAAAGTTTATCGGTGATCCACATCCGGTCCGCGGCAGGTTCGTAACGGCCGAATTCATTCAGATGGCCGCATTTTCGTTCACAGGCGAGGAAGTCGACGTAGGCCGAACCGCAGAACCCGGCAGGTTCCACATTGCCGCCGCCGAGCACCGAGAAATCCGTCGCGCTCCGGTAATGATCGATCGCGCCGTCAACCGCCCGGCTGCCGAAATGCAGTCCCCCCCCTTCGAACGCCGGACCGGCGGCCGCCGCCGTGCAGACGATCCCTTCCGGCGTGTAGAACACCATTTCGCAATTCGTGCCGATGTCGACCAGCATCTCCCCCGGTTTCAACCCCACTTCCGCGATTCCGGCAGTCAGGTCGCCGCCGACATAACCTGCGATGCACGGCACGGTCAGAAGCGGAATCCCGTCCCACTCCGATTCCGGGAAAATCCGTACCGGCGGCGTGAACGGCATCGTTCCGATCGGCGTCGGATCCACCCCGTGAAACAACGAACTCATCACGGTGTTGCCTGCGATCGCGATTCGGGCGACGCCGTCAAGTCCAAGTTCCGCAAGCAACATTCCCACCGATTCGCGCACCGCCGCGCGCAGGCCTGGCAGTTCGGTCGCCGCCCGGGAGATGCGTGTGACCACGTTGTCACCGTATTTCGATTGCAGATTGAAACATCCGGCCCGGCCGACGATCCGACCCCGGTACAGTTTCGTCGCCGCAATCGTCGTCGTACCGATGTCCACACCGATGACGCACTCCTCCGTTACCGGCAGCGGTTCCGCCTTCCAGTCGGATGCGACGTGTCCCTCGTGGTGAAACGGAGTGTATTCCACTTCGCCTGAAGCGCTCAGCAGCCGTGTACGGCAGGCGAGCACATCCGCCGGCGCCGTGACGCGACGTTCTCCCTCCTGCCATTCGCCGGAAAGCAGATGCACCTTGCAGCGACCGCAGATCCCCCGGCCGCCGCAGCGCAGATCCGGCGCATGGCCGGAAGCGCTTAACAGATCCGATAAAAGCTCCGTACTTCTGCGGATTGTAACTCGCCGTGTTTGTGAATTGCTGCTCATTCAACACGCCTTCAACAGGGAATCGACCAGTTTGACTGCGCCGTTGGCGTCTTCGCTGTAACCGTCGGCGCCGATTTCATCGGCGTAGGCCTGCGTCACCGGAGCGCCGCCGATGATTACCTTGACACCGCTGCCCTTGAAATGTTCGACCACTTCCTTCATGTACGGCATGGTCGTGGTCAGCAGGCTGCTGCAGCCGACGATGACCGCCCCCTGTTTCACGCCTTCGTCGTATTTGGCGACGTCGCAGTTCACGCCGAGATCGATCACCTCGTAACCGGCGCCCTTGAGCATGATTGCGACCAGGTTCTTGCCGATGTCGTGCAGGTCGCCCTTCACGGTGCCGATGGCGATTTTGCCGAGGGATTTGCGGCCGGAGGCGGCGATCAGTGGTTCGAGGAGCGCGAGCCCCGCCTGCATGGCGCGGGCGGCGATGAGGAGTTCCGGCACATACGCTTCGTTGCGGCTGAACCGGTCGCCGATTTCGCGCATCGCCGGAATCATGCCTTTGTCGAGGATCGCATTGATGTCCTCCTTGTTGTTAATCGCTTCCTGGACGATGGCGGTGACATCGTTGCGCTTTCCTTTGATGACGGCATTCTTCAGAGCTTCGAAATCAGTCATGATTTTCCTCCAACGATTGATTATATTCCTTCAACGCATTTAAAAACGCATGCATGTTCCGCACCGGAACCCCCGGAGGGAGGTCGCAGCCGCTGGAAAGAACGAAATTCGGGAACTCCGCAGTTCGCCGCAGCAGAGCGGTCGTCGCGTCGGCGACCTGTTCCGGAGTCATATCCTTGAGCACGCCCACCGGGTCGAGGTTGCCCATGACCGGGATGTTTTCCGGTACCTGCGGCAGGATGTCGCAGATGTCGACCGCGTTGCCGACGTGAAGCGCGTCGGCGCCGGTGGAGAGCATTGCTTCAACTTGTTTTTCGGTTTTTCCGCAATTGTGAAGGATGACCAGAAAGGAGTCGTCCCGGACTTCGGCGACGATTTCGCGCAGATAATCCATCGCGAATTCCTGACACATTTCAGGCGAGAGCAATCCGGCCGCGGGTTCGGCGATCATCACGCCGGCCACGCCGGTCTGTTTGATGGCGCGGATGTATTTCCGGAGGAAATCGGTTGTCTTGCGCAAGAGCAGATGGGCGGTTTCCGGTTCTGCTGCGGCGAGGATCATCATTTCGGTCATGTCGGCGAGCCGGCCGGCCAGCGAATAGGGGCCGATCAGACCGCCGAAGGTCGGACGCGCGAGATGTTCCGCACACAACCTGGCGCAGCGGAGCGTTTCCGCGGTACGTTTGCTTCCGACTTCGGGAACCGCGAGCGCCGCGATTTTTTCTGCGGTATCGGCCAGCGGCGCGGCAACGGTCGGATTTTCATGATCGGAGAAGACGATTTCGCAGCCGAAGGCTTCCGCTTCAACGGAGAGATCCATGAACGTCAACTGTGCATCCATCGGCAACGCTTCGGCCAGAGACCGAATGCAGCGGAACTGCAACTCGCCGTTCTGAAACACCTCACGTGGCATGGCATTGAGCAGTTCCATGCCGGGCGAGGTCATGATCGGTATCGCTTTTCGGCGGGGGTCGGTCAAGATTGATTGAATGAATGTTTTTTTGTTGAATTTCATCAGAGCAGCTTTCCGTTCATTGCCGGGGGAAATTCGTATCCGCAGCCGACGGTTCAAATTCTCCCGCGTTTATTGTTTATAATATATTATACTATGAAAAAAATAAAATTCTTCCTTGCAGTCATCTTTTTATTGCTTTATATTATCATTGTGGGACGAATTGAAAGTTCCGGTGCCGTAAGATGGGAAGAATCCATGAGTGACGTTATCCGGCAGCGAAGCGAAAACTGGCTAGACCCTGCCGTCAGCGCCCGGATTTCCTGCCATGAGATGACCTGGGTCGGGGGCAGGGAGTCCCGTTCGCTGCGGACGGGGGGAGATCTTTATTTTCATCAGACTCCGCGTGGAGGGAGTGCGTTGCATTGTCATGATTTTGCGGAGATCGTGCTGGTGAATTCCGGTGGCGTGGTGCATCGGGTGAATGGGGATCGTCAACGTTTGACGGCGGGAAACATTGTATTCATGCGTCCGGATGACGTGCATTGTTTTCTGCCCGACGGCGTATTCGACAAGGCGGAGATCGTGCTGCTGGACTTCGATCTGGAGTTGTTTTTAAGTTTGAGCGTCTATCTGGAGAACGATGCATTTCTGCAGCAGTTGACCGCGCCGGTATTGCCGCCGCAATTCAAGCTGGACCCTGCGGCGACGGGATCGCTGTATTCGCGGCTTTTGAAATTGAATTCGCCGTCGATGCCGCCGCAGCTGCGGAAAATCAAGTTGAAGATTCTGCTGGGAGAGTTGTATTCGCGTTTTTTCATCGACGAGGTGAATTTATTGAGTGAAGCGCAGGTGCCGGCCTGGCTGGAAGATCTCTGTGCGGCGATGCGTCGAGAGGAGAATTTTCGTGAGGGAGTTCGTCGGATGCAGCACCTTGCGTGTCGGACGCCGGGGCATTTGTGCAAGAGTTTCCGGAAATATCTGCGCAGGACGCCGACGGAATTCCTCAATGAATTGCGTTTAAATGCGGCCGCGCGACGTCTGGCGGACACGCGGGAGGATATTCTGGAGATTGCTGCACAGCTGAATTTTCAGAGTGTCAGTCAATTCTATCACTTGTTCAAATCCTATTATGGGATGACGCCGGCGGCGTTTCGTCGGCTCCACGCGGGGGAGCGGAAATTCTGAATTTCCTTCTCGGCGATGTGTTTTCCAGCAGGGCAGGGCGCGTTTTCGATGAACCTGGTCTTCGTTTTCCTTGAAATGTAAAACGGCGGCACCGATCTCCTTTCGGAAACAGGAACCGCCGTTTTGGTTTTCATGGATGTTATTTGTAAATGATTCGCAGATTACGGATCCTGTACGCCAGAAGGTTGCCGCTCTTCAGATTGCCGCCCAGAGAGAGAGACGTCACCTTCTCGGGCGTCCGAAGTTCGTCGAGCGGAATCCGGATCTGGGTGAACTCTCCGGTTTTTTCCGGAAGCGGAATGGATAAATCCTGTCTGCCGCCCAGTTCAAAGTGCGCGAGAATCAACATGAATCTCACATCATCGCGGTTGGAATCGAGCGCCAGTTCAAATGTGATCTCCTTTGCCTGATCGAGCGTCTCTTCGCTGCTGAGCGAATATTGCGGATAGCTCCAGCGATCTTCGACGGTATCGGCAAACCACGTGTGAAATTCCACGGAATTCTCCTCCGGTCGGAGCGCGATCGCGAGATTCCCGGCGGAAACGGCCCGCCATCCGCTGTCGGAGAGCAAACGTGGTTCCGGGAGGCCTTCTCCGGGTCTTTTCATGCGGTACGGCATCAGCAGCGGCGTGGCTTCTTTGCCGTCGAAACTGCCGTTGATCACGATTTCGCCACGCGCTTCTTCCGGCTGAAATTGGAGGGGAAATTCACATTGCCCCATCGGCGGGATCGTGAATTCTTCCGATGCGGGAGTGTTCCATTTTGCTCCCGCGATCCTGATGCTCCCGGTTTTCTCGTGATTGTCGAAATTGTAGATCCGTAATTTCGCTTCATACGGTTGCTCTTTCCTGAAATCCGCCCGTTGGCGCGGTTTGGATTTCCACGGCCCTTCTTCGTCAACGATGCCGACTTCCTTCGGGAGAAAGAGTTGAAAGACGACGGTCCGGTCAACTTCGGGGGACGGCTGCTGCGTGCCGGTCTGCCGCACCGGCGGAATTACTTCCTGAACCGGAGCGTTTCGGATGTAAATCGGCAGACGGCCGACGGTCATCTCTCCGGCGGGGAGCGGCGTGCCGAAGAGGTTGATCGCGGATACAGTATCCTCCTCACCGACGATCGGGAAAGGTATTCCCGTGCTATCGGCGAATGTCAAACCCTCTTCATGAAGGCGGCGATCATTTTCCGAAAGTTGCCATACGACCAGCGTGCGGCTGCCGTCCGGTTGACGGTAAGCATAACCTGCGATTCCCGGGGGCGGATTTTTCAAGGCCCCTTCCGGCACGGCGTTGCCCAGCTCGGAAATCAACGTGGCAAATGCAACGAATCCGGCTTTGACTTCCAATGTTCTGTTGCGGAGCAGCCCCCACGCTTTGGCGCCGCCCTCTTCGTTGCACGGGTAGAGCGAGAAATAGAAATTTCGCTTCACACCACAGTATTGCGCGGAAATCATCTGTTTGACCAGAAATTCAGCGATCAGGAGTTCCTGTTCCGGCGTATGTTCCTTGATATGATTTGCAAACGGGGCAAGTGCCTTTCCCTCGGCCCGGCATCCTGTTTCGGTATACCAGACCGGTTTTCCGCCGCAGTCATGTTCATTGAGAAAGTGGAATGCTTTTTTCAGGAAGAGCGGATACCCGGAAATCCCCCCGTAAGAGTGGAGGGCCAGCACATCGAAATAATACCCTGCACCGTTTTTCATCAGCACATGATGGTACGGCAGATCACCCGCCTCGATCGCAAATCCGCCGTTGAGCACTTGCGCCCCGGGATTTCCGGCGTGATAGCCGAGCGAAGCGGTCTTCAGGCATGCTGCATAGTCCCAGACTGAATCAACGCCGCTGTAGTCGGATTCATTCCAGAACTCCAGGGCGGGAAAAATCCCCTTGAAATGCGAGGAGACCTCGCGTGAATATTCATAGAGTGCCATCAGGTCGTCCGGCATCCGATTGTCCGGGCGGATCGTATGACTCCACGCGGGAACGGAGTGATACACACTCAAGATCTGAATGCCCTTTCCGGCAAAAAGTTTCGCACGGCGTTCGAACGCGCCGAAATCGATTTTACCGCGTTCTTTCTCGGTCACTGCCCAGTTCGGCGTGCGGTCCCGGATGCATTTTACGCCGCTGCGGCGCGCAAGTTCGACCGCCTTCTCCGCGTCCTCTTCCCGCACCAGAACCGAAAGTGCCGCATCAAGTGCGAAGAAACTTTCCGCGGTCGCGTTGTTCTGTTCCGGATCAGGGAGAACCGCAAAGCGCAGGTCGCCCGCCGGAATTCTGAGAATATAATAGCCGCGGGGCAATGGCTCAAGACGCAGTGGCTCGCTATATTTGACCGTACCGGTACGTATACTTTTGAAGTCCGGCAGCGAGAGAAGTTCCCAGTTGCAATCCTCTTCCAGCGCGGGGTTGAACTGCAGCTCCTCGCCGACGAGAAACGCTCCTCCGGGAGATGCCGGCTGCAGAAGTTCCTCCGGCTCCGCCGCAGCTGCGGAAAAGAGCGCCAGCATCAGCAAATATGCCCAATGTTTCTTTTTGACCATCTTCATTCATCACTCCCATATTCCGGAGAGCGCCCGATTCTGCGTGCACAAATAAACGTCGATGGAGGCCACATGTCCATCCGTCCAGGCCATGTTGGCAAGGGCGTCATGCCGTCCGCCGACCACGGAATAAAGCAGCCCGTCCATCTTGCGAGGATAAAAACAGGCGTTTTGAATTCCGACTCCGCCTTCGTTTCCGGAAGCCAGAGAGAAACCCATAGCCGTGAGATCGCTCATCGGCATGCTGTCGCCGAAGTAGATCACCGATTTCCCTTTCGTCAATTTCCGAACTCCAGTCGCTGAATAATCCCACATCGGAAAATAATGCCGGTTCATTCCGTAACTGTATTCCCAGAAAAGCCAGGCATTCTGTGTCTGTGCCGACGGACAATAAAATCCGGCAGGTTCCAGATCTTTCCTCAGACGTACCAGCCAGGGGCAGTGATTGGTATCACCTGCTTTCTGCATCAGTACGGTCAGGCAGTAATCCTGGTTGTCCAGACTGTATTGGGCGGCGAGCATCCCCATCTGTTTGAGATTGTTGACGCAACTGGTTTTCTTGGCCGCGTCCCGCGCCTTGTTCAACGCCGGAAGCAGCATGGAGGCGAGAATGGCGATGATGGCAATAACGACTAAAAGTTCAATCAATGTAAATTTTTTCTCCCAGTTCATTTGCCGATTCCTTTCTTTATTTGCGGGTTGAATGTGGTTGTTTCGGTATATTTACCGGGATATCTTTCAATGCCGGCAGTCCCAGTGCCGGAACATATTCCGGTTCAACAAAGAGTTCCGATTTCTGTTCGGCGCTGTGATATTTTGAGATCGCTTCGATGCTTTGGCGAAGCATGAGGGAATTGTTGAATGCGACATAATCGATATTTTTGATCCGCGGTGTGACAAACGGCAGGTTCCGGTGGGCGACCACGTGGATGTTTTCGCCGGGAAAATATCCCATTTCGTTGAGTGCGTTGATGATGTCGGGTGTGGATTTTTCATTCAGAACGATGATGCCGTCCGGAACCAGCGCGGTGTTGTCGGAAAACATCAGTTTGATGATCCGCGAATTCCATCGCATCTGCCGCGAATCTGTGGAAATTCCCTGGAACCATTCCGGACGGCACTCCGGGGAACGGCGCAGCAGAACCCGTTCCAATTGCGCGACCAGCATTGCATTGGTCGTGCTGGAAATCAGAAGAGCGATTCGCCGGCAGCCGCGTTTCAGCAGAACATCCGCTGCCAGTTCGGTCATTGCGGTATAATCATAGAGGAAAGTGATTGCCGGAACCATGTTTTCATAGCGCGGTTCCTGCAGAATCAGGGGGTAATGGCTCAAAGGTTCCATCAGTTCACACGGCAGCGGCACCGGCAGAATCGTTCCGGCCAGCCGTCCCTGACGCAGATCATTGAGTAAACGTTGATAGTCAAGCTGTTCGCTGCCGCTGTTGCAGTCGATGAGATAATATTCGATGCGATATGGTGAAACATTCTGAGCGATTTCCGTGGCGGCCGCTTCCAACGCGTTCCAGCGCGGGTCGTTGTTTTCCTCTCCGTTCTGGCGGCGAGAGGGGAGCACCAGGGCGAAACGCGAAGTGTGAGGCGGGTTGCTGACGACATACATTCCCTTGGAGCCGCGTGACTCCAGAAAACCTTCTTTACGAAGCTGGCTGATGGCGCGTTGCACTGTGACATTGCTTGCTCCGCACTGCTTGAGCAGTTCGGAGCGACGTTCCAGTTGACAACCCGGTGCGTATTCGCCCCGGACGATCCGGCTTCTCAGTTCGTCAATGACTTCATTGATGATCATTTTTATATTTCCTGATTGAATTTTATACTTTATTTTACTATAAATTGACAAAATTGTCAAGAGCCATTGAAAAAAATTTCAAAGAAAATCAGTGGGGATGCTCAAAAATAAGGCAGAATCGGATATTCTGCGAAAGACGCATTGGGATTGTGATGTCAACAATTCAATTTTCCGATAGAGGTTTTAACTGCTCAGATAAAGGAAAAAACTGCCTTGTTCCGCACAAATCCATACAATGACGGTTCCGTCCGGGCGCGGAGGCATTTGAGTTTGTGGAATGACTGATCGGGTTCCCGCAGAAGTTATCAGGAAAAAATTGTCACGAGTGTCGTCTTGGTATGTTACCTCCTGTTGTTATTCCCTTTTCGTTTACTGTTCTGGGGGATTTTAATCTTTTCTGTCGTGTTGGGGAATTGCACAATATGAATCATTCTCTATTTTGCCGGTAAATATACGAGTTGCTTCTCCTTGACAATATAGACGCCTTTCTTCTCCAGCCTGCCATCGGAAATGGTTGGAGAATTATAGATTAAACTGCCGTCAGAATCCTTCTTCAGATTCATGAACATTTTATGATCTCCACTGTCCTCTTCCAACACAACGACTGCGACATCGTCATTGTTGGTGCTGAACGACTGCAATATCCAGAAATGACTGGAGGAAATTTCCACTTCAGTTACATTTGAGCTGATGTACGTATCTTCTTTGCATCCGGCAAAACAAAGAATTATAATCAATATTGCAATATAGTTTATGATTGATGTGAAATATTCCCTTTTGAACAGCATAAGAGATTTTCCTGTTAAATTTGAGTCGTTCCCGTCATTGATATGTTGTCTCATAATGCGCCATTCCTCCCTGCAGAATAACTTTTTTCTCACTCCGCGGCAGTGGAACACACTCCGTTGGAATACAGGATATTACAGTATTTTCCCGGATGATTTTTTTCAAGGTCGCGCAGGAGAGGAAACGCCGATTCCCCGATGCGGTGTCCGCTGCCCAGATATTGATAATCGGAAAATTCCGGATTCGGGCGGCGCCGGCTTGGACAGCGGTAAATGTCTTCATCGGTCAGGTAATCCGTTTCAAAAAGTGTCCGCAGATCCGGCGGATAAGCTCCTGCGTTCTCTCCCGCATACCACTCCAGCGCGTTGTAGATCTGCTTCAGATTGGATTGACAGGCAATGCGTCTTGCTCTTTCCCGCGCCTGTCCCAGTGCCGGCATTCCGCAGAAGAGAGTCCAGAGCGCAAGGCAGAGATATCCGAAGAGGATTCCCGCTTTCTTCCAGCCTCTGGCCTTAACTGCAAGAAACACACCTCCACCCAGGGCTGCCAGCAGGAGGAAAAGCATACCGATCGCGAGAACTCCCTCCAGATGCATGACGGCGAACTCTTCCCATAGGTCATACCCCCCCTCCGGCAGAATCGGATACAGCGTTTCCGGATATTCCTGAAGCGGCCAGAACAATAAGAGATAGACAAAATCCAGCAGCAGAATCCATACCCATAGTTGTTTGAACCATTTTTTCATTGCATCTCTCCTGCACTCTGGATAACGTCATTTCCCGAATGCTCCTCAGTTCCGGGGGCTTTCTCCGGATCACTTTTTCTTATTGAGAGAATTATTTTCCCTGCGACATTGATATCATCCGGAGATAATTTCTGATTTTCGTCACGCTTCATGGCAAATGAAACAATGATGCAGTTTTCCTCTTTCCGAAGCCAATATACTGCAACCGGCTGAGTGATATCCCCCTCGTAGAACACATCGCACTCTTCGCTGGATTTATCGTGCGGATATGTTTTCAAGTTGAATTTTTCAACGAATTTATCTCGGAGCGTCCGATATCTGTTATCCATATCGTCGGCGCCGTTTTTCGTCTCCGCAAAACGATTCATCAGCGTAAGGTTATCTTCCAGATAGATTTCAAGCCGATCTCCACTGATTGCGAAATGGCTTTCATACGGGATTTCAACACTCCAGCTTCCGGCGGATTCTGTTACGAAATGGACCGTTTCTCCGTCCGGAGTAAAAATTATTTCAGGACTTTCAATCCTGATGGACTCTATCAGCTTGCCGATCATGCTGAAAATCTCATCATTATATTGATCGGAAATGACCAGCATCATCATGTCGAAACAATCGCGGGAGAGAAAACAGTAACTCCAGAACTTTCCGTCATCGGAATTTTGTGAAATCAGCATTACGCCATTCCATCCGGCGGAGTCGAATGTTTTTTCTTCAACAAGAGAATACCTGCCGTCTTCCAGGAATGCCTGACGATGTTTTTCCTTTGCTTTCGACGGATATTCATCAACATTTGAAGCATCTTCCCGCAATGAAATTTCCGTTAAAACAACAATTTTGTCATTTCCGCAATACAACTCCAGGAATCCGTCCTCTTTCTTTTCCGGATGCCGGGATTCTGGTACGCGGAACGACCAGCGCACCGATTGATATCGATAATGGAGAACCGAAAGATCCATGGAACTGCAAGAGCATAGCATGGCAGCCAATAACAGCACGATTCCGCCTGAAACGATATCAAATGACTTCATTTTGCGCCTCCCTCGATATTGACCCGGACTCGGGGATGAAATCGACATTGACCGGCCATCTCGTCATGGTCAGCTGCTCACATCGCAGCTGTCAGATCGAATCGTCTGGAAAACAACTTGATAAATAAACAATATCGCAGATAAAATATCATCAACTTCATCCTTCCTCATTTCGAGGTATTGCGCCTGGGTTGTTTCCATTGTTCCCAATGCGATGCGTCCCAATCCCGTCCGTGATGCGATTATTTCCTTTAAAGTAAAAATATTTTCCGGATACAGGTAAATCAATGTGCCGTATTTTCTGGAATGAACAGTGTATTTCACATCCGCCGGACAAGTCGGCGCCGCAGAGGATAATATCATTTCATCATGATCGTATTGGGCTTGTATGTAAGGCTCCAGACTTGATACCTTAAAGGAGACCTCCACAGAGTTGTCCAGGCGGCAGGTTCCAAGATAATGACATGGCGACAGAAACCCTGCGATCCCCGCCCTCTCTTTATGGGGTTCAAACACGATTATTTTCTCTGATTTTCCGCAGGAGAAACGCAGTTCAATCGTTTTCTTCACCACCTGATAATGACACGTGGCGAACAAAACAGCCTGGCTGCGGTCCTCGCCGGCATATAAATTTATCGTTTTGGAAAAAGGACGGGATGTGTAGAACAATGGGATTTCACACTTTTCTTTTCCCGGGAATAATGGTAACAGATTTGACTCCATTGCGCTTCTCTCACCTCAAAAACGACATTCGTTGAAAGGTCGATGTAATGGCACTTTGATTACTATATCCCGCAGTTGTCCGATTGCAAGTTTTCAAACAGGCGGTTTCGTTGCACAATACAAACAATTTGGAGAAATTCATTGTCAGGTAATCAGGGGCGATCAGACTTCAAAGCCTTGTTTGATTTGCATGAGGCTTGCTCGGTCTGAACAGTTAAAGGAAGAGTTTTCCCTTGAATGATTTCCGGCGAAGTACGTCGTGAGTATATGATGGAGCGACAGGAAATCCTCCCCAGAAACCAGTAGAGGAAATGGATCAGGTTGATGGAGGAAAAACGGGAATGAGTCTGAAAAAACTTCCCGATTTCCCGGTGGAACGTTGCATAATCGGCGAAATCGAAGATTTCATTTCGGGAAAAGAACGGGTATTCCTCGGTTTTTATTGCAGATAAATAATCAAAAACGATATTGAGAAGATCGATGACCACGCCCCGGTGATAACCGGTTCGGACATTTTCAATAAATGTTTCCATATCAAATTCGTATGCCGGTTCGTCATTGTATGAGACATTGCAGAAATTGTTGCGCATGAAATTGATCGCATCGTTTTTCGTCTTGAAGAAAACGATTTTTCCATCAACGACCAACGGCATATCGGGATGGTTTTCATGATCCATCAAGTAAGGCGAATACAATTTTATATTTCCGGAGCAGAGAGGGAATTTTACAAAAAAGCATTTAAACATTGTGCGCCTTTCCCCCAGTTTGGACAACTGTCATTAAAAGATTGGTGTAAAAGTCTTTGAGTTACTATATCCCATGGTCTGCCGATTGCAAGTTCCGAAATGGATTTCATCCGGCGTTTGATATTGGAGTGCCGAATGAATCCGCCTGGAATTGTAAAAATTCACATAATGCTGAACACCGAAACGGAGCTGCGGCAGGTGGACGTACTCTTTGATTCTGATGTCCTCGTATTTCAGCGCCCGCCGAAAGCGTTCCTTCTTTGCATGATTTAAATCTCCCGCTGAATAGAAGACCGCACTTGTGGCCTGCATAGGATTAATTAAGCCATATTAGTTTTTATAAAATGTTTCTTTCATAGAGCTGACAATAATTTCAAATGGAACTTGTGCTTTACTTGCGATTAGTTCACCTGCCTTTTTTTGAATATTTCTTCCTGATAAACTCAGCAATAATAAATGGGGCGTTTGGGCAATGTATAATTGCAATGCCCAATATAGCCCAGAATACATATAACCGCCACCATTTTTAACTCTATATGTTGCAACTAACTCTACTTTTTCTATATCAGAAAATTTAAATTCCTGTCGGTTGCCACTAATCTGAATATATGCTAATCGTTTTTTTCGATAAAATGAAACCTTTTTTTTCTCAATATCCAGTACCATAATCGGGTATTTCTGCATACTTGCAAATTTCTTTCTAAACACTCCAATATTAATTGCAATGACAATTGTGGAAAAAATTGCCCAGAGCAAAATACGCAGGTAAAGTGGAACAGGCAAAAACGCAAATCCACATGCAAAAAATACTGCTAAACTATAGATTCCATAAAAAGTCCATTTTTGTGTTCGAGTAGATAAAAGCAAGTAATATTTCATTCTATCTGCTGATGAAACTAATTTATAAAAACATATATCAGAGTCTAGTTGTAATTGACTTGGAGTCAGGCCATAATCAACACAATGATTCAGGCTGATTTCTGGAATGTTTTGTTTATCCATATCACACCTCTAATATCAGGTTGATGATTTAACGGGATTTTTCTGGAAATAGTTTATAATATAGTTGTTTCTGGAAGATTACAGTCACGATGAAGAACCATACCTTTGCAAGCTTGCATGATCACAATTGCTTTGATGGAAAGTTCATGTGAGATTTGAGTTCAGGATGATAAGTTTTCTGCATTAATATCCTGTAATGCACCCCGTTTTTCAATACATATGCGATGTATTAAATTTTCAGTCAACATCACATTCATCTTCATTAACAGAAATAACTTTAAGCAGTACAATTTTTAAAGATTCTTAAAATCAGTGTCATTACGGTAATATATTTCAGGTGATATAAGTGCTTCAAAATCATTTTCAGCACTTGAATTATAAGAAATTTCAAGATCGCATAGTTTATTTTTATTATGGTTAAAATTATTTGCAATATGAAAATGATAGTTATTGTTTGCTTTTAAATAATTCAGAGCTTTTATTAAGAGATCAATATCATTATTATTCATTTCAATACTAAGATCAAAAGTACCATCATCTTGCATCATCTCGTGAATTTTCATGAATTACCTGCCTGTTAAAGTATTTTGTGAACAACTGACGATTCGGCGGATATGCGTTGAACCATTTTCCCGTAGCTTAGCACATTCAGAGCGTCGAGTTCTTCGATCAGCTTGTATTCGTTATAAACGCAATGGAGGTGTTTGGTCAAGACTTCTCCGGTGAAGACCTGCTTTTCG
The DNA here is from genome assembly GCA_944389815.1 of uncultured Victivallis sp. GTDB lineage: Bacteria > Verrucomicrobiota > Lentisphaeria > Victivallales > Victivallaceae > Victivallis. Next base: position 1,660 of record CALXNS010000097.1, on the reverse strand, counting down.
ATGCGTCGGCCCATGTAATCGTAGGCGAAAGTCGGGCGAATATCCCCGCGGCCGGTTTCGATCAGGCGGTTTTCTCCGTCCCGAATTTGCGTCCAGCCCATGCGGGGCAGCATGTTGCCGTCGTCGTCATAAGTCGGATCCCTGGTATCAACAATCCCCCCTGACGAGCCGCGTATACTGATTCAGGCTGTTCGTCGTGTAGGTCCAGTCCGCTCCGGCGAGACCGGAGGTCAGGCGGTTGCCGATCGGATCGAAGCTGTAATTGCAGACATAGTTTGCGTCGACATTCGACTGTGCCGAGATGACTTCGCTGCGGTCGTTGTAGCCGTAGGTCAGGATATCCGGCACGGCAAACACGCTGCCGCTCCGGCTCATCGAAGTGCGGCGGCCTAGCGCGTCATTCGTGTAGCCGTAGCTGCTGACGGAACCGTTCGCCACTTCGGTGATCAGATCGCGGTGTGGTTCGCAGCTCCACGCCGTGTTTACCCCGTTCGGGCGGGTCAGATTTTCAATCAACTCGCGGTCTGCCAGTCGGGTATAGGTGAAGTTTCCGGCCGGGGTGGTAATCTCTGGTTAAACTGTCCACAACTGTCGTAATTGTACGCATAATTATTTACATCCCTGATCTGCATACCGGCTATTCTCTCTTTGTACCCGGAATCGGTATAGCTCCTGATAAGCATCTTGTTATAAATACCATTGATCGTCTCGGATGTCAAGCTTAATTCAGCATTATATGCGAAGGTTTTTGTTCCGGCCGTGTCGGTTACGGTTACCGGCCGCTCAATCCGATTAGAGGTCTAGGCGATATCAGGCGGATTTTCTAAGCAAAAACAAAAATTTTGGTAATACAGTTAATAACCACTGCGTAAAAAGGGTCATGCATCCAGGTAGGATTTCTGGTGAAAATCTTTGATGAGCAGTAAATATGCATATCACAAAAATGCTCATTATTATAGATAGAACGATCAGGGAGGTGGAAAGAACTCTTTCTTTACTTATTTTTGTATATAGTAGTGAACTAATCATTCCATGAGATATTAATTTTTGATATATAATAAAAACAAAGAGTGAAATATAGAAAGATATCTGGTACAAGCCAATAAATATATATGTTATGATTGTTTTCGCGGTTGTTTCCGGCCCACAGCGTTTTATATCAAAAAGCAAAAATAGAATCATTGCAAACTCAAGGATACCCAGGAAAATAAGAGTCAAGTTAATATGATCCATTTTAAACTGATTTATTGATTTCATATGATCCTCCTTTTGTGTTTTATTACTAATTTGCGCCATGCCACCTTCCTCCTCCTGCTGAACTTGGAAGAGATCCATCTTGTGGAAATAATTTATTGTCATGTGCGGGAATAAATGGTTTTGTTTTCAGCAGAAAACAACTGATACTTTTCTCCACGTTAATAAATTGACAGTCAATATGATGCAATATTACACCATATTTAGTCAGTAAGAGTAAGATAACATGGGAAATTCTGATTGCAAATCAGAATTTCTGAACCATAAATCAAATTGCCATGCGGTTTGAGAAAATGACGAAAACACCGGGAGATGTATTTGACGCCGTGATCCGGATGAACGGTTTGGGGCGGGGGCCGAAGATTTGCATTCTGCAAAAAACGTCCGGTTCAAGGCGGACTTTTCC
>CALXNS010000096.1 GCA_944389815.1 uncultured Victivallis sp. | reverse complement strand
GGAAGCAGCATCGAAGCAAGAATCGCGATGATCGCAATCACAACCAGAAGCTCGATCAGCGTGAACCGTCCCAAACGTATCGCCGGGCGACGATGTGAATGGAATATTCCGCCATGCTCCTCACAGGTTCGCCCCGAAGCAAGCTGCAGATAACTCTTCATGATGCATCCTTTCCTTTATGAACATATCTTCCGTGTTGCATGACACCTTTGCCGTCACCAGACCGTGCAGCAGCTTGACCGTGCCGTCGCCGCCGCAGCGGGAAAAATCGATTTTGCTCAACACCTTTTCCAGTCGATGCCGGAGTTCATCCGGAAGCACCTGATGCCCGGCCGCCATGATGGCAAGAGAGCACCCCAGACGCCGCAACAATGTGTTCGGCACCAGATAGGAGAGCGGAAACACCGGAGTGGCGTATAAACTCCCCTGCCAGGCGACGCAGAATCCGTTGTCCGAAATCGAATCCTGATGAAGGCTGAACCGGCAGCGGCGCCAGTTCTCGTTGAGCGTGCCCCATGTCCCGGGAAACTGTTCCGCCTCCGAAAGGGTCGCGGCGAGATGTTCCACCCCGAACACTCCTGTTCCTGCGAGCAGTTGATCAAGTTTCGCTTCCGCCTCGGGAAAGAATCCGCATTCCCGCAGCAGCAGCAGCGAAAACTGCATCTGGGCGATCGGCAGATCCCACCAGGAGTCTCGGTTGCGCATACGGCAGCTCTGTTCGATGCCCGGAGCCAGGAAACGCTTCGCCTCCTCGAACCATTCACGTTCCCCGGTCGCAGCGAACGCGGCGGCATAAACCATCGGCAGCCGGAGCGCCTCGTGGTCGTCGCACTCCCACATTTTCGACACCAGCGCCTCGCGCCCATCCAGCCGCAGCAAATTGAAATGGTTCTCACGCGTGACATGTGCGCGGCAATCCGCCGCGATGAGCCGCAGCAATCCAGCCGCCTTCTCCCGCGTCGAATCCGGTACGGCGGGGAAAAACCTGAGCACCCGCCACAATCCGTACACCGCAAGCGTAAGTTGATCGCGCGACGAATTGCTGTAACACATCTCCGGAGCGCGCACCGAAAACCCGCGTGCGACAAACCCGTCCCGTCCGTGCAGCGTGATGCAACGTTCCAGTCCGTCCACCAGATGCGCCGCCCAGAGCGGATCGCCGCCGATGCGCCAGAGGGTATCGAGCAATGTTCCGGCGTTGATCGCACAATCCTCCATGCCGGTGCCCCATCCGCAGGGGTTGGGCAGATTGGCCTCCACTTCGGCGCGGCAGGGAAGATGCGCAAAACGCCGCGCCGGATCCCGCGAAGTGACGTAATCGTAAATCAGCCCGGTCTCGGGACAGAAGAGCGTCTCGCGAATTTGACGCAGAATGGCATTTTGAATCATCAAAGCAGTTCCTTTCGAATGTTTTCTTCTAAAATTATACCTCGAATGCATTTGAAAAACAACAATAAAGGTGATATTTTCCATTGTAAAAATAAATCAACATATTTGAAAAATCACCATAAGCAACTCATGCCGGAAGAAATTGAATTTGAAATCATGAAACCGGTCGTCGAAGGCGACGGTTCGTTTGAACAGATCAAGCACCGCAGTTCGCACCGTCTCTTCTTCTTTCCCACGCTGGAGAGCACCGGCGAACTGCTCTACTGCAGTTGTCTTTTTGAAGTGCACTGGCTGCGGATGGCCGACTACCGGCGGCGGAATCTGGATACGCTGGGAGTGGAATACGTGAAGGAGGGATCGCTCTGCGCCGTACAGGACGGTCGGGAATACCGGGTCAATGCGGGGGAAATTTTTCTGATGCGCCCGGGCTGCGACAGCGAGATCCGAACCGGCCCGGAGGGACACTGCCGGAAAAATTCCCTGGCGCTTCACGGCCCGCTGCTGCCGGCGATACTCCGGGCGGGCGGACTGGATCAACTTGATAAAATCAGCGGAATCGACCACGCCGGGTTCGAAGCGCTGCTCGAACGCTTCAGGGCGCTCACCGCCGAACCGGTTCGGATGATCCGGCGCAAAAACGGCGCCCTGTGTTACGAACTGCTTCGCTTTCTGCAATTTCCACAACCGGAACCTGCGACGTCGGAGCGGTTCGAAAAACTCGCGCAGTCCCTCGCGGAAAATCCGGAACAGAGCGGGAAGCTGAATATCCTCGCCCGACGGGCGGGGTGTTCTCCCAACCATCTGATCCGGGAATTCACCCGCTGCTTCGGCACTACTCCGGGACGTTATCTCCACGGAATGCGCATGCAGCGCGCCGCCGAACTTCTCCTCGAACACCCGGAGTTTTCCGTCAAGGAGATTTCCAGTGCGGTCGGTTACTCGGATGCGTTGAATTTCTCGACCGCCTTCCGGAAGTATTTCGGCAATTCTCCGCTCCAATACCGGAAGAGCCATTCGTGACGACGTGCCGTTTCCGTCCCGCGCAGAAAGTAAGGGAAACGGGAGAAGATGCCCGGCCGGGAACGCCTCCTCCCTGCTCGAAAAAAAGGGGGAAAAAGGGCGAAAAAAATGGCAACCCCGCCAGGATTCGAATCTGCGGCTGACTACTTCCTCCTCAAAAAACGCTTTCCTCCGGCTGTTTTTTTGTTTTCAGGTCCCAAGATCCCGTAATTGTGACCCATTTGTGCCCCAATTGTGACCCCGGCAAGAGGCCATCAATAC
>CALXNS010000095.1 GCA_944389815.1 uncultured Victivallis sp. | reverse complement strand
ATACTCTAATTCTTGAAAAATGCAAGCAGCAAATCCAGCTCTTTTCGCAAATTCTTCCGCTCCACCACCCGGTCGATCAACCCCTTCTCCAGCAGAAATTCCGCCGTCTGGAATCCCTCCGGCAATTTGGAATTCGTCGTCTCCTGAATCACCCGCGGCCCGGCAAAGCCGATCATCGCCCCGGGTTCCGCCAGAATCACATCGCCGATCGACGCGAACGACGCAGTCACCCCCCCGTAAGTCGGGTTGGTCAATATCGTAATGTAACCGAGTCCCGCCTCGGAATGACGCTCCAGCGCCGCGCAGGTCTTCGCCATCTGCATCAAACTCATGATCCCTTCCTGCATCCGCGCTCCGCCGGACGCGGTCACCAGCACCACCGTCAGACGTTCCGCCGTCGCAGCTTCGACCATTCTGGCGATCTTTTCGCCCACCACGGAACCCATCGAAGCGCCCATGAAACGGAAATCCATCACGCCGAGCATGTAGGGGTGTCCGTCCAGCTTCGCCCGTCCACAGACGATCGCGTCGTTGAGCCCGGTTTTCTTCTCACTTTCGGCCAGGCGCGATGCGTAACTTTTCGAATCCGTGAAATGGAGAAAATCCTCCGAATGAAGGTCGCGATCCATCTCCTGGAAACTATCCGGATCCGTCAGAGAGACAATCCGCGCATGCGCATTCATCGGAAGATGGCAGTTGCAATACCAGCAGACCAGAAGGTTATCCGACAAACGATCCGTGTACAGCGTCTGTCCGCAATTTTTGCACTTGACCCATGAACCGTCCGGGATGACCATTTTGCGTTCTCCGCTCGTCGGCATCCGCAAGGTTGAATATTTTCCGCTGCTGAACAGTGACATTCTGACCGTTACTCCTGTTAAATCACATAACCGCTCCCGCCACGGGCCGACGGCTCAACTCTCTTCCCATCTGTAAAACATACCTGTTTAATATAACTGCAAACACCGAATTTTCAACCTCCAACATCAAAAAAAAGCGGCCGGAGTCAGACGGCACCCAATACGCGCCGCCTCCCCCGGCCTATGAAAATCGGCCGTCTTCATAAAACGTGCCGTCGGAACGCGCCGACACTTCGGCGCGAAATCATCTCCTCTTTTCACTCGCCCAACATCGAACGCCCATCACTGATCCAGCCGAATTCGATCAGCTTGTTCATCAGTTCGGCAATCCCGTCCTGCGAATATTCCCGTTGAACACCCAATGTCAGGATCAGTGTCGTCAAATCTGCGCCGTCATCCACCAGCACTCTTTCGATTTCTCCATCGCCATAAAGCACATTGAAACAGCCCGTGTGATTCCCCGGCTTGTCGATCACCAGCGGCAGTGCACGTTTCTCCCGCGTTCCGGACGGCCCCAGATAAATGTACGAACATTCGTTTTCCGTCACCGGCGCCACCTTTGCCGGAACGGCGCTCTGACCGCAGATCAGATCCCGGCACGTGAGAAATTTCCGTTCCACAAGTTCGTTCAGCCCGCCAAGACCGGCGGCCGGAAGTCTCCCGTCAGCTTTGAAATATCCATCCAGCGCATCGTCGATTCGCGAAAGATTCGCCTCGCATGATTCATTGCTCCGCGTCGTTCCGCTCAATTCCTCATAAAACCCGTTCAGCCCCGAAAGCGTCAACAATCCCGGCAATATCTTCCCCAGCGTCGGAACGCCCCAGTTGCTCCGCGCAATCAACCGATAACCGTCTTCCTCCGCGGTCATGACCGTCGCACACATCGGCGGCGGAAATTCACGGGAAATCTGTTCCAGCGTCCGCTCCCCGCTGCGCAGCAGCAGGGAGTCAAGCACTCCCCGCGACAAATTCAAATACAGAAACAACGAGCCTCTGCGGGGCAGTCCGGCGAAATAAGCCGGCGCAATCTCCGTTGCGGCGGCAATCCCCGCTCCGCCGGAAAGCAACTGCCGGATCCGCTCCGAACTGCTGAACGTTACGCTTCCATCCGCATGGCGCAGCACCATCCGCCGCAGCCCGAACGGTTCATGCAGATCATAATACAATAACTGTTCCCCATCCTGCTTCCAGCTTCCGGAAAGTTTCTTTTCCAGCATCCCCCACAGCACACCATCCCGGTCGGGAACCGTCAAATAGTAGAGAAAATCACCTGATTCACTGTTCATCACGCAGAACCCGGCATAACGCCCGCTCATGCCGGCAAGCAGACGATCCGGTTCCACCCCCAGCGTTTCCCGGATCAGCGTCTCCAGTTCCGCAAAATAATCCCGGCTCTCGATCAACACCGGACCTCCGCCTCCACCGAAAAACGTATCCCGCTGCAACCGGATTGAATGCCACAACGACGCAGGATCCCAGAACCCCTCAAATGCAAACAACGTGTCCGACGGCAAGCTTTCCCACAAGGTAAACGGCTGTTCCATCCAGCCCATCAGATTTCCGAAAAGGCCGGTCGAACGACCGCCCGTATGCAAATAAGCACGATGCTGATAGATCGTGTTGTAGAAATCCTCGCGACTGGTTTTCGAACTGAACGCCGCACTCTGCACATCATACAACCGAAACGACGTCAGCACCGTCCGGAACAATACGCTGATCTGCTGCAGCTTCTCCGCGTCATCGAACGGGCTTACTTCCGATATCTGGTCAAAGGCTCCAAGCATTCGCTCCAGATTCTCCAGAATCCCCGTCGCATTCCAATACAGAAGCATATTCCCGTCCGAATCCACTTCCGCAATTGTTCTCCGGAATGCATTCTTCTCTGCTGCAGCCCAATCCTCTTCCGCCTGCGCAGAAGCAATACACGTCCCCATCATTCCGACGGCGGCCAGCACGGTCACCAGAAAATTTCTCACTCCACTCTCCCGGTCACATCTTTGTCATGTCTGTTTTTTCTGCCGATCTTGAACAACTCCAACCGCATCGGCACAAAACTGATCTCCTGCACCAATTCCAGCTCTCCGGTCGGAACAAACCCCCAGTGTTCATAAATTTCCACCGCTCCCGGAACCGCGTATACCGTCAGCTCCCGCAATTCCGGTTCCCGGCGGCGCGCCGCGCGGATGATCCCTTCCAGCAACGCACGCCCGATGCCGCAATTCTGATACCCCGGCGCAACGAAAAGCATCGACAGATGATTCCCTTCCCGCAGCTCCGCAACTCCGAGCGCTTCACCGTCACGCTCCGCCACCAGCAGCACAAGAGCCCTCTCCGCGGCACGACGCGCCCGAATTGCTTCCGGTTGAATGTACGCGGCAAACGCCAGCGCCCCGCCCGGACCATAATACCCCCGGATCGAACGCGCAAAACACTCCCCCGCAATCTCTCTGATCGCCGGATAATCACTCTCTCGCGCGCTGCGGATCCGGAACGCTCTCATCAATATTTCTCGTCCCCATCGTCCACTGCGCCATCGCCCTCCTCCTCTTCCGACACGGCGAAACCTCCCCGCTCCGGACGCTCCGAGGACGACGTAAAAACCTTCAACGCTTCGCCGGTCACACTCTTCAATTCCGTATCGGCGAGCTCTTTCAGATAGCGATAACTATTCCACTGACTGCGCAGGTCGTCATACTTCTCCGGCACCGGACGCGTATAAACTCCGGATCCCAGCAACCGGCGGCATTTGTCGCTGTCGGCGAGCTGGAATTCAAGCAGACGCAACAGAACGTCTCGAATTCCTTCATCCTCCACCGGAAACAGAAGTTCCACCCGGCGATCGAGGTTGCGCAGCATCCAGTCCGCGCTCGACAGATAAAATTCCGGATTCCCGTTGTTGCCGAAATAGAAACAGCGGCTGTGCTCCAGATAACGATCCACAATGCTCACAATCCGCAAATTTTCCTGCCCGGCACGCGGCTTGTAACAACAGATTCCCCGCACGATCAGGTCAACCTCCACGCCCGCATCGGCAGCTCGGTGCAGCAGCCGAACCATCTTCTCGTCGGAGAAACTGTTCATCTTGGCGATGATCCGTCCCGGCCGATCCGGCGTCGAATTCTGAATCTCACGTTCGATCAATGCTTCGACCTGGCGCCGCAGATCGAACGGCGACGCCGCAATCTTCCGCCACTCCGCCGGCGGAGATGAATAACCTGTCAGCACGTTGAAGAGATTGGCTATGTCGAAACAAAGATCCGGATCCGCGCTCATGATCCCGAGATCGGTATACAACATCGCCGTCTTGTCGTTGTAATTGCCGGTCGAAAGATGCACGTAACGCCGGATCACTCCCTCCTCGCGACGAACCACCAGCAACGCCTTGCTGTGAACTTTCAAGCCGGCCACCCCGTATACCACGTGCGCCCCGGACTCCTCCAGCAGCCGCGCCCAGGCGATGTTGTTTCCCTCGTCGAACCGGGCCTTCAATTCGACAACCACCGTAACTTGTTTGCCGTTCTCCGCCGCGCGCCGCAACGCCCGCACCACCGGAGAATTCCCGCTCACCCGGTAGAGCGTCTGCTTGATCGCCAGCACATCCGGATCGTCCGCGGCCTCCTCCAGAAGACGGATCACCGGCGAAAACGAATGGAACGGCGGCGCAACCAGTATCGTCCCGCGCGACACGATCGCTTCGAACACGCTCGGATGTTCACTGAACGCCGGCGGCATCACCGGCTTCCATACAGGTTCCAGCAGTTCCGGCAACTGCGCCTTCCCGACCAGTTCAAAAAACTGCTTCAAATGCAGCGGCCCACGCACCGAGTACCAGAACTGCTCATCCAAACGGAACTCCTGCGCCAGCCAGTTCGCCAGCGCTCCCCGCGGCGCATTGGCCAGCTCCACCCGGATCGGTTCACGGTGGCGGCGTTGCAGCAGATTTTTCTCAATGCTCTGCAACAGATCTTCCGCACCCTCATCCTCCACCGAGAAATCCATATCGCGAGTGATCCGGAACGGAAAACACTCCTCTATTTCACACCCGACGAAAAGCGCCGCAAGATTTTCCATGATCAAATCTTCCAGCAATATGAACGCCCGTTCCCCTCCGTCCGCTCCGTCGCCGGACACCGCCACAAAACGCGGCAGCACCTCCGGAACTTCCACAAAGGCATACACCAGACTCTTCTTCCCCGCCGGACGCATGCTCACGGCGATCTCGATCGAACCGGAATTCAGAATCGGAAACGGATGCACCCCATCCACCGCCAGCGGCGTAAGCACCGGAAGAACCTGGCCGCGGAAGAAACCATTCAACTCCGACCGGACCGATCCGCTCAAATCCGACATTTTCAACAGACGCACTCCGTGGCGTTCCAATTCCGGCAGAATCTCATCCAGCAGAAAACCATACTGCCGACGCAGCAGTTTCTCCAGTTTGCGCCGAATCAATCCAAGTTGTTCGGAGGGACGGTTCCCCGCGGGATCCGGAAAATCCTGCCCCATCTTCACCAACTGCCGCAGCCCCGCAACCCGAACCATGAAGAACTCATCCAGATTGCTGCTGAATATCGCAATGAACTTCAACCGTTCCAGCAACGGATTCGCCGGACAGGCCGCCTCGTCCAACACCCGGGAATTGAAATCAATCCAGCTCAATTCCCGGCTGATGAAGAGACCGGCATCCTCACTCTCCACTCTCTTTTCCTTCTTCTTCACAACGGCGCCTCTTCTATCTTCAAATCCAGTCCGAACACTTCGCTGAACAAATTACCCTTCTGGTTCAAATAAAGTCTCTCCAGCCGGAAATCTCCCGAATCCGCCACCTGAATGGCCAGCACATGCCCGCGCAGCACCAGCTTCATCTTCCGGAACCTCCGCCGCCGGGAACAATCCAACGCATCCGCCACGCGCAGAATCGACGCAAGCTTCAGCACCGTCACCTTGTTCTCCGCAGAAAGCGACATATATTCAATATGATCGGCTTTCGGACCGGATTTGCGATGATAACGCGATACGGCGGCGATCACCCGGAGCTCGTCCGGCGAAATGCCCGGCAGCTGCATGTTCGCAATCAGATACCCCGAGTGCTTGTGGTGGCTGCGCGTATCCACGAAACGACCGATGTCGTGCAGCCGTGCGGCGGCTTCCAGCAGCAGCCGCGAACGTGGGGCGAAATCAAAATAACGCCGCAGTTTGTCGAAAAACACGAGACACGTCTCCGACACCTGCCGCGCATGTACCGGATCGTATCCATATTTATTCCCGACCGCATCGCAGATCGCGATGAGATCGTCGTGAAACGAATCGCGCCCCTTTCCGCCATGCATGCCGCGCAGCAAATCGAGCATCAGCGCACTCCGGGTCGTCACCCCGGGAGAGAGAACCCGCGTACAGGAAAAATTCTCCAGAAAATAAGAGAGTATTCCCGCGCATCCCCATAAACTGACCGCCGTCTCCTGCGTTACGCCCAGCTCTCCGGTCACAGCCGCCCCGTCCAGCGCGATCAGCCGCCGCGCCGCCGACGCGACGTCCGCCGCGGGCAGTTCCAGATATTCGGACTCGCCGCACTCTCTGCCGCCGGAGACCTGCCCCATGAAAGAGCGTACGGAAGCGCCCAGCGCCACCAGCACCAGAGGTTGTGAGGGTTCGACCCCCGCGCTCTCCTGGAGGCGGCGACCGATATCCTGCGAATCAAGCGTTTCAAGCAATTGCACCATCGATACCGGAGAACGGCCGTAGGCGTCGAAAAGCCGTTCCGTTCCCAGCGGAACCTCCTCACTGAAACGCATCAGCCCGCCGGAGAAATACGACACCATCAGCGAACCTGCTCCCACGATCAGAAACAACCCGGAAAGCATACCGAAATTCATCCGCGCACTCAAGCTCTCGCGCATCGCCAGGTAGGAAATGCGGATCTCCTGCTGGGAATCGAGCACTTCGATCTCCAGATTTGAATCATTCCGGACGCGGTTGATGACCAGTTCGCGATTGAACGCCTCCCGGATCGCGCTGGTCGCGGCGACCCGGTACACCTTCACCTGATACTCCGAGAGTTTCCGGGCGAAATCGCTCATCACCGCCGCAAGGCGCGCCAGATTCTCCGGCGAAACCGAACCGTGACGGAAAACATCATTTCCGAGACTGATCGTCCGCGACAGCGTTTCGAGCAGTCGTACCTGACCGCCCGAAGTCACATCAAAAACATCCAGGCGAACCGAATGCGCACCGACGTCGATCACGCCGGTCTGAAACGGAGGCCGAATTCTGCTCACTTTCCGCATCGTTTAAAACCAGCTGCGCGCATCGGGGTTGTAATAGAGATAATTCTTTTTGCCGTATTTGACCAATCCGCCGGCGGTCGCGCGATCGATCCCGATGCGGACCGTCACCCATTCGGCATCATCGTCCTCCGGTACCTCCGGCACGAACGAACCAAAATACATCCCGTCGATCACCAGCGCCACCGGCTGGTCGCGAAAACGGCCGGCGAGCATCTGCCACTGCAGTTTGCCGAGACGGTCGATCCGGAACTGCAGATCGAAAAGATCAGGATTCCCCGGACGCGCCACTGCGGCGATCTCCCGGATGTTCTTGCTGCTGAAATTCTGATTGGTGTTGATCCAGACGCTCTTTCCATCCACGCCCTGAATTTCCTTTTCAAGTTCACTGGCGCGCGGATAGCGGACGATTTCGAAAATGCCGACCGCGTAGCGAACCTTGTAATCCTCGCTGTTCGGGTCGTCGGAACGAACCGACTCTTCGCTCATCGCCTCCCGGAACGCCTCCCGGAGCGTTTCACAACCGCTGCCGGCCACCAGCAGAAGCGCCAGAAACAACAACGTCGCATATCGATACATCTTCCTGTCCTCCTTGAATCCTTTCCTTTTTTTCCTGTTCGATTTCCCCGCAATATAGCACCGTATTTTTAATTTGTCCATTGCCAAGCGCGAATATTCGTGTATATTAACAGAACACGAATCAAACAGGTGCTGCTTATGGATCGATATCTTGTCATCGGCGACCCGGTCGCCCACAGCCGTTCGCCCGGAATGCAGAACGCGGCGTTCCGCTTCCACAATCTCGACGCCCGATATGAGAAACGCCATGTTCTCCGCGGAGAAATCGCTCCGTTTCTGGAGGAGGCACGGCGCGAACTTGCCGGATTCAACTTGACCATTCCGCACAAGGGCGCGGTCATAGAATTCCTCGACGAAATCACGCCGGAAGCCGCCGCAGCAGGCAGCGTCAACACTGTGACCGTGCGGGACGGAAAACTTCTCGGCGACTCCACCGACGGTTACGGACTGGAACATGCGCTGCTCGAAAATTTCCATCTCGGCCCCGCCGGGAAAAAATTTCTCTTCCTCGGCTGCGGCGGCGCCGCCCGGGCGACCGCCTTTCACCTGGCGCTCCGCGGCGCGGAAACAATCCGCATCGCCAACCGGACGATCGACAAGGCCGGGGCGCTCGCGGATGAACTGCGCCGTTACCGGCGCGATCTCTCCGTCGAAATTTCCGCCATCGGCGACGAGGAGCGTCTCGCTTTCTGGCTGGCCGATACCGATTTCCTCATTCAGGCAACCAGTCTCGGACTCCGGGATGACGACGCCATGCCGCTGAATCCGGCCCTGCTCCGAAATGAACTCGCGTCGCGACTGCGCGTTTTTGACACGATCTACCGCGACACTCCGATTCTCCGACGCGCGGCGGCGTGTTCGATTCCGGCGGCGGGCGGCATGGAAATGCTGATTCATCAGGGGGCGAAATCATTTGAAATCTGGACCGGACTGCCTGCTCCGCTCGATGCGATGCGGCGCGGTTTTCTGCAGGGAGATCGTGAATCATGTTGCGACTGACGGAAGAAACCTTCTACTGGTGGAGCAGATTCGGGATGGATTATCCGGCGCTGTTGACCATACTGCTCATCGCGGTCTTCGCCTTCGGCGCCTGCTGGGGCAGTTTTCTCAACGTCTGCATCTGGCGGCTGCCGCTCGGAGAATCGGTGGTCACCGCGCCCTCGCACTGCACGAAATGTCATTATGAAATCCGCTGGTTCGACAACATTCCGATCTTCAGTTACCTCTGGCTGCGCGGCCGCTGCCGCAACTGCCACGAACCGTACAGCTGCCGCTACCTCGTGGTGGAGGCGCTCACCGGAACGCTCTTCACGCTGCTCTACTGCAAAATCGGCCTCGCCGGAGAAAACCCGGCGCTCCTCCTCTTCTACTGGACGATGACCATGCTCTGCATCACCACCGGCTGGATCGACGCCGAACACCGGCTCATCCCCGATGCGACCACGATTCCTGCGTTCCTGCTCGCGTTGCTCTACAGCGTGATCTTCCCGAGTGTCTGGGGGGAAAACGCCACGTGGTGGACGGCGCTCCTTTGCGCGGTGGTCAGCGCGGCGGTCGCGGGCGGTTTTCTCGGTGCATTCGCGTTGATCGGCAGGAAACTTGCCCGACGTGACGTGATCGGCTGGGGCGACGTCAAATTTTTGACCGCCACCGCCGTCTTGCTGGGGCTTCCCGGAGCGTTCTTCACGCTGTTCGCCGGTTCCGTGGCCGGAAGCGTCTACGGTGTCATCCTGGCCCGGATCAGACATCGGCCGCTGCGGCGGACCAGAATCGCCTTCGGACCGTTTCTGGCGGCGGGAGCGTTGCTCTGGATGTTTGCGGGCGAGTTTCTGCTGAAGTGGTATTTGCAGTTTGTGCGCGTTTCCGGACTTGCACAATGAATGGCGCGTGTTATATTACTGAAACAATTTGATTTTTGATGGATTTTCAAGGGAAAGAAAACATTCAAAGGGAAATGCAAGGAGAACTCATCATGTCATGTTTTGATTCCGCCAAACAAGCCTATCTTGATCTTGGAGTGGATGTCGAAGCGGCGTTCCTGAGACTGGACGCCATCGCAGTGAGTCTGCACTGCTGGCAGGGAGACGACGTCGCCGGTTTCGAGAACAACGAAAGCCTCGACGGCGGCCTCGCCGTGACCGGAAATTATCCCGGGCGCGCCCGCAACGCCGATGAACTGCGTTCCGATATCGAACAGGCTCTCAAATTGATCCCCGGGAAAAAACGGCTCAATCTGCATTCGATCTACGCCGAAACCGGCAGCAGCAAGGTCGGGCGCAACGAACTTCGGCCCGAACACTTCAACGCCTGGATGGACTGGGCGGTCGAACACGATCTCGGACTGGATTTCAATCCGTCGTTCTTCTCGCATCCGATGCTGAAGGACGGCTTGACGCTGAGCAGTCCGGACGCCGGAGTCCGGCAGTTCTGGATCGAGCACGGCATCGCCTGCCGCGCAATTGCCGAAGCGTTCGGACGGCGCCTCAACAACACTTGCATCACCAACTTCTGGGTTCCGGACGGCTTCAAGGATACGCCGTTCGACCGGCTCGCCCCGCGGGAACGCCTGGCCGATTCGCTCGACAAGATCTTCGCCGTCGACTGCGATCCGAAATACAACCGTGACGCGGTCGAATGCAAACTCTTCGGCATCGGCGCAGAAAGCTGCACGGTCGGTTCGCACGAGTTCTACATGGGATACGCGATGAAGAACAAAAAACTGCTCTGTCTGGACGCGGGGCACTTCCATCCGACGGAAGTCATCTCCGACAAGATCACCAGCGTACTGATGTTCATCGATGAAATTCTGCTGCACGTCAGCCGCGGCGTCCGCTGGGACAGCGACCATGTCGTCACGATGACCGAAGAGTTGCGCGCGATCGCCGAAGAGATCATCCGGCACGATTACGACACGCGCGTCCATATCGGACTGGATTACTTCGACGCCTCCATCAACCGGATCGCCGCCTGGGTCATCGGCGCGCGCAACATGTCCAAGGCGCTGCTGATGGCGCTGACCGAGCCGGCTGCAAAGATCCGGGAGGCGGAGAATTCCGGCGACAAGACCACGCGTCTCGCATTGCTTGAAGAATCCAAGACGCTGCCCTTCGCGGCGATCTGGAATGAATACTGCCGCCGTTCCGGCGTGCCGGTCGGCCCCGCCTGGATCGACGAAATCAAGCGTTACGAGAAAGAGGTTCTCGCCAAACGCGCCTGACAAATTCCAGTGTATCGCTCTTCTGTTTCCCGACGGTACGGTTCGGTTCGGGAGAGCGGTCTCTTCTCTTCCCCCGCTGCGGGGGAGCAGGAACGAGCAAAGGAGTTCGTCGCTCCGGACGGTCATCCGGCGGAACGGCGCCCGCGGCGACAGGGAAACGCGGGATATAAAAATTATTTTTCATCGGGATACATCACAGGGAAACAGAGGGAAAAGGTCATCATGTCACTTGCGGTCATTCGGGAAATCTCCAATCGTTACGGTTCCAACCCCGCCTTCGTCCTGGCAGGCGGCGGCAATACTTCCGTCAAGGATGAAAAATATCTCTGGGTCAAACCCAGCGGAGTGCCGCTTGCGAAGATCCGCGAGGAGGATTTCGTCAAAATGGAACGCGAAATCATCCGCCGCTGTTTTACGCTCGACGACACCGCCGCTCCCGCGGAACGCGAAGCGATGGTCACACGTCTGATGGCGTTCGCGACGGTCTCCGGCAACGGCCGCCGGCCGTCGGTCGAGGCGCCGCTGCATGAATTGATGCCGTTCACCTTCGTGGTGCACCTTCATCCGGCGATGGTCAACGGGTTGACCTGTTCGAAGAACGGCGAAACGGAGTGCGCCCGGATGTTTCCGTCGGCGCTCTGGATTCCGGCGACCGACCCCGGGTTCATCCTCGCCAAAACCGTGCGGGATGCGCTCGCAGCGTACAAGCAGCGGCATGGCCGGGACGCGGTGGTCATCTTCCTGCAGAATCACGGTGTTTTCGTCGGCGCCGACACGGCGCAGGAGATCGATTCGATCTATTCGACGATCATGGAGACGCTGAAGAAGGCTTATGATAAAGCCGGAGTTCCCACGACGCTCCAGACCGGAACGCCGGATGACGAAAGTATTCAGAAATATGCGCCACTTCTCCGCGGCCGGCTCGGTGACGGCAAAACGCCGTTGACGGTGAAATCGCTGCCGCCCTTCCGGGTCTACGCCGGGCCGCTCACCCCCGACCACATCGTCTATGCCAAATCGTTCCAGCTGGTGACCGACGATCCGTCGCCGGAAGCGATTGCGGCGTTCGAAAAGGAACACGGGTACAAACCGCTGGTCGTCGAAGTGCCGGGCAAGGCGGTCTTCTGCGCCGGGAAAAACGCGCCCGGCGCAGAAACCGTCGCGTTGCTCGCACGCGACGGAGCGCTCGTACAGCAGCTTGCGGCGGCCTTCGGCGGCGCATCGTTCCTCCCCGATGAACGGCGCAGCTTCATTGAAAACTGGGAAGCGGAATCCTATCGCAAAAAAGTCGCCGCGGGCGGCAGCGTCCAGTTGACCGGAAAAGTTGCGGTCGTCACCGGCGGCGCCCAGGGGTTCGGGCTCGGAATCGCAAAGGAACTCGCTGCCGAAGGCGCGACGGTCGTCATCGCCGATTTGAATGCGAAAGGCGCCGCCGAGGCGGCTGCCGCTCTCGCGGCGCCGGGCGGCGCGGGATCGGTCGCAGTCAACATCGCCGACGAGGATTCGGTTGCAGCGATGGTTGCCGAAGTGGTGCGCAATTACGGCGGGATCGATCTTTTCGTCGCCAACGCCGGGGTGTTGCGCGCGGGGTCGGTCAAAACGTTTGAAAAACGCGACTGGGATTTCGTCACGGGAATCAATTACACCGGCTACTTCCTCTGCGTCAAGCATGTTGCGCCGGTGATGGCGCTGCAGAATTCGGCATGTTCCGCGTGGACGGACATCGTCCAGGTCAACTCCAAGAGCGGTCTGGTAGGTTCGAACCGCAACGGCGCCTACGCCGGCGGAAAATTCGGCACGATCGGCCTCACGCAGAGTTTCGCGCTCGAACTGGTTTCCGATCACATCAAGGTCAACAGTGTCTGTCCGGGGAATTTCTTCGACGGACCGCTGTGGTCGGATCCGGAACGCGGGCTTTTCGTGCAGTATTTGAATACCGGGAAAGTGCCCGGCGCGAAAAACGTCGCCGACGTCAAACTTCATTACGAAAAACAAATTCCGATGCATCGCGGCTGTTATCCGTCGGATGTCGCCAAAGCGATCATCTACGCAGTACAGCAGCCCTATGAGACCGGCCAGGCGATTCCGGTCACCGGCGGTCAGGTGATGCTCAACTAAACATAACCAATCCTTAATCATCAGGAAGTTTCAAACGAAAAAATGAGCAAGAAAGTCATTCTTTTCCAGGGCGACTCCGTCACCGACTGCGGTCGGAGCCGGGAAGAGTCCAATCCGAATGCACATCTCGGCGACGGTTATCCGGCTCTGGTCGCAGCCCGGTTGCTGGCCGATCATCCGGCGGACGATTATCAATTTTTCAACCGCGGCATCAGCGGCAATCGCATCGTCGATCTCTACGCTCGCTGGAAGATCGACGCCCTCAACCTCCGTCCGGATGTGCTGAGCATTCTTATCGGCGTCAACGACACCTGGCATGAATTCGGCTGGCACAATGGCGTCGAGGTGCCGCGTTACCGGGATTTTTATCGGATGCTGCTGGACTGGACGAAGCGGGAATTGCCGCAGATCAGGATCGTGCTCTGCGAACCTTTCATTCTTCCCTTCGGCGCAGTCGGCCCCGGCTGGGCGGAGGAGATGGCGGCTCGTTCCGCCGTCGTCCGTGACCTCGCGGACGAATACCATCTCCATTTCGTGCCGATGCAGCAGATTCTGATCGAAGCGGCGAAACGCGCCCCGCAGGAGAAACTCCTCGTCGACGGCGTCCATCCGACGCTCCAGGGCCACCAGATTCTCGCGGACGCCTGGCTGCGCACGACTGCGGATCTCTTTTGAAAATTAGAATCAGGAGAGATCATGGAAGAGGAAATCCGTTCCATTCTGGAAAAAATCGGCGAGGATCCAAACCGCGAAGGGCTGGTCGACACGCCCCGGCGCGTCGCAAGAAGTTACGCATTTCTGACCCGCGGCTATCATCAGTCGCTGGAGGAAGTCGTCAACGGAGCGCTCTTCGAAGCGGAATCCGACGATATGGTCATCGTGCGGGACATCGAATTCTTCAGTCTCTGCGAACATCACATGCTGCCCTTTTTCGGAAAATGTCATGTCGGATACATCCCGCGCGGCAAAATCATCGGCGTGAGCAAAGTGGCCCGCATTGTGGACATGTTCGCCCGGCGCCTTCAGGTGCAGGAACGGTTGACGCGGCAGATTTCCGAAGCGCTGATGACCACGCTCAACGCCGAAGGGGTCGGCGTGGTCATGGAGGCGCGCCATCTCTGCATGCAGATGCGGGGCGTGGAGAAACAGCATTCGGTCATGACCACAAGTTCGATGGCCGGCTCCTTCCGCCGGGAACTTGCGACGCGCAATGAATTCATGCGGCTGATCCGATGAGAACTTTAGTACAACGCGTCACCGCCGGGCAGGTCGAGATTGAAGGCGAATGCATCGGAAAAATCGGACGCGGACTGGTGATCCTTCTCGGCGTGACCCATCAGGACACGCTGGAAGACGTCCGGTTTCTGGCGGAGAAATGCGTCAATTTGCGCATTTTCGAAGACGATGCCGGAAAAATGAACCGTTCGCTGCTCGACATCGGCGGCGAAGCGTTGATCGTCTCCCAGTTCACGCTTTACGGCGACGCCGCCCACGGACGGCGACCGTCGTTCACCGCGGCGGCGCGCCCGGAGACGGCGATTCCGCTCTACGAGGCGTTCATCGAAGCGGTGAGAAGTTACGGCGTCAGAACCGAAACCGGCCGATTCGGCGCCGACATGCAGCTGGCGATTTTCAACGACGGTCCGGTGACACTCATGGTGGAGTCCAGAACAAAATGAAGAAAACCAATGTCGCAGTGCTCGGTTCAACCGGTTCGATCGGCCGGAACGCAGTCAAGGTTCTGAAGATGTTTCCGGAGCGTTTCCACGTCACCGGGCTGGCCGGGCGCAGTTCGGTTTCGCTGCTTGCCGAACAGGCAAACGAATTACGCCCGGATAAGACCGTCACGACCGATCCCGCGCAATTCGGCGCCCTCCGCGCCAAGGTCGACGCCGAACTCAAATGCGCCGCGGGCGATGAACAGCTCGTCGAACTGGCCACCGCCCCGGAGACCGATATCGTGCTCTGCGCCATCGTCGGTACCGCCGGACTCGAACCGGTGCTCGCCGCGCTCCGCGCCGGAAAAAGGGTGGCGCTCGCCAGCAAGGAGGTGCTGGTGATGGCCGGCGAACTCGTCCGCGCCGAACTCGCCCGTTCCCCGCAAAGCGAACTGCTCCCGGTCGACAGCGAACACTCCGCCATTTTCCAGTGCCTGGCCGGCCGGGACAAAGCGGAACTGCGCCATCTGCTGCTGACCGCTTCCGGCGGCGCCTTCCGCGACTGGACGCGCACCGAAATGGAACACGCGACATTGCAGGATGCCCTCGCCCATCCGACCTGGAACATGGGCCCGAAGGTGACGATCGACTCCGCGTCGTTGATGAACAAGGCGCTCGAAATGGTCGAGGCGCGTTATCTTTTCGACGTGGCGCCGGAACAGATCAAAGTGCTCCTTCATCCGCAATCGATCATTCACTCGATGGTCGAGTTGTGCGACGGTTCGCTGATCGCCCAGCTCTCGCGGCCGGACATGCGTTTTGCGATCCAATACGCCCTCGCCTGGCCGGAACGGCTCCCCGGCAATCTGCCGGAACTGGATTTCGCCTCCCGGCTGCAGCTTGATCTGCAGCAACCCGAACCGGGGAAATATCCCGCACTCGAATTCGCTTACGAGGCGATGCGCCGCGGCGGCACCCTCCCCGCGGTCATGAACGCCGCCAACGAGATCGCCGTCGAACAATTCCGACGCGGCAGAATCCGTTTCACCGGCATCTGGAAAATCGTCGAACGCACGATGGCCGCCCATACCGTGCAGCCGCAATCCGATCTGGTCACGCTCCGGAATGCCGACGCATGGGCGCGGGAGTTCGCCGCGGCGCTCCCGGAACATCCGTAAAACTTCAGTAAAGCAGAAAGAGCGGAACGAATTTTCTCTCGTCCCGCTCTTTTATCATTACCGGCACGTCGTTCGAAGCAAGCCGATAAAAGAAACAATATGATCACGGTTGAAGTTTAAACGCCTTCACCAGATCAGCAATCTGATTATCGTCGATCGGCTGCATTCCGCCGAGTCCGCGGGCGCTGATCGTCGCCTTCGCGCTGTATTCAGCAACTTCCATGCGGTCGAACGCCTCAAGCAGCGTCTTTCCGGCGGAAACCATGCAGTCGCTCTTGATCAGAATCACCGGATAACGCGGCGAAATCGTCTGTGCGACCTTCTCCACATCACGGAAATGCGCACCGAATTCGAATGCAGGCATCTCCCGCAGCAGGATGTAACTTTCCGGAATCACCCGCGGATCAAACGGTTCATTGGCAACACCGTAGGCCATCAAATTCGGCGGATTGGCGATAATCAGCGAATTAAGCTCCGGCTGAGCGTCGAAGATCGTCTTGAAAAACCACGCCGCGCGGCTGAGTTTGTGCCCGCCGGCATCAAAACGCCTGCCCTGCACAAGCACCAGATCCTCGGCCTTGATCGTGCCACGATCCACACCGAAAGGCGTGATCAGAAAACTGTCTTTGCCCAACCGCACGCCGAAAGTACCTTCGGTACTGGTGAAAAGCATCTGCCGGTAGGCGCGCTGGATGAGTTTGACCATCTGATAACGCATCTCCAGCTCTTCACTGGTGTGTTCGTCTGCTTCAAAAGGCCGGAATCCCTCGTTGCGATCCACGAGACTGAATTCGATCTGCGTATCCGAAAGATAATGCGGTTTGCCGATCTGCGTCGCCCGGTTGATGAGCCGCGCGCAGAAGTCCAGCGTCTCAAACCGCTGAAACGCCTGAAGCAGAGTCGTCCCCGCCGTAATCGCACCATGATTTTCCAATAAGATCGTGCTGTGCCCTTCGGCAAACGCCGCCGCAACATTCTTTCCGAGCGCTTCGCTGCCGGGCACTTCATACGGCGCATAACCGACCGTCCCGCAGATCAACCGCGCCGTCGCATGGACTGCGGTATTCGGGATCACCCCTGCCACACTGAAGGAAACCAGCGCCGGCGGATGTGCGTGAAGAATCGCCTTCACATCCGGACGAATTTTGTAGATCGCACGGTGAAACGGAAATTCCGAAGACGGCTTGTGCCGCCCGACAATCGTCCCGTCATGCTTGACACAAACAATATCCTCGCGCTGCAACGTCCCCTTGTCGATCCCTCCGGGGCTGATCCACATGTTGCCGTCGGAATCGAGGATCGAAAGATTTCCGCCGCTGGTGGTGGTCATGCCGTACCCGTAAATGCGTCTCATGATTTCAACAATCTGATCGCGCGGGTGTTCGAAATTGATCTTGTTCATTTTTCCATGCGCCTTGATAATGATTACCGGCGGCAACCCTCTTGCCGACCGCATTGCGTTTAATATACATTGAAAAAAGATTTTTCGCAAGTCCTTTTTCATTGAAAACCCGGGTATGGCGGTGTATATTAATCGGATCATCATTATCAGAAACCGTTAATGCAGGCAGTCCGAACTTATGCGTGAATTAAGAAACGTTGCGATCATCGCTCACGTCGACCACGGCAAGACCACCCTCGTCGACCAGATTCTTCATCAGGCGAAGGTCTTCCGCGAAAACGAAGTCGTCGCCGAGTGCTTCCTCGACAACAACGACCTCGAACGCGAACGCGGAATCACCATTCTCTCCAAAAACATCAGCGTCGAATACAAGAATACCAAGATCAACATCATCGACACCCCCGGACACAGCGATTTCGGCGGCCAGGTCGAACGGGTTCTCAAACTCGCCGACGGCGTGCTTCTCCTGGTCGACTCCGCCGAGGGACCGATGCCGCAGACGAGGTTCGTCCTCGACAAGGCGCTCCGGCTCAATCTGCGCCCCGTGGTCGTCATCAACAAGATCGACAAACCCGATGCCCGGCCCGATGAGGTTCACAACAAGGTATTCGACCTCTTCTGCGAACTCAACGCCAGCGACGATCAGCTCGATTTCCCGCTGCTTTACGCCAGCGGCCGCGACGGCTGGGCCGTACGCGACCTCGCCGATGAACGCAACTCCATCTTCCCGCTGCTCGATGCGATTCTGGAATTCGTCCCGCCGCCGCCGCAGATCGACGGACCGGTGCTCTCTCAGATCGCCACGCTGGACTACTCCAACTTCGTCGGCCGGATCGGCATCGGACGCGTTTACCGCGGCACGCTCGACACCCGCGAACCTTTGACGATCATCAAACGGGACGGACGAACGGAGCCTGCTCAGATCAAACAGCTTTTCACCTTTGAAGGCATCGGGCGCAAGGAGACCGACACGGTTCAATGCGGTGATCTCTGCGCCGTGGTCGGCATTGAAGACATCGACATTTCCGATACGATCTGCGACAGTGAGCATCCCGAACAGATGCCGCCGATCGCCATCGACGAACCGACGATTTCGATGATGTTCCGCATCAACGATTCGCCGTTCTTCGGCCGTGAGGGAAAATACGTCGGCAGCCGCCAGTTGCGCGAACGGCTCTACAAGGAGGTCGAACGCGACGTTGCGTTGCGGGTTGAAGATATCAACGGCGAAGCATTCAAGGTTTCCGGACGCGGAGTGCTCCATCTGGCCGTGCTGATCGAAACCATGCGCCGCGAAGGGTATGAACTCGCCGTCGCCAAACCGCAGGTGATCTGCAAGGAGATCGACGGCGTGAAAAACGAACCCATCGAACGGCTCTCGGTCGATGTGCCGTGCGATTTCGCAGGAAAAATCATCGAACTGGTCGGCCAGCGCCGCGGCGAACTCATTCAAATGGAGTCGCGCGGCACACGTCAGCTGGTGGAGTTCTTCATCCCCACCCGCGGCCTGATCGGGCTGCGCAGCAAAGCTTTGACCCTCAGTCAGGGCGAAGCGATCGTTTCGCATCTCTTCGATCATTATGAACCGTTCAAGGGCGACATCCCGTCACGGGTCAACGGTACGATGGTCAGCATGGCGCAGGGCAAGGCGATTCCGTTTGCGATCGACGGGTTGCAGCAGCGCGGCGAATTTTTCATCGACCCGGGCACGGATTGTTACGAGGGCATGATCGTCGGCGAACACTGCAAGGAGGGGGATCTGGTCGTCAACGTCCAGCGCGCCAAACAGCTTACCAACCTCCGCGCCGCCGGAAGCGACCGCAACATGAAAATCGCCCCCGCACGAAAAATGTCACTCGAACAGGCGCTGGAATACATCGAGGATGACGAACTGGTCGAAGTGACGCCGAAAAATATCCGGTTGCGCAAATTCCTCCTTACCGAACTGGAACGCCGCCGCCAGCGCGGCCGCACCGCTTCGGAGGCGTGATTCTGCTTCCCATAAATACAAAACGGCGACCGGGAGAATTTCCCCGGCCGCCGTTTCATTTTTCATGATTTCCCACCGCCACGCCGGCAAAATCGCTCTTTCATGGCACAATCAGGGAAATTCATTTCCCGCCGGACGTCCCCGTTTTCTTATTTCCGGCATACCCCAATACACATTCCAACGCGTGCATCCAGCCCGGATTGGTGCCGTCGCACTCCTGATCCGAACAGAACCAGAAAAATTTCCCGTGCCGGATCAATCCCGCATATTCATCCCCGCCGTCCGCCAACCGGATCCGACCCAGAATTTCCACGTCGTCAGCCAGCATTCCAGGCTCCAGCAACGTGGTGTCCTCCCCACACTCCATTCTTCCCCGGACATCGCCGGCGGATGAAGTGTATTCCACACCGGCATTCCCGCTGATTTCAACCGGTTCCTTCCAGATGCCGCCGTCGTCGCGAAGATTGCGTACCAGAATCCGTAATTCATTTGTCCCCCCCCAGCGAACCGCGTCTTCAGGAATTTCATATTCACGGGCGGTCATCCAGTAATTGGCCTGATCCTCGCCGGTGTGACCGATCAGTTGACCATTGAAAAATACCCAGTCCAGATCATCGACCGCGCCGAGGCGGAGCTTCAGGGGACGCGCTTTCCACTCCGCTGGAATGGTCACGCTCCGCGCATACCAGCCGTCGCCGATTCGATACTGCAACGAACCGGTAATGCCGGTTTCTCCCCATTTCCCGGGAACTTTCATCGTTTCGGACGTGGGAAACGTTTCCAGTGCTTTCGTCGGCGCCGCACTCCGCGGCCCATCGAAGAAGAACTCCCAGTTTCCCGAAAGATCGATTCGCCCGGAAAGTTCCGCCGCCCGGCGCAGCTCCGGCGTCTTCAGCAGCAGCTTCCGCTTCATCAGATAACCCGGCAACCCGGCAACTCCCGTCCGTGCATAGGCGTCACAGTCCAGCCGGCCGTGCAGAAATACGGTTCCGGAGAAATCTGTCCGCAGAACTTCCAGCAACGCCGGATCCGTGTAACCGGAGTTCGTCACCGCCACCAGATAACTCTTCAGCAGTTCCGGTTCATCGAGAATCCGCAAACTTTCAAACACGCCGACCCGGCAGCCGCGCTTCTCCAGCGTCGCAATCAGATCGCCCAGCCGATGCCCGGTCGACGCCTCCAGACGGGAATTCACGATCACCGCCACCGGAAGCCCGGTCGGAATTTCCGGTTCGTACGTGCGGATGTATTCCGCCATTTCCGGAAGAAACGCCACCTCCTTCTTCAGATGCCAGCCGTTGTCGCACAGTAACATCCCGCCTCCGCCGTAATAATGGAACGCAAAGGGGCAGAAGCCGCCGCCCAGATTCACATGCGCCCGCACCGCACCGGAATTATTTTCCATCTGCTGTTCGGAATCATAACTTCCAGGCGACAACGTCACCGCCTTGCGGGCCTGAAGGCCGCCCATCGTGTAGTGATTGCCGGCGATGACGTTTTCTCCGACACTGGTCATGATCGCATGATAATCGACCGGCACCGGACTCTTGTCCCACATGTCGCCGATCGTCGGCTGGAACATCCCATGAGCGGTCGGAATATTCTCCCGCAGCGCACGGACGATCTCACCGGATAAATGTTTCTGCAGATCCGCACAAAATTGCAGATGATCATAGAATCGCGGACTCTTCTCCCATACCTCTTCCGCCGCCATGCCGGGGTTGCGGAACCCGAGCGGCAGAATGGAATTATTTTCCCAATTCTCTTCCGGCAGCAGCGATTCCACCCCGTTCCAGGCCTCCGCCAGCGCTTCGCGCGTCCGGTATTTTTCCTGAAGGAAAGAATTCCAGCGAGCCAGCAAAGACGGATAACGGCACAACCCGTCCGGATCGTTGCCGATCGGCGTCTCGTTGGTGGGAACCTCAAAGGCGACAATGTTGGGAACCGCGGCAAACTCCCGCCCGATATTCCGCCATGTCTCCACTACGGCTTCCGGCCAGTGATAGGAGTTCTGCCGGTTCGCCGTCGCGACCGGTTCCTCGCCCGGTTTTCCGGCAGTGAACCATGCCGGATAAGGCCAGTGAAGATCGAAGCTCACGCCGAACCCGTATCGTTCGGCTTCCGCGCAGATTTCCTTGAGCATGTCGAGATATTCCGGATCGAACTTGCCGCGCTCCGGTTCGAGCATTTTCCAGACGACGTGCAGCCGGATCCCGTTGAACCCCAGCCCCGCCAGGTAACGCAGATCCCATTTCCGCCACAGCAAGAGCTCCCGGTCGTAAATCGCCCGGAAAAAGTGCGGGCCGAACATCCGGTAACGGCGCCCGTCGGGATAACGGAACACCCGCTCCGATTCGTCATAACGAAATCTCCGATCCTCCACCGTATTCGCGGCAAGCACTTCATCGATCCAGCCGTCGATGCGTTCCTGCAACGTTTCCGCACGGGAACGCATCCGGTCGAACTCGCCACGCATGCCGGCTTGGATGAGCGCCTCATTCTCCTCAAGCAACGCACCGGCCCGATTGCTCTGCCGGTCCAGTTTTCCGAAATACGCCAATTGTTCCCGTTGCGCCGCGAGCATCACCCCGTCCCAGATCAGCGCCTCCCGGCCGGACGGCGGCAATTTCGATAACGCCGCGCTCCAGTCCACGTGCCGGGCCTTCAGACTTTGAATCATAATCCGCTGCGCGTTCTCCAGTTGAGCGGCTTCCTCGCGTCTGCGGTGATCGGCATCCTCCCGCGTGGGATAAATCATGCTCATTTGCAGGAAATCGATCGAATCGCCCGGATTGAACATCGCAAACGAAACCGCATTGACATACGGTCGTTCCGCTGCCGGTACATCGAAGAGCCCCCAGTCGATCAACAGCCGCTGCCGCCCGGGAGGTAATTCCAGATAACGGCGCCGTCCGACTTTGGTCGTACCGTAAAATCCCTTGTGGCGGTTGAAATTGCGTTGCGGTTGCACTTCGAGCCGCACCGGCGCGGGTACATCAATGTCAAATACCATTCCGGTCAAACCCGGTTCCGGCATATCCGTCAGCCCGACACAGAACGCCGCCCAGGAGTGTTCGCCTTCCGGCCCCTCGACCGTCCAGCGAACCGCTTCGACTCCGTCTCCGAGCGGCAACGGTTCCGTAAGGGAACGGAACCCTTTGCCGGCGCCGAATGCATTCAATCCCATCAACAATGCATCGTTCGGCCGTGCGACCGGGTTATCGCGAACCATTCCGGGGTCATACACAACCACCTCACGACCGGCTCCGGCTTCCGGTTCTTCCGGCAGCAGCAGAGAAAACGAGAGTACGCCAATTTCACCGGGGGCGTTCAAAACCAGAACTCCGGCATTGACCTCGGCGGTCGCCGCATCGGAAATTCCCAAATCATTCCAGAAAACATCCAGATTCTGTTCGCCTGCCTTCAGCTGAAAATTCCGCACGCCGCCCACACGACGGGAATTCCAGAACCCCTTTGCCCGATCGGCATTGTGCTTGGCCTCCACCGTGACGCTCATTTCGTCAGGCACACAGAGGCGCCAGCGCATTCCCACCGGCCGGGCCGTTGCAGGAGAAGAAAACTGAAAGCCCAATGCGGCCCAGGCATCCTTCGCCCCGGCCTCTCCGGATTCCACACGAAAGACGGCGCACTCCGTATCGGCAATTTTTCCAAGCTTAACGGCGGCCTTCAACGCTTTGCCCGTCGAAACGGCGCGCACCGCACTCTTCCCTGCGGCGGTCTCGGAAACGCCAAACACGGTTAGTTCCATCGCAGTCGCGGAACCGATACTCAAGCAGACCGAGAGAAAAATAAACAACCAAATCCGTATCATGATAATTCCGCCCCTGCCGCGACAACCTTTTCCGGTCAATCCACCCGAATCATTGCGGAATAACGCCCATCCGGGACGACGGTGGCATTGACGTCATCACGCTTCAGCGCGGATACATGATTGTCAAACATCAACATATTCGCCCGTCCGTCGACGCTGCGATGCCCTCCGGCAACCGGCCC
>CALXNS010000094.1 GCA_944389815.1 uncultured Victivallis sp. | reverse complement strand
CTCGAACCTATGACGCCGCATACGATCGTTTCAGAAGAACTCCTCCGCCGCGAGCTGCGGGAGATCCGAAAAACACGGGGCGCCACCGAATTCGATGAATATCTCACCGGCGGCTACTGCATCGGTTCTCCGGTGTTCGACGCCTCGGGGAACGTGGTTGCCGGAATCGGCATCTCGGCGCTCTCCAGCCGCCGGACCGAAGAGAATACGGATTATTTCAAAAATTTGGTTCGGCAATGCGCCGAGGAAATCACCAACAGCACCGGTGGAGTTCTGCCGCCGGTAAAAAAGGAGCGGACGAGTCGGGATGAACAACAATAACAGCAACCATGACAATAACACAGTTTCCGCCCTGAAGGCAATCGGAGAAGTGTTCGCCGCCGGATATTATGAAAATGAAAACGCCGGCAATTTTCAACGTTGCGTCCGCGGCCTGATCCGCTCACTGGAATCCGTGCCGGTCGCGCAATACCAGCCGGGATGGAAACTCTATCCGGCGGGAGAATTCAATCTGTGGAATCCGGGATACGACGCGGCGGTTTGTTTTCATTACGCCTTCGGGCTTGAGGTGGATTCCGCACGGCTCCGGCGGAAAGCCGCGGAAGTTCACGGTGAAAACTCATTCCGATGGCGGCTCGTCGACCAGGCGGCGACCGAGCTG
Source organism: uncultured Victivallis sp. (assembly GCA_944389815.1). Classification (GTDB taxonomy): domain Bacteria; phylum Verrucomicrobiota; class Lentisphaeria; order Victivallales; family Victivallaceae; genus Victivallis. Next base: position 51,790 of record CALXNS010000094.1, on the reverse strand, counting down.
GCGTTTCTGCGCGAATCGGACATTCCGCCGCAATTCGGCCTCGGCGGGCGCGCATATACTCACGGCGTAATCCATTACGAACGGCTGCTGCACGAAGGGCTGACCGGCGTTCTCGAACGGGTGGAACGTCTTCACGACCGGAATCCGGAGTTTTACGGCGCACTGCGTGAATTGCTTGAAGCGATGTGTGCCTACGTCCGGCGCTGTGTGGAATCGATCCGCCCGGACGCGCCGCCGGAATTGATTGCGGCGCTTGAACAAGTGCCGCTGCATCCGGCGCGGAATTTTTACGAAGCGATTCTCGCGTATAATTTCTTCTGGTATTTCGACAGCTGTGATTCCGGCGGCCGGGTCGATGCGGTGCTTGCCCCCTATGCCGGGGACGGAACGCCGGAAGCGGAACAGCAGGCGCTGTTTCAGGAGTTCTGGCACAATTTCGATCTCAACAACGGCTGGCACGTCATTCTCGATTCCGCGCAGAAAACCTGCATTCCGGCAATTCGGGCGCAACGCCCGTACCGTCGTCCGAATTCCGGCATTCTGATCGACGAAAATACGCCGGACGAAGTGTGGGAGGCGATCTTCGACAACTGGAATGCCGGCAATCCGAGTCCGTCGCTTTATGCGCGCAACAATTATCGTCGGGAACTGGAGTGCGCCACCGGCATCGGCGGCGACGACGCGGAAACGTTCTGTTTCGGCGGCTGCACGGAATTGATGATTCAGGGCAAGTCCAACACCAAGTCGATCGAGGCGGGGATTCATCTGCTGCGGATTCTGGAGGACACCGGGCTCGATTATCCGGATTACGAAACATTCTACACCGTATTTCTGCGGAACATCCAGACACAGATCGATCTCATGACCGAAGGCGTCCGGCGTAATCATGAGGCGAGCGCCCTCTATCTGCCGCAACCGATCCGAACCTTGTTCGTCGACGACTGCATCGAGCGCGGGCTTGATTTCGAAGCCGGCGGCGCCCGTTACAACACCAGTGTAATCAACGTGGTCGGGCTGACCGACACGATCAATTCGCTTTACGCGATCCGGGCGGCGTTTCGCGGGGAACTTTCCGTTTCCGTCCCGGGACTTGCCGCGGCGCTGGCGAATGATTTTGAAGGAGCCGAAATGCTGCGTCGCGAACTTCTCGCACTTCCGAAATACGGCAACGACATTCCGGAAGTCGATCAGCCGGGCCGGGAATTCGCCCGGCAAATCAGCGAAAAAATCCGCAAGGCCAGTCTGCCGGGCCGTCCGTTTCTGCCGGCGGTGATCCTTTTCATCACCTATGAATGGCTTGGTTGGACCATCGGCGCAACCGCGGACGGCCGCCGGGCGGGTGCGGCACTCACGGATTCGTTTGGCGCAACCCAGGGAAGCGATCTCTCCGGTCCGACCGCGCTGCTCAAATCGGCGTCGGCGCTGAATCCGGCGGAATTCCCCGGAACGCCGGTGCTCAACGTGAGGCTCAATCGGGAACTTCTGGCGACGCCTGAGGCGAGAAAGCGGTTAAAGGCATTGTTGACAAGCTACTTCCAGATGGGAGGATTGCAGCTTCAAGTGACGGTGGCCAATGAGGAAATTCTGCGCCGGGCCTGCGAAGAACCGGAGAAATATCCCGAACTTATCGTCCGGATCGGCGGTTACAGCGAATACTTCAAAAATCTCTCTCCGGAGTTGCGGCGCGAAGTCGCCCGGAGAACCATCCATAATTTCTGATTCATCTCAAAAGGCAAAAGGAGTGATTTCAGTCATGGCACAGCAGGTTGATGCGCGTTTCGAACGTCTCCGGAAAATGATTCTCCAGTCCGGAAACGAATCCATCATGTATGAGCACTGGAACTCCCACGTGGCGGAATATCGGATGGAGCGGGAACTGGATCTGTCAATCGTCCCCGGCGAAATTCTGCTGGCGAACCGCGTCCGGGCGAAATTGAATTCCTTGAAATTTACGCTGACGCCGGATGAAGGCATGATCGGTCGGGTGTTGAAACCGGAATACACTCCGGAGGAGGAAAAGGCTGCCGCCGAATATTTCGCCGCCTCCCCCTGGGGGTGTTCGGAAGGGCAGACCGGTCACGCCGAGCCATTCTACGATGATATTTTCGAACTTGGAATCGAGGGATTGCGCCGGAAAATCCGGAATGCGGGAAATGAAAACGAAATGGTTTATGAAACCTTTCTGATTGCGCTTGATGGTTTCGCAGGGATGATCGCCAACGCCGCCGAAGCCGCGCGCCGCTCCGGAAATGAACGAATTGCCGCCGTATGCACGAAGCTGACGAGCGCGCCGCCGGAAACGTTCCAAGAGGCGATTCAACTGATGTGGTTCATCATGCTCGGCATTCAAATCGGCGACCGGGCCGGACTGGTCGGGCCGGGACGGATCGATCGGCGGCTGGGAGGATTCTACGAACGCGACCTTGCCGCCGGAAAAATCACCCGTGCCGAAGCGTGCGAATACATCGCATTGCTCTACTGTTTCATCAACGCATTGTGCGGCAGTGGCCTTGCCTACGCGGTGATGGTCGGCGGCGATACGGTGAACGATATCTCCTATCTCGCGCTGGAGGCGCTCCGTCTCAGCCGGCTGGTTTACCCGAGCGTCGGAATCTGCGCCAACGCCTCTACCCCAAAAGACTTAAAACGTCTCGCCGTGGAGATCATCTCCGAGGGGCTGCCGAATCCGGCCTTCTTCAACGACGACGTCATCCGTGCCGGATTGCGCAGATACGGCGTACCGGAAGCGGAGTGTGGAAACTACATCAACTCCACCTGTGTGGAAATCACCCCCTGCGGGGCGTCGAATGTTTACGTGGCAAGCCCCTATTTCAATTTGTGCGGCTGCCTGATCGAGACGATGAAAAATCATCAGGACGCTTCTGATTTCGAAACATTTCTGAATCTTTATCTCGATCGTCTGTCCGAAAAAATCCGAACCGCCGCCTCCGATCAGAATCGGATCCGTCTTCTTCGTTCCGCCCGGATGCGGCGCCCGCTGCAGAGCATTTTCACACGCGACTGCATTGCGCGCGGCCTGGATATCGAGTCCGGAGGCGCCCGTTACAACTGGGTCGAATGCTCCTTCGTCGGCCTGGCCAATCTGGTCGATTCGCTGCAGGTGATCCGGCATGAGGTCTTCGAAGAGAAACTTCTGACCATGCAGGAATTGAACAGCTTGTGCGAAAATGACTTCCGCGGCCGCGAAGATCTGCGGCTCCGCTTCCTCAACGCCCACCCAAAATACGGCGTGGCCTCCGAAGAAGCCGACTCGTTGATTCCTCTTGTCATTGAACGACTTGAATCAGAATGCGCCAGATATAGATTTCATCCCGACCGCGCGCATTTCATCCCGGGCACCTTCTGCTGGGTCATGCATCAACTGCTCGGTTCGGAAACCGAAGCGACGCCGGACGGGCGGCGGGCGAAGTTTCCATTTGCCGACGGCGCCGGCCCGGCGCAGGGACGGGAAAAACTGGGACCGACGGCGGCGGTACATTCCGTCTGTTCCTGGGATCACTCCGGGCTCATCGGCGGATCGGCATTCAACATGAAATACAATCAGGCTCTGTTGAAGACGCCGGAAAACCGCGAAAAGCTTCTCGCGCTGATCGACGTCTTCCTCGCCGGGGGCGGATTTGAAACCCAGATCAACGTCGCCGACAATTCGCAGCTCAAAAAAGCGGTGGAACATCCGGAAGATTACGCCGATCTCGTCGTCCGCATCGGCGGTTACACCGATTATTTCGTCAAACTCAGTCCGGAGATGCAGCAGGAACTTCTGCTGCGAACGGAGTACGCGGAATTATAAAAAATGCAGGGAATCGTATTCGATATTCACAAATTCGCCATTCATGACGGTCCGGGGATCCGCACGACGGTGTTTCTGAAGGGGTGCCCGCTGCGCTGCATCTGGTGTCACAACCCGGAATCACAGGAACGTGCGCCGGAAATTTTCTTCATTCCGGAAAAATGCATCGGCTGCGGCTGGTGTTTTTCCGTCTGCCCGAATCACTGTCACGTCGCCAGGGAAACCGCGCACGAATTCCACCGCGAAAACTGCATCCGCTGCGGCAGATGCACCGAGCGCTGTTACGCCGAGGCGCTCGAACTGGTCGGGAGCGCCATGACCCCGGAAGCGGTGATGGAGGAAGTGCTCAAGGATCGGATTTTTTACGAGACGTCGCAGGGGGGGATGACGATTTCCGGCGGAGAACCGATGATGCAGTTCGACTTCACGCTGGACCTTGCCCGGCGCGCGAAGGCGGCTGGAATTCACGTCTGTCTCGACACCTGCGGCGAAGCGCCGTATGAACAGTATGAAACGATCCGTCCCTTCGTGGATCTCTTTCTGTACGACGTGAAGGCGACCGACCCGGAAATCCACCGGCGCCTGACCGGGGTTTCCAACGAACGGATCCGGGAGAATCTCCGGCGGCTCGACCGTTCCGGTGCGAAAACGATTCTCCGCTGTCCGCTCGTTCCCGGAGTCAACGACGACGACGCGCATCTCCTCGGCATCGCCGCATTGGCCGATTCGCTCGAAAACGTTCAGGAGATCACACTTCACCCCTACCACCCGCTCGGCATCGACAAATGTGCGCGGCTCGGAAAACAACCGAGACTGGACGACAAAAATTTTGCGACGGAAGATGATGTTGCGCGATGGCTGAAGATCATACAGGCACATTGTTCGGTCAAGACGGTTCGAAGTTGAGAGAAAGGAGTTTTTGCTGTCATGGATGAACGGATTACCCGGACGCGGGAGAGAATTCTCTCCGCCGACAACCGCTGCTGTTTCATCGACCGGGAGATCGCGCTGCGGGAATGCCGGAGTGCTTCGCTGGCGCGCCCGGCTTACGAACGGTATCTTTTTGAATTTGAAACCGTTCTTGCGGCGCTTTCGACGCCGATTGACGATGACGACGTCTTCGCCGGGCGGTTCGCCACGGCGCTGTGGCCGTATGCCGGAGAACGCTTCTCCCGGACGCCGGACGGAATCGAATCCGAAGGACATATTTCGTGGTGTTGGGAGAAAATTCTCACCGGCGGCGCCGTTTCGCTGGTCGAAGAAGTTGAAGAGGCGGCGCAACGGCATCCCACCTTCAACACCCGTTTTTTCGCAAACTCCTCCCGCCGGGCGGTAAATGCCGTCGCCGCCTTCGCCGGGCGCTGGAGTGCGGCGCTCCGCAGCCGGGCGGAAAAGGCGACTGACCCAACCGTGAAATCCGCCTTCGAACGGGCGGCGGCGGCGCTGGAGGTGGTGCCGTATCGTCCGGCATACGATTTCTTTTCCGCGCTTCAGGGAATCTATTTCTGGCACATGATTGCGAGCGGCGTCTGCGGGAGCCGGGATTTTGCGCTGGGAAGAATGGATCAGTATCTGCTGAAATTCTACAAAAAAGACCTCGCCGCGGGGAAAATCACCCGGGAGGAAGCGGTCAATCTGCTCGCACACTTCTTCCTGAAAACCAATGAACTCTGCGGAACCGCGACCGACGATTACAATGCAAGCCCGACGCCGTGTTTCGCCAGCAAGCAATATCTGACGCTCGGCGGACGTTCCGTTGACGGGAAGTGCTGTTTCAATGAATTAAGCGAAATGATCGTCGAAGCCTCCCGCGTGGCGGCGCTGCCGCAGCCGACGCTGAATTTCCGGCTCGACCCGGAGATGCCGGAAGAAGTCTGGCAACTGGCAGGAAGAGCCGCACAACAGGGTAGTCTGCCGAATTTCTTCAACGATCTCTTGATCCGCAACACTTTAGTTGCGAACGGCATCGCGCCGGAGGACGCGGCGAACTTCGACTTCACCGCCTGCAACCGGGTCAATCTGCCGGGCAGGCTTTATAATATCATGAGCAGAATCGATCACTTCAATAACAATACGGAATGGTTCATCCGCGCACTGCACAACGTTGCCGCTCCTGCGACCACGGATGAAATTCTCGCCGAATTCAAAGAGATCGCCCGACAGGAAATGCGTGAATACGCCAGAGTGGTGAACAATCTTTTCTCCGACGGCCCGGCCTTCCGGCTTGATTCGCTCATTTTCGATGACTGCCGTTCCGCGGCGTGCGATGTTTATCAGGGGGGAGCGGATCGCTACCGCTGGCAGCATCACATGTTTTCCGGCATGGCGACGATTGCCGACAGTCTGGCGGCAATCGAGGAAATGGTGTTTCATTCCGGACGTTTTTCGTACCGGGAATTTCTCAGTATCGTTGACGGAAACTTCGCCGGAAATGAAGCGCTGCGGGCGGAAATCATCAAAAGCGTGCCGAAATTCGGCAATGACGACGACCGGGTCGACCGGTTCGCCCGGCAGGCGGCCGACACTCTGCTCGATGCAATGGAGGAGATCGGAAAGGAGACCGGATTTCTGATGTTCGGTTCGTTTTATTCGCTGCGGTGCCATATCGATTTCGGGCGGAAACTGCCCGCAACGCCGGACGGGCGGCTTGCAGGCGAACCGATCAGTGAAAATCAGTCGCCGGTTTACGGCACCGATCTTGCCGGTCCTACCGCGGTGCTCCGCAGCGTGGCGAAGCTGCCGCTGCAACGCACCGTCTGCGGCGGATTGAATCTGAAATTCGGCTGTGTGCTTTCCCGGGAACGCGCCGCCGCTCTGGTGAAAGCCTATTTCAAAATGGGCGGACTCCACATTGGAATGACGATGGTCACGCGCGATACGCTCGAAAAAGCCCGGCTGCATCCGGAGGAGTACCGGACGCTCTGTGTGCGCAAATTCGGCTTCAGCGAATATTTCGTCGCCTTGAGTCCGGAGTATCAGCAGGAGATCATCGACCGCACGGAATATCAATGATCCAACCAGTTGACCCATCAGAAATATTCTCAAACCCAACAGAAGAAAGGATGAAACCATGCTGCAAACATTTGACTACTACATTCCGACCCGGATTCTCTTCGGCGCGGGAAAACTGGCCGATCTGGCGAAAACCGAACTTCCCGGCTCGAAGGCATTGATCGTCATCACTTCCGGTAAATCCATGCGTGCCAACGGTTATCTTGACAAGGTCCGCGAATTGCTCAAGCGCAACCATTGCGACAGCGTCGTCTTCGACCGGATCCTGCCCAATCCGATCAAAGCGCACGTCATGGAGGGCGCCGCTCTGGCGAAACGAGAGAAGTGTGACTTCATTCTCGGCCTCGGCGGCGGCAGCGCGATCGATTCAGCCAAGGCGATTGCGGTGATGGCGACCAATCCGGGCGATTACTGGGATTACATCGCCGGCGGCACCGGCCGGGCGTTGCCGTTCAAATGTGATCCGTTGCCGGTGGTGGCAATCACGACGACCGCCGGAACCGGCACCGAAGCGGATCAGTGGTCGGTCATCACCCACGAGGAACGGCGGGAGAAAATCGGATTCGGCTGTGCGAAAACCTTCCCGGTGCTGTCGGTGGTCGATCCCGAACTCATGCTGACGATTCCGCCGCATTTGACGGCGTTCCAGGGGTTTGATGCGTTCTTCCACGCGGCGGAAGGATATCTTGCGAACGTCGCCACCCCGATCAGCGATGCGTTCGCGCTCAAGAGCATCGCATTGCTCGCGCGGTCGCTGCCGACGGCGGTCAACGACGGCGCCAATCTTGCGGCCCGTTCCGATGTGGCGACGGCCAGTACGCTTTCCGGTATGGTGGAGGCGACATCGTGCTGTATTTCGGAACATTCGATCGCACATGCGATGGGGGCGTTTCATCCGAATCTGCCGCACGGGGCGGCGTTGATTTCGATTTCGGACGCGTATTTCCGTTTCTTCGCCGACAAAGCGCCGGAACGGTTCTGCGACCTCGCCCGGGCGATGGGGAAAAAGGGCGACTCGCCGAACGAACTTGTCGAGGCGCTCGCAGAGTTGCGGCGCGTCTGTCATGTCGATGCGATCAAGCTTTCGGAATACGATCTGACGCGCGATGAACTTCCGGCGATCGCCGATAACGCCTTCGATACGATGGGCGGACTTTTCCAGCTCGATCCGGTAGCGCTGACGCGAGCCGATGTGATCCGGATTCTGGAGGATTCCTGGCGCTGAGAAATCATTCCATCCGTACCGGAAAACGTCTCCGCATTTTTCAATGCGGAGGCGTTTTTTCTTCCATCACCGCAGCGTGTGAAGGCGGAATGGAAAATGCCGCGGGAAAACGCCGCCGGTGGTAGCACGTCCGGGAAACGTGTGATATATTAGAAAATGGAAATCGCACTGGACAAAATTGATCTGCCGATCACCGGAGCGTTGCCGCAACTTCTGGATGTTCTGCGCAACGGCTCCGGCGCAGTGCTCAGCGCCGCGCCCGGTGCCGGAAAAACCACCGTCGTTCCGCCGGCGCTGCTCGAATTTCCCGGCAGAATCATTCTCCTTGAACCGCGCCGGGTTGCCACCCGTGCCGCGGCACGGAGGATTTCGCAACTTCTTGACCGTCCTCTCGGAACATTGTGCGGATACACGGTACGCGGAGACTCCAGAACCTCTCAGGAAATGCGCATTCACGTCGTAACAGAGGGGGTTTTCCTGCGCATGATCGCCGACGATCCGGCGCTGGAAGGGGTCAATACCGTCGTCTTCGATGAATTTCATGAACGCAATCTCGCCTCCGATCTGGCACTCGCATTGACACTCGACGCGCGGAGAAATCTGCGTGACGATTTGAAAATTCTGCTGATGTCCGCCACACTCGACGCCACGTCGATTGCCGCATTTCTCGGCGGCGTCCCGGTCATCGATGCGCCGGGAAAAATGTTTCCGGTTCAACTCAACTGGAGCGAGCACATGCCGGATTTCCGGGATCTCGTACCTGCCGTGATCCGGACCATTCATCGGGCGCTCCGGGAGGAGTCGGAGGGAGATATGCTCGTGTTCCTCCCCGGGACAGGCGAAATCCGTGCCTGTGCCGAACGGCTGGCTCCGGAACTGCCACCTTCATTCCGGATCATGCCGCTGCACGGTTCGCTTTCCGGCGCAGAACAGGACGCCGCACTGGAATGCGCTCCGCCCGGCATCCGGAAAATCGTTCTCGCCACCAACGTTGCGGAGAGCAGCATCACCGTGGAGGGCATTCGGATCGTGATCGATTCCGGCTGGGAACGGCGTCTGCGATACGCTCCCGCCGCCGGAATTTCGTTTCTGGAGCCGATGCGCATCTCACAGGCCTCGGCCGCCCAGCGCGCCGGACGCGCCGGACGAACCGCTCCCGGGGCGGTCTACCGGCTCTGGAATGAACTCGAACATCGGCCGCTCCCGGAACAGACGCCGCCGGAAATTCTCAGTGCCGACTTGTCCACTCTCGTGCTGACCGCCGCCGAATGGGGTACCGCGATCGACGAACTCCAGTGGCTCGATCCGCCGCCTCCGCCGCAGCTGGCGGTCGCCCGGAAACTTCTGACGGCTCTCGGCGCCTTCGATCAATCCGGCCGCCTGACGCGCAACGGTCGATTGCTGGCGCGTCTGCCGGTTGCGCCGCGTCTCGGCATGATGCTGCTCCGGGGAACCGAACTCCAACTGCTGCCGCTGGCGGCGGAACTGGCCGCACTGCTGGAAGAGCGCGACGCATTCCGGGCATTTCCCGGAGCGGATCTGCGCGACCGGGTACGGCGCATGCGTTCCGCTCCGGGGAATTTCCGCAGGCAACTTTTGATCCGCGATCAACTGCTTCGGGAGTTCGGCGTAAAATTCCACCCGTGCGACGTCGAATCATGCGGGATTCTCATCGCATTCGCGTTTCCGGAATGGATCGCGCGGAACCGTTCCCGTCACGGGACGCGGTTCGCATTTGCCTGCGGCTCAGGCGGCGTTCTCCGCGAGGAAGACGATCTTCGCGGAGCGGAATTTCTCGCCGTCGCCCGGCTCGGGGCAACGCCCGGACGTGAAACGGCCATTCAACTTGCCGCACCGCTTGCGGAAACCGAATTGAGCGAATTTTTTCAAGATCGCATCGTCACTGAAGACGTTCTGGAATTCGATCGGGAAAAAGAGCGTGTCATTGCCCGGCGACTCGAAAAACTTGGCGCAGTGACGCTTCACGCCGCCCCGATTGAACCGCCCCCGGTTTCAACTGCGAAGCTGCTGCTTGAAACCGCGTTTGAAACCGGCGTGGCGCTCCCGCCGCCCGAGGCGAAAAACGCGGTTGCACTCCTTCAGAGACTGCATTTTGCTGCAAAACGTGACCCGGAACTTTTCGACTCCTGGCAGCCGGGAGAGTTCCGCGCCCGGCTGCCGGAACTCCTCGCTCCGCATCTTGCCGGGTTGAAGACGCTGCGCGAACTTCAGGCGCTCGACTGGCTGCAATTGCTGCGCGATGCGGCCGGATTCGCGACGCTGCGCGAACTCGATCGCCTCTATCCCGACACATTCACTACGCCACTTGGCGCCCATGTGAAAATCGATTACTCCCACGACGAACCGACGCTGGCAATCCGCATTCAGGAACTTTACGGCGTCACGCGCCATCCGGCAGTTGGCCGGCGCGGCATCCCGCTGCGGATCGAACTCCTTTCCCCTGCCCGAAGGACGGTTCAGATCACGATGGATCTTCCGGGATTCTGGCGGGGAAACTGGCCGCTGGTGCAGAAGGAGATGCGAAGTCGTTACCCCAAACACTTCTGGCCGGACGATCCGGCGGCGGCGCCGCCCACCGTCCGAACCCGGGCGAAAATGGGACAATAATTGCGTTGTGAGGTTGCAACATCTGCAAAATGGAGCTATTGTAGGAAAAAATGAGGTCGCTCCTGTCATGGTGAAATATTCAATTGTCATTCCCACGCTCAATGAACGTGAAAACATTCTGATCCTGATCGAACGGATCGCCGCTTCCGGGTTGCAGAATTACGAAATCATCGTCGCGGATGAAAATTCCCCCGACGGCACCGCCGATGCGGTCAATTCCTACGCCGCCGAAGGCCATCCCGGAGTCCGCGCCATCCTCAACGACGGCCTCCCCGGTTTGAGCCCGAGCATCGTCAAGGGATTCTCGGTCGCCGAAGGTGAATTTCTCTGCTGCATGGACGGCGACCTCCAGCACGATGTCAAAGATCTGCGCGGCGTTCTGGAAACGTTGGAGACATGCGATTTCGTCATCGGATCGCGCTATGCGCCCGGCGGCGGCTTCAAGGAGCGCTGGAATCCGGTCCGGGTTCTGATCAGCCGTTCCGCCGCGGCGATGGCTCATCTGATTCTCGGAGTAAAGGTCAAGGATCCGATGTCGGGTTTCTTTGCGATCCGCCGCGACGCGTTCCGAAATGTCCGGGATCAATTAGCCCCGCGCGGATTCAAAATCATGCTGGAACTGCTTTTCCTGCTCACGCACAGCCGGAATCATCATTACACGATCCGGGAATACGGCATTCAGTTCGGTACGCGCCTCCACGGAAAGAGCAAACTTTCCGCGCGCGTCATCTGGCAATATCTTCAAATGCTCTGGGCTTTGCGCACCAGAAGTGCGGCGTAGGCGCCGTCGTGTTCCCGATCCGGCAGCAGCTGCCGGGAAACGCGGCATTCGAACGCCGGATGGCCGGCAAGAAACCGTTCAAGCTGCTGCTGATTTTCCTGCGGTTCGATGCTGCATGTGCTGTAAAGCAACTGTCCGCCCGGCACAACCCGTTCCGATGCGTCGTGCAGGATTTTATTCTGCAGCGCGACCACTTCACTCAATGCGGCCTCATTGAATCGCCATAACACATCCGGACGGCGGCGAAACACTCCGGTATTTGAACACGGCACATCCGCCAGCACCAGATCGAACATCCCCTCAATCGATTCCGGTTCCGCAACGATAACCGGAAAATTCAGCCCCCGACGCCGAAAATTTTCCCGGGTCAACTCCTGCCGCCGCGCCGAACGATCCGCCGCGATCAACGTTGCGCCGGGATTCAACCGTTCGGCAATCATCAGCGATTTCCCGCCGGGAGCGGCACAAAGGTCCAGCGCCCGTTTCACATTGGAGAAATCCGCCAGCGACACCGCCAGCGTCGCCGCCGGATCCTGAATGTAGATTTCGCCCCGCCGCAACGCTTCGGAAGCGATCACTTCCGCGGGGCGTTCCGTCCGGAAACAGCGAAACGGTGCACTGCATTCCACCGGAACCGCATCGAATTCCGGTGGCGGTTCAAACCCGCCCGACGCCCTGAAGGTGAAGGGCGCCTTCGACAGAAAGATCCGGGTTAATTCACGCAATTGCGCTTCGGAAAAACGTTTCTGCCACACCTGCAGAATTTCCGGAGGCAACACCTCATCAAATTTGTCGGAAAACGCCGGTCTCTCCCGCAGCAGCCGCCGCAGCACCGCATTGACGAAATTCCCGGTCGAACGATTGAATTTCCGCTTCGCAATCTCCACGGCCACATTGGCCGACGATTCCGGCGCAATGCCGTCCTGAAACAACATCTCCCCCATCGCCGCCAGCAGCAGATGCCGCACCGGCTCCGGCGGCATTTTGGCAACCATCGCCGCCAGCGTCGTCTCCAACTGTCTGCGCCGTCGGAAACAGACGAAAAGCAAACTGCCGATCCGGGAACGCAATCGGGGAAATTTCAATTTGAAATCCAGGTAATCATCGAGTCCACAATTGCCGGAGTCAATACACCGGAACGCCTCGGCGGCCTCCTGGATCACCCGTTCGGCGACGGAATTCACTTCGCGCATTCGTCGCCCATGTACCAGTCGTTCAGACGGTAGGTGCGAATGTAATCGCCTACCGCATCATCAAGCGAAGTCGCTTCGCGACTCCAGCCGAGCGAACGCAGTTTGCCCATCTCCGCACGCGTGTAGTACTGGTAACGGTCACGCAACGATTCGGGCATGTCGATGTATTCGATGTTCACCGGTTTGTCGAGCGCCGCGAACGCCGCGCGCGCCAGCGCATTCCAGGTTTCCGCCCTGCCGCTGCCGATGTTGTACAACCCCGCCCCGTGCGGATGACGGAAAAGATACCAGATCATATCGACGGCGTCCTTGATGTAGAGAAAATCGCGCATCTGTTCGCCGTCGGCATACTCTTTCCGATACGATTTGAAGAGCTTCAAGACGCCGGTCGCGGAAATTTGTTCATACGCCCGGCAGACCACACTTCGCATATCCCCCTTGTGACGCTCGTTCGCGCCGTACACATTGGAGAACTTGCACCCCGTGATCGCGCTGAACAACCCCCGTCTGCGCGCCCAAAGATCGAACATCTGCTTTGAATATCCATACATATTCATCGGGCGCAGTTTCTCGATCGCCCCTTCGTCATCCACATAACCATGCCGCCCGTCGCCGTAGGTCGCGCAGCTGGACGCATAAAGGAAACGGATGTCGAACTTCTCACAGAACAATGCGAGTTCCCGCGTATAATCGAAATTGTTGTCGATGAGGTAACTTGCGTCCCGCTCCGTCGTCGCCGAACACGCCCCCATGTGAATGACTCCGTCGATCTTCCGCCCGTCGAACGCCCCGGAACGCAGCTTTTCCCGGAAAACCTCCTTTTCCATATAGTCGGCAAAACTCAACGGTGCAAGATTCTTCCATTTATCCGACAAGCCGAGGTGATCGACCACCAGAATATCATCGATCCCTTCCCGATTCAATTTCCAGATAACGCCGCTGCCGATCAATCCGGCGCCGCCGGTTACAATATACATCAGAGCCAACCTCCATTTTCGCTGTCGTTATTGAGCGCTCCGCGGGTCGAGTTCAGGATGGAGTTCTGTCCTTCCTGCAACGGCCCGGTCATCCCGGTCAGATAAATCGAAAATCCATAAGAGATATCCGTATGCCGACCGTGACCGCCTTCACGTTCCTGTTCGAGCATCAGATCGAGCGCAACCTCCCAGCAGTGGAGTTTTCGCAGAATCTGGAACTGATGGGTGTCGACATATCCCTCCAGAACGTCATAACTCATGCTGTATGCGCCGAAGGTTCGACGATCCGGCGTCAGCGGAAAACTCATCCCGAAGGTGAACGTCTCGTCGTAATCATCAAAATATTTGTCGAAAAAGCTCCCCGCATCAAACTGCGTAAGCGTCGATCCCATCGAATACGCACTCCGCGACGCATACGGACGCCGGTAATTGTACGAAAAATTGAAATTCACATCATCAATCGGCGAATACGATAACGTAATGATCCAACGATTCAGCCAGTCGATCGCCAATCCCTTTTTCCCGACATTCACGTTTCCGCGGGTCGTATCGGGCACATCTCCATTGTTGCCGCCGGCATCGATCGAAAACTCCGTCGACAACGTCACCCCCTTGAACGGAGTTGCCGTCAGGATCGTGCAGAAATCCCCCACGTGACTGAGATTATCTTCATCTCCGCCGCGATTGAAGTGCAGATCCCAGTAATTTTCCATCGTCAAATAATCCCGAACCGTGTTTCCGCTCCGGGTCTGCAAACGATTATCCAACCCGATTCGAAGGAAATTCTGTTCATCGATCCGATCGATCTCGTCAAAATAATAGAGGTAATCCCGGCTGACCGTCGGCTTCGGAATGAAAGTGTAATTCAAATACGGCCGCATCACGTGCCGCAATCCGTCGAGCTCCAGCCAGGAACTGCGGACATCCTGCCACGTGTTATAAATCTTCGTCGACGCCTCCAATCCCAATTCCCCGGCAAAACGGAAACGCGACCCGCCGTCATCGTCGTAATTTCTCAAATGATATGCGGTCGTCCCCTCCGGATCAGCGGCATTGAATAACAAAAGCAAATCGGTCGGCGTCACCTTCTCCTTGCTCGAATTCGAATACGCCGTCATCTTGAACCCCGCCCGCGGCACGATGCTCAGAAAATCGAACAAACGAAGCGGATAATAGAAGAAATGCGTATTGTCGAACCGGAACGCCTCATAATTCCTGAGCTCGCTGTCCTCGTAGAACCGCTTCGGCTTCTCATCGAATTCAATCCAGTTCATCTTCAAATAATCCAGCGACAGATCCCCCTGGTAATAGAGGTTCGTCCCGAAGAGCTCCTGCCGCGGCACATCCACACGGAACGAGGGCAGACGCTGCACCGTCGAATAGAAACTATTCACCTGCGGCCGGAAATAGAGCGACGCGCTGAAATGATCGAACTGCTGCTCCAATGCAGCATAAGTCGCCGGATTCGGATTGGCATTGTAACGCGGTTCAAAGAAGTCGCGCACGAAATACGGGTCGCTTGAATACTCAAACACTCCACGAAAATCCAAACGCGGCGTAAGGTGGGTTACATTCGCGATCCGGAAATCGTAACGACCATGCGGCACTTCTATCCGGTATTTGTAATAATCGTCGGATTTAAACGGATCCCGATCCCACATGCTGTACACCAGAATCTGCGTCCGGGACTCCTCGCTGGAAACGCGAATCTCTCCGCCATATCCGAAACCACGCTTCTCGTAAATATCCGCTTCCAGATTCAGAAAGACACTCGGATAATCCAGGAAATAAAACCGTTTCGACATCAACAGGTAATACCCCCAGTCGCTGTCTTCGCCGTACTGTATGCTGAACAACCCGGGAGATTCATCCTTCGGCTTATAAAACACCGGCAGCCACAGGATCGGCACCCCGTATACCCGGAAGAATCCATTCGTCAACAGCACCGTATGATCCCCCGGATCGGTGTCGATGTTTTCCATCCCGTAGAACTGCGTGATGTGCGGCGTCAACTGCGCCTCGGAACAACTGATCGAATAATGACTGCTGTCGCTTTCCAGATACTCGCAGGAACTGATCTCCGCATCCCGGACATAAATGATGCCGTCGGGTTTGCGCTCCCCGGATTTCGCCTTGCAGATGAACGTCTGAAATTTGAGCTGAACATCATTGAAGGAAAAATATCCCGATTCCAAATTCCCCACCAGACGGTGCGCCTTCAGATTGTCCGTCAATCCCGACGCCTTGACCGAGATGGTCTTGTCTCCCCAGAGGTTTCCGGTAAGTCCCGTCACCGATACCAGCACATTCGCCGTATCCTCCAGTTCCGCCAGACGGGCCGGCGTTACATTGCCGCCGGTGCTCTGCCAGCGGTAGAACTGGATGTTTCCGGTCACTTCGATATCCTTGTTCTCGACGTTGATCACCGCTTTGTCTGCGAAAATTTCCAGATCGCCGAATGGAATATAGACATTTCCACTCACAATGATGTTCTTCCCGGCGATGTTCCAGGTATCCGCATTGATCCGTTTCAAGTCGCTGAACTGCAGTTTCGAGCTGCCCAGTGTCGCGGCACGCAGCAGCGGCGCGGCGAAAAACGCCGTCAGCGCCAATACGATCAGATATTTTCCCCGTCTGGAAAGCAAAACAACCTCGCTCACGTTCTCAGCCGCGCCGGAATTCCTCTCTTTTCAACCGGCGCGACGCCCGCTCCATCATCAATAATTCACATCACTTCCCGAACTTCGCGTTCAGTTCGTCCTCCGTCGCCATCGTATAATATCCGGCGCAATCCAATGTTCCGGCGATCTTGTCCGAGAGCTTTGTCAATTCGCTCACCGGCGTAAGCGGCATATCCGGGCAGTTCGGGAAAATCACCGTCTTCCCAGGGAACTTCGCCGCGATCACCGCCTCCAAGCCCTTCTTCAACGACTTCATCCCGCCGATCGCCGCCAGCGCCGTGACCGGTTTCAACGCCCCCTTCTCCGCCAGAAGCAGCGTATGGCGCAGATGTTCCGTCCGGCTCCCGCTCGAACCGATGAAGCGGTGACCGTCATTGACGATTCCCTCCACCGAAAGCGCTCCCTCCTTTCCAGCGGGAATTCCGGCAAAGATGTTCATCAACCCGTCTTTCCCGAGATAGCCGGCAGCCTGGCACAGCACCGGAACCACCGGCACGAGCATGATGATATCGTCAAAGCCTTCCGGGGCAAATTCACGCAGCAGCCGGTCGAACTCCTCCGCGCTCAGATTGGAGGGGTTGACCGCCTTGAACTCGATGCCACGATCGGCGATCGTATCGGCCAGTTGTTTTTCCACATTGGCGATGCGGGCCGAATCCATGTCGGTCACCAGAATTTTCCGCGGGCCGTTTTTGTTTTCCACGGCAAGCTGGGTGTGCATCTGCCCCATCGCGCCGGCGCCGCCCGGAAGCCAGCAGACACCGCCGGGCTTCATCGTGCTGCGAACGTTCCGGTTGTATGCGGCGGAAAGCTCCGTCCCCCGCGCGCCCTGATAGAAAAATCCTTCGTAATGAATCCGCCCCACGTCGAACATTCCATTCCGTCCGGTATAATCGCCGATGAAACTCGTCACCGCCCCGCGGCTGCCGAGCTTCGCCGCCGGCTCCGCGAATTCATTGGGCAGATTGCAGAGGAAAATATCGTCGAACTCCACGCCGGACGGGATTTCGTCCACCAGCGCCATCTCGACTCCGAGTTCGCCGTTGAGTTTCGTCACTGCCTCCGGGGACAAGCCGAAACCGACCACGCTCGACGGATGCGCTTCCACCAGCGCCCGGCCCGCCGTATAAAGCTGACGGTCGCCGGCCGCAATCAGGACGCGGCCGCCCTTTTTCGGTGCAGTCCGGTTTTCGATCATGTAGCTGGCCTGAACACAGGTCCACGGTTCCAGCAATGCGGCAACCCCGGACGGCATGTCGTCCGGCAGCGGCAGAAGGTAACAGCCTTCGTCTCCATTGAGAACCCGCTGATCGAGTACGCTGTACTGCTCCATGCCGCCGTTGATCGCGTAACCGTAGGCGAACCCCTTGCCGTTCACATAAATGTCTGCCTGAATGATGTAACGCTGTCCAACTTCGAATTTTCCCGTCAGCGCGTCACCCACTTTCACCACCGTCATTACCGCCTCATGCCCCGGGATGATCGGATCCTTCTTGAGATCCTTCGATATCACCCGCGGATGCTCTTCGCCGGCGCGAATGAGCTTCACATCCGAAAAACACAAACCGATCGCATCGATCCGCACCAGGAGCTCGTCTGCCTTGATCGACGGAACCGGAATCTCACACGGCTGATCGTTCACGCCGAAATTTTCCATCCCCGCACCGAAAAGCGGCCATGCCAACATTTTTTCCGGAATCGACTTTTCCATTGCCTGTTTCCTCTTTTTCCCAATTGCGTTCGATAACGTTACGATTGTATTTCCTCCTCAGCGGCGCTCCCTTGCCCGCCAGTCGGCGAGCCGCCCCTGAATGAATTCAATAATTTCCTGCTGCTGTGCGTGACCGTTTCCCTCCACCGCCCGCGCCGGGGCAAAATCGAACCAGATCTCACGTTCCGGACGAAGTTTTCCCATGTCACGCAAAAAACGACCGTTGGCCAGAAAATCGGTTTTCAGCGCAAACGGAACCACCGGAACGCCGGCGGCCCTGGCAAGTTTGACCCCGATGGAGTTGAATGTTTCCGGATCGAACTCCTCGCTCCGGGTCGATTGCGGGAAAATCACCACCGAGCGTCCTTTTTGCAGGCGCGACTTCCCCTCCTGAAGCACGGTGCGCAGATCCTCACGCGGGTTGGTGCGGCTCACCGGAATCGCATCAAGCGCGCGCATGATTTCGCGGAAATACGGCACATCCATAAGCGACTGCTTGATGACGAACGTAAAATCCACATATTCACGGATCAGCGCATGAAAAAGCGCCGTTTCAAGCAGACTCATGTGATTGCCGATCAGCACCACCGGGCGATTGTTCAGCGCACGTAGATTGTCCAAACCACGCAGATGCAGTTTCCCGCCGCAGCGCTCCACCAGGCGGACGTTCTCATTGGAAAACGCGATCTGCCGAGCCGCGGTCAGACCACCCCGCCGGGCACAGCTTCCGGTTCGGACGAAGATACCGAAATTATAAAAATAAAAATACCATCGACTCCCGAGCAACAGACGGAACACCTTCGAACGCGGAGCATCTTCCGGAGTATCGTAACTGTCTCCCGGGAAAAGATATGGAGATTTTTCCATGATTTCCGATTCAGTTTACGTTGTTCACACTTCCGGTTACTATACCATCGTTTCCGCTAAAATGCAACCATAATTTCTCAGATATCGAAATCATCGTTCAACACCGACATCTCCTCCTCGACGAAATTAAGCGCCAGTTTGAATGCCGCCGCCCGATGACTGATTCGATTTTTCAATTCGGGATCCATTTCGCCGAACGTCTGATCGTAATTATCCGGCTGAAAAACCGGATCATAACCGAATCCCCCCTCCCCGCGCGGCGCCTCGGTGATCACGCCACGCACTTCGCCTTCGAAACTCTCGATCACCTCGCCGTTGATCGCAATCGCAATCGCGCAGACGAACCGGGCGCGGCGGTTGCTTTCGCCTTTGAGTTCCTCCAGCAATTTCGCGATCCGTTCCGGATCGGTCGCGGCGTAACGCGCCGAATAAATTCCCGGGCGACCGTCCAGCGCCTCCACTTCCAATCCGGAATCATCCGCGAACGCCGGCACGTCGCAGTAACGGCACGCGGCGAGCGCTTTTATCGACGCATTTTCACGAAAACTTTTCCCGGTCTCCTCGACTCCGGGGAACCCCGGATAATCCAGCAATGACTTCAACTCCACATTCTGCCCGGCGAGCAATTTGCGGTATTCATCCACCTTGTGGGCGTTCCGGGTCGCGACAACGATATAGGCCATCTTTTCACATTCTCCTTGCTTTTCCGTGTCATGTCACATATATTATAGCCGATCTGGAGCGATTACAAATGAATCTTGAATTTTGTGCGGAACTTTTCACGCCTTTCCGCAACGGTCAACTCTTTGTCGGTTTTTCGGGCGGCGCAGACAGCACCGCAGTTCTGCTGCTTGCCGCCGAACTGCGCTCCCGGTTCGGATTCGATTTGACCGCGGTTCACTTCGATCACGGCCTGCGGCCGGAATCCGCCCGCGAAGCGGATATGGCACGACAATTCGCAGAAGCGCTCGACGTCGAATTTCGATTGATTCCGCTTGCGCTCCATCCCGGACCCAATCTCGAAGCGCGGGCGCGTGACGCCAGGCTCCGCTGCTGGCGCGAACTTGCAGGATGTCGCACGAAGTGCGCGGTTCTGCTCGGACACCACCGTGATGACCGACTGGAAAATTTATTTCTGCGCCTCGCGCGCGGTTCCAATTCCTCCGGGCTTACCGGCATGCGGAAATATTCCATGGTTGACGGCGTCCGCTTTCTGCGGCCGCTTATCAACTCCTCCAGAAGCGAAATCGAAAACTTCCTCCGCGAACGCGGCGTCGATCAATGGATTCACGATGCCAGCAACGGTTCGACTGATTTCGAACGCAATTTCCTCCGGAACAAACTCCTCCGGGAATGGTTCGAACGCAGCAGCGCCGCCCGTGCCGGATGTCTTCATTCGCTCGACGTTCTCGAACTGGATGCGCAATTTCTTGAAAGCGAAGCGGAAAAACGTTATCGAGCCATCGCGGAAACTGCGGAAACGCCGCTTGAATTCTGGCAAAAACTCGAACCGGCCATGCTGCCGCGCGTCCTGAGATTCTATTTAAGCGATCGCTTCGACTGCTCCGTCCTTCCGACGGCCGCAATGATCGAACGTTTGAAGTCCGCATGGCGGAGCACGTCACCGGAAAAACGATTGATCGATCTTGGAGGAAACATTTTTCTCGAACTTCGCGGCAACCGGCTCCGGCCCTGCCGGAGCGCTATGCCGGCACAACCGGATCGCGTCTGGCGCTGGCGCAATGAACCCCGGGTCGAATGGAATGACTATCTTCTGCTTTTCTCTCTCGAAGATCGCCTGCCGGATCACTTCTCTTTGGAAACCGCCTGTTTCGATGCGGATCGACTGCCGGAACTCCTGCGGCTTACTCCGCGGCATCCCGGAGACAAAATCGTTCCATTCGGCAGAAGCACGCCGGTTTCGCTCAAGAAACTGCGCGTTGACCGGAAACTCCCCGCCGAATTCGCCGCACCGGTCCTCCGCGACGGACGTTCCGGCGAAATTCTTTGGGCGCCCGGCATCCGTCACAGCGCCGCAGCTCCGGTTTCGGAAAAAACCCGCCGGGTCGCGGTGTTCAGATGTTTCGCTGAAGAAACCCTGTCCCGAAACGCTCCACCGCCGCCCGTTCCAGCTCCTCCCGGAACTGCGGATGCGCAATGCTGATCAATAATTTCGCCCGCTGCTGCAGCGATTTCCCGTAAAGATCTACCCGGCCGTATTCGGTCACGACATAATGCACCATGCTCCGCGGCGTGACCACGCCCGCGCCGGGCGACAGAATCGGCACGATTTTCGGCACCATCTTCTTGGTCACCGATGGAATCGCGATCACTGGTTTTCCCCCCTCCGAACGCGCGGCGCCGTAAATGAAATCCAGCTGACCGCCGACGCCGGAATACATCCGCGTCCCGATCGAATCGGCGCAAACCTGACCGGTCAGGTCGATCTGGATGGCCGAATTGATCGCCACGACCCTGGGATTCCGGGCGATGATGAAGGGATCGTTCGTATACGCCACTTCGCGCATCCGCACCATGCGGTTGCGGCAGGCGAAATCATACACATGCTGCGAACCCATCAAAAACGACGCCACGATTTTTCCGGTATCGATTTTCTTGCGTGCGCCCGTAATCACGCCGGCTTCCACCAGCGGCAGCAGCCCGTCGGCGAACATCTCCGTATGAACTCCGAGATCCCGGCGATCCATCAACTGCGACAGCACCGCATTCGGAATTTCGCCGATTCCCAGCTGCAGACAGGAACCATCCTCCACCAGATCCGCGCAATGCCGTCCGATCGCGCGCTCGATTGCATCCGGCGGTGGAAACACCGCCGTATGCAGCGGACGATCATGCCGGACGATGAAATCAATCCGTGAACGATCGATCTCGCCGTCACCATAGGTGTAGGGCACGTGACGATTTTCCACGGCGATTACGACTTTCGCGCACTCCACCGCAGCCCGGGCGATATCCACCGAACTGCCGAGCGACACCCGACCGTGTCGATCCGGCAGCGACACCTGCACCATCGCCACATCGCACGCCAGCAGCCCAGAACGGAACAAATGCTGCGTCTCATGCAGCGAAATCGGAATGTAATCCGCCTGCCCCGCCTGAACCTGACGTCGCACATTGTCTCCGACGAAAAACGATTCCGATTCAAAAATCCCCTGAAATTCCGCCCCGGCATAATCAACCGTCGCGCCGGTGTGGATATGACGCAACTTTACATTTTTCAATTCGCCCCTTTTCGCGCGACGGCAGAGCGCCTCCACCAGAATTCCCGGCACGGCGCCGGCGCTTCCGAGATAAATGCAATCGCCGGACTTCACCACCTCAACCGCTTCATCCGCGGAAACCTCTCGGCATTTATTCGCCATCCGGGCCATCCTCACCTTCCATCTTCCATAAACAAATTGCCGGACCAGCGAATCACCGGTGCAACATTGCCGTTCCACTCCAGCCGCTTCGGAATTCCGGGAAACAGATCGAACGCATTGTCGGGCATTGTGGTTTCTCCGTCGACGTCCAGACATAATTTCCAGACGAAACAATCCGCGCACAGCGTCAGAATTCCATTTCCGCACTCCATCCGGATTTCCGGCGTCTTCGTGAACGGCAGTTCGCCGAAACGATTCAAAAACAGCCGATGCGAAGCCACCTCCCGCGCAGAGCTCCCCCCTTCCTCCAGAATAGCGAACGCGCCGCTCTCTGCCGGAGCGATCCGCGACTCCCATTCCGAGAGGGGAAACTGCGCAAGAACCGTTGACGCATTCCCCGCCAACTCCGCAGCCGCGGAACAATCCAGCTTCAAACCGCCGCGCACGCCGAAGATGCCGTAACGCAACCGACCGCGCCAGGCCCGGTCGGAATCGTTCACGCCGTAAACGGTGACACGTCCACCTTCCGCCACGATCACGACGGCAATCGGTGCAAACGCGCGGCGCACCGGATGAAATGCGAGCTTCCTCCGCAGATAATAATCAATGATCGTCCAGCCGTTGGTCACGGGCCAGGAGTCGTTGTACATCCAGAAAATCGCCGACGCGCTCGAATACATCCGGCGCCGGTAGTTGGAAATATACTCCTCCAGACCCTCCGCCTGGAGCAATCCGGAGAGAACCGCGTACTCCTCCAGCGACAATTTCAAGGGATCGCGCCCGGTCCACAACTTCACCGTTTCATAAGCGTGTCCGAGCTTTCCCCACTCCAGGTCACGCCGGGCAAATGGATTGTCGTGATGATCCCACGAGAACGATTTCACATAACGCTCGTTTTCCGGCAGAAACTGCCGCAGCGTCGGAATCGTCGAAGCGCCGAGCACGCCGCCCTCATTCGGGAAGCGGTCCGTCCGGTGACGGTAATTCCGAAAATCGGTGCCGCCGGCCGATTCCAGTGCGATCGTCCACGGATGCTGGTCGCCGCAGTGCGGGTCGTTCGGATTGCGGAAATCCGGCGAATACGGCGAACTTGGCCAGTAAAACGTCTGCGGCGATTCGTCGTGCACGATTTTCGCAAGTTCATGATGGAAGAGCGCATGATCGGTCCAGCCGACGCGCGTGATCCCCGGATACCAGTTCCAGTTTCCGGTTTCGAGTTCGTTGTTGCCGCACCAGACCACCAGCGCGGGGTGACTGCCCAGTTCGCGAACGACAAACTCCGCCTCTCTGCGGACGTTGGCGACGAATTCGACATCTTCGCCCGGATATTTGCCGCAGGCGAAAATGAAATCGTGCCAGATCATGATCCCGAGTTCGTCGCACGCATCGCAGAACTCTTCAGTCATGTATATTCCGCCGCCCCAGATCCGCAGCAGATTGAAATTCGCCTCTTTTGCAATTTCCACCAGTTTCCGGTAACGCGCCCCGTCAACTTCACTGTAATAGAGATCCGCCGGAACCAGATTGCCCCCTTTGCAGAACACCCGACGATCGTTGATCTTCAAAATGAAATAGCGCCCCTCCTCCGGGTGCGCCGACTGGTCGAATTCCACCTTGCGCACCCCGAAACGGCGGATCGTCCGCTTCCCGAGAAATTCGATTTCCGCCGTATAGCGGAACTGTTCGCCGCATCCGGTCGGCCACCAGAGGCGCGGTGCATTGAGCGTCGCTTCGACTTCCGAACGGGAACGCCCAACCGGCAGAACAACCTCTTTTTCAACGAACTCTCCGGTTTCGACGATCCGCAGCGAGAGCGTGGCATGTTCACACTGTCCCTCTCCGCGATACGCATCGGCCACAACCCGGACTCCCGCCGAACCGAGGTCCGGCGCGGCGACGGCCGTCAGCGAAATCTGACCGGCCAACGCTCCGGGTGCGTATTCCAGTCGCACGTCGCCGAGAATACCGATGTTCTGCAGTCGCGGATGCCAGTCCCAGCCGCTCTGATGCTGCGCCTTCCGCAGCCAGTTGCGTTTGGTCATCCAGCCGGTCTCGCCGATCTCGCCGATTTTTCCGGGGTGATCGGCATAGGCGAACACGCCGCTCTCCAGTACGACAACGAGCGTATTTTCTTCCGGGCGCAACTTCCCGGAAACATCGATCCGCACCGGATACAGCGCATTATCGCAACGCCCGACTTCCTCGCCGTTGAGCAGGATTCTGCCGATCATTTCGAGCCGGTCGAACACCAGATGCGCCGTACCGGAACACGCCTCCGCCGGTACGGAAAACGTCCTCCGGTAGATCCAGAAGCACTCCTCCACCCATCGGGCTTTGAGAGAATTCATTCCGAAATTCGGATCATCGAGCAATCCGTTTTTTTCCAATACACGATGTATCGGCGACGGCACCTCCGCGGCCAGCAGCTTACGGCCGGGCGACGGCTCCGTCTGGGAAAACTCATCCGGCCAGCTCAACTGGCCCCCCTCGGCGTACGTCAGAAACCATACGCCGTTCAACGACAGAAAATCACTCAAGCTCCCCCCCTTTTCCGGTAAAAAACAACTTCTGAATGAAACCGCCTCCGAGAGACCGTCCGCCTCTCGCCGCGCCGCCTGTTCCACTCACCGCCGCCGCGGCGGCTTCCGCTTACGCATCAACGATCGCAAACATCAGCGTGATCCGGAAAACCACCTTTCCGTCGACGGTAATCGTACCCGTGCCTTTGCCGAACTTGGATTTCCCCTCCGGCAGTTCCACATCGATCACCAGTTGATCGCCCGGATAAACCGGAGCGAAACTTTCCGCATTGTCGATCGACATGAAATAACCGATCTTGCCGGTGTTTTCCGGACGGGAAAGCACGCACGCGCAACCCGACTGCGCGGTGATTTCGCAAAGCAGCGATTCCGGCATGACCGCGTAATCATCGGGACAATGAGCGAAAATCTCCTCGTTGATCGAAACGTTTTTCACCGCCGTCACCCGGGCGCCTTCAATCCGGGCGATGTTGTCGATCAGCAGAAACGGATAACGATGCGGCACCAGCGACATGATCTTCAGCACATCCATCGGCGTTTCGTCATGCTTGTCGAATTCGCCGTGGAGCTGCGGCATTTCCGCCGGCCCCACCTTCGGGCGGAGCGCCAGCGTAATCAACGCTTCGCTGGTGACGCCGCCGTTGTTCGAAACCTTTCCTTTGACGATCGCCTCACCGTTCTCCACCGAGACGACCTCCACTTCAATCCGGGCGCGGTCTCCGGGATTGTTCGGGCGACGGAATTTCACCTTCTCGACCTTGCGCATGTAGACATCATTCGCCGCATCGGGATCGAGTTGCGGACGGACCGCAAGTTCACCGAGCTGCTTCATCGCCTCGACCTGCAGAACGCCGGGCATGATCGGATGGTTCGGAAAATGCCCCTGAAAGAACATTTCATTCATCGTGAGATTCTTCACCGCCGTCCAGGAGCTCTCCGAAATTTGTTCGGCGCGATCCAGCATCAGCATCGGATAACGTTGCGGAAGAACGGACTTGATTTCACGAACGCCCCAGATTTTTCCCATCTTTGACTTCTCCATATATATCGTAATTGTCTCTGTTACTCTACCTTATTTCGCTTCCATTGCCGCGATTTCACGTAGGAGCATTCCGGCAAGTTCCACATTCTTGGAGTGCCCCGGCTTGATTGCGATAACCGTACCGGTCACCCGGCGGCCGCACAGATAAAGGTCACCGATGAGATCGAGAATCTTGTGCCGGACGATTTCATTCGGATAACGCAGTCCCTCCTTGCAGATGATCGCTCCGTCGTGAATGATCGCCGCCGCGTCGAGACTGCCGCCCTTGGCCAGCCCCATCGCCAGCAACTGTTTCAGATCGCCGTAATCGACGAACGTCCGGCCTCCGGCGATTTCACGGCAATACGCTTCGCGCTCCAACGTGAATTCATAGAACTGCGGATCGATGGGACAGCCGCGGAACGAAGCAAGACAACTGATCCGGAGCGATTCCCCCCCCGGGACGAACACCAGTTTCGAACTGCCGCCTTCCACATACAATATTTTCGAAGGCGTGAAGCTGAGCGATTCCGCCTCCTGCACGACCACGCCCGCCTCCTCGATCATCCGGCAGTACGGCAGGGAACTGCCGTCGGCGATCGGCGGCTCCTGCCCGTCCATTTCGACGATGCAGTTGTCGATATGGAACGCGTGAAGCGCCGACATGATGTGTTCGACCGTGAAGACCGTCGCCTTGCCGTTGCTGATCGTCGTGCCGCGCCGGGCATCGACCACATGCGACGCGAGCGCGCGCACTTCCGGGCGGCCGGGCAGATCGACCCGGCGGAATACGACGCCGGTATTCTCCGGCGCGGGCTGGATGCGCACCGTCACCCGGGCGCCGGTGTGCAGCGCGATTCCGGAGACGAGGGCGGATTTTTTCAAAGTTTGCTGTTTTTCCATCGACAAAAACCAGTTTTGAAATTGAAATTTAAACAGAATGCGTCATAATATAGTACGTGTATGGGATATTTTACAAATTTCAAACCGACAATTTATGAACGAAATCGCAAAAACCGTCGTCATCACCGGGCCGACCGCCACCGGTAAAACCGCTCTGGCGGTTCGTCTCGCCCGGATTTTTCACGGCGAAATCGTCAGCGTCGACTCCCGCCAGGTCTATCGTCACATGGATCTCGGCACCGGAAAGGATCTCGACGAATACGGTGAAATTCCTCACCATCTGATCGACATCGCCGATCCGCAATCCGAAGAGTATAATCTTGCCCGCTTCTGCCGCGACGCCTTCGCCGCGATCGACGGCATCGCCCGGCGCGGGAATCTGCCGATTCTCTGCGGCGGCAGTGCGCTCTATCTGGCCGCGCTGCTCGACGGCTACCGTCTGCCCGGAGGTGCGCTCCCGCCGCGGACGGCCGGCGTTCCGCGCATCCGGCAGAACACCGCCGGCGAAAGTTCCTTCGAACCGCCGTTCCGGCTCGACGCGCTGCTGCTCGGCGTTTATTATCCGCGGAAAACCGTGCACGCCCGCATCGAAGCGCGGCTCGACGAACGGCTCGCCGCCGGCATGGTCGACGAAGTACGGCAACTCCACGATCTTTATGAAGTGAGTTTTGAGAAAATGGAGTTCTTCGGACTGGAATACCGTGAAATCGCCCGCTATCTTCAGGGGAAATGCACGCTTCTGGAGATGCGGAACACTTTACTCTGCCGCATCCGGCAGTTCGCCAAGCGCCAGGATATCTTCTTCCGGAAAATGGAACGCGAAGGGCATCTGATCCACTGGCTCGACGCCGGGCGGGAACCTGATCCGGAAGAGTTGATTCGCCGCTTTCTCGCCAATGATCCCCTGCCCGCTCCTGCGCGCAGAATGATCGAGACCTATTATGGAAAAACGGAAAACACCCATCATGCAATTTGTTGAAATCACCAGTTCACGCAATGAAGCCGTCAAACATGTCGTCAAACTGCGCGACCGCCGACACCGGGAAAAAGAACGCCTGACCGTCCTGGAGGGGTATCGCGAACTCACCCGTGCCCGCGAATACGGAATGCGCCTTACGGAGTGTTTCTTTGCGCCCGAATTCTTCCTCGGAGAAAACGAATTCCCGCTTCTGGAAACTCTCGCCTCGGAAGGGGTGAAAGTATGCCGGATTCCGGCGTTTCTCCTGCAGAAAATCGCCTATCGCGAACGCCCCGAAGGGTTGATCGCCGTCGCGGAGATGAAACAGCATACACTCGACGACATCCCGTTGCGGAAAAACGGGTTGTACCTCGTCGCCGAAGCGGTTGAAAAACCCGGAAACCTCGGTTCGATGCTCCGCAGCGCCGACGCCGCCGGGGTGGACGGTTTCATCCTCTGCAACAAATGCACCGATCTCTACAATCCCAACGTCATCCGCGCCAGTACCGGAGCGCTCTTTTCCGTCCCGCTGGCGGAAGCCTCCAATGAAGAGGCGTTCGACTGGTTGAAACGCAACCGCATCCGGACGCTTGCGGCAACGCCTCACACCGACTGCATCTACACCGATGCAGACATGACGCAGGCGGTGGCGATCGTCGTCGGCACCGAACAGACCGGATTGACGGAACTGTGGATGAAACACTCCGATCTTCCAGTCCGCATTCCGATGCTCGGCAAGATCGATTCGCTCAACGTGGCAACGGCGACGACGCTTCTTCTTTTCGAAGCAGCCCGTCAGCGAAAATGGAAACGATCCGAATGAAACACTCAAAAACACTCATCCTCACCTTCGACGACGCGGTCTCCAACCATGCGACACTGGTCGCCCCCCTGCTCCGGGAGCTCGGATTCGGCGCAACCTTCTTCATCTGCGAATTTCCGCCGGATTTCGCCGAAAACAAACTCCAGTACATGACCTGGGAACAGATCCGGTCGCTGCACCAGATGGGGTTCGAACTCGGCAATCACACGCTCCATCACCCCAATCTTGCCGAACTTACGCCGGAGGAGTTCGAAACCGAACTCGACACGCTTGAAGAACGTTTCCACCGATACGGCCTTCCGCGGGCAACCAGTTTCGCTTATCCCGGCGGTCCCTCAAGCGACTATGCCGTTCCGATTCTGAAGCGCAAGGGATACAAACTTGCGCGCAAGGTCGAGGAGCGCGCCTGGAATCCGGAACAGGACGATCCGTTTTACCTGCCGTCGATCCCGGTTCACGGACCGGACGATACGGCGTTTGAACGGGCGATTGCACTTGCGGCGCCGGGGAAAATTCCCGTACTGCTCTACCACGGGATTCCGGAATACACGCATCCGTGGGTCAATACGCCGCCGGAGTGTTTCACACGCCAGATGCGCCGTCTCGCCGCGGAAAAATATCGCGTGCTCTCCTTTGCCGGATTTCAGGCCGCGGAATTCTGACCGTACCGGAAGATTGCAATGTCCATTACGATTCACGATCTGGCGAAGTTGGCCGAGGTAAACGCCTCGACCGTCTCCCGGGCGCTGCGCGGCGACGTCCGGGTTCGCAAGGAGACCGCCGAACGGATCCGGAATCTCGCCGAACAATACGGCTATACGCCGAATCTTCCCGCCCGCCAGCTCGCCGCCGGGCGGACCGGCAACATTCTGCTCTGCATCGGAACGCCGGATTCCGAAATCGAACGCTTCAGCGCATTTCATTTGAGCGAACTGTGCGACCGCGCCGGATACGATCTGCAAATCGTCCTGCATTACAACGATTTTCAAACCTTCCGCCACCGGTTGGAGAAATTATTTCAGCATACCGCCGACGGCGCGATTCTGATCCCGCCGGGCGACGTCGGTCATTGCAGTGAATTAACCGATCTGGTCAACACGCTGCCGATTCCGCACGTTTTCGTCGACCGTTACTGGGATGGGATCCGGGCGCCGGTGGTGACGACCGACAACGCGGCCGCCGCAAGACATCTGGTGGAACGGGCGCTGGCCTGGGGCGCGCGCCGATTCCGATTCTTCTTCGACGAGAACAACCCGGTTGCGGCAAGCCGGCTCGCCGCCGCACGGGCGAGAATCCAGGAAGCGGGACTCGATGAAAGCGACGGATCTTCCACTCAGCAACACCTTCCGCTGGCCATCATCGGAAATTCCGGAAAGAGTGCACCGGAACCGATTCTGCCGGAAAAGGTTCCGGTTTTCGGAGGATTTTTCGACTACTGGGAGAATCCGACGCTGGAATTTTATGAAAAAATCATCGTTTGCCGGCAGAATTTCATTTCGATCACCGAAGCTGCCATGCACCGGATGCTCCAGTTGCTTAACAGCACATCAGCCGGAAGGGGAATTTCCGCTCCTCCTGCAGGCGACGACGGATGCGACATCACCCGGATTCCGGCGGCGGACTTCATCGAATTGACGCGTTCTCGTTCCTGATCCAGTTGCGGATCGCCTCAAGAAAAATCGGCAGAACCGTTGCCGCCTTGACCGGGCCGATTCCGGGAATCCGGTTCGCCTCGGCAATCGTAAGCGGACGGCGTTCAGCAAGTTGCGTCAATGTTTCATTGCCGAATATCATGTAGGCTTGCACCCCGCGCGCCGCGGCAAGCTCGCGCCGCAGTTGCGCAAGCTTCTCATAAAGAGACCCGTATTCCTCAACCTCATTTTGCCGGGAACTCATCACCGTTCTTCTTCCGGAAAGCGAAGGTGACGATGACGGCGACGGAGACGAATTTGCGCAATGTTTTTTTCGAGGCCGGGAAGAGGAATGCGCCTCTTCCGGAAGAGCCAGTTCCGGCACGGCGTACCCGTCACACACCTCCAGACCGCGCGCAGTCAACTCCACGCAGCTGAAATCACCATGTTCCACCCGGCAGATGTAACCGGCGCTCTCCAGCGCGCGGAAATAGACGCCGATCCGGTTCGCATGCCAGGCGCGCAATTCGCCGAAGTGACTGTTCAGATGAAGATTCCGACCGATCACTTCCGCATTGCGCGCTCCCGCCAGAACCTGGCTGATCTTTCCTGCTCCATAACGGCCGCGGAAATCGCCGACCGTCTGCAGAATGCTTCGCACCGCTTCGAGTTCCGCTCCGGATAATTTCCGTTTCGTTCCGGCGGCGGCGGCTTCCCGACCGGAACAATTATCACAGCAGCCGCAGTTCCAGTTCGTCACGTCTTCGCCGAAATAGGCGATCAACTGCGCCTGACGGCAGCCTCTGGCGTGCGCGTAGTCGCACGCTTCCTCCAGACGCTCCATTTCCATGGCGCGTTTATTTTCCAGTTCTTCGAAGTCGATCTCCAGATCCCGTTTTTCCGGATGCAGCAGTTCAGTGGCACATCCGGTGAACGGCACGCTCCACTCCAGCACATCGCCGTTCAAAGCATGCAGCACCCGGCGCAACTGTGCCTCGCTGAGACCGGAAACCTGTGCAAGTTCGCTGATCTCGTATCGCTGCGGTGCAAGCAGCGCATTCCCGTAACGGCGGATGCAGCAGCTGATGAACCGCGACCGCTGCGTGTTCTCCAGCTGATGCTGAATGGCCAATTTCCGCAACTCATCCGTGAAATGAAGAATCCCGCTCGACCGATGCGAATAATCCCGTCCGACATATCCGTATTTTTCCAGAACCGCCATCGCCGCGGAGAGCTGCCGCTCCGAACGCGCCCCCGGAATTTCCGGCAGCAATTCGCCAAGCGTCACTTCCAGCGTATTCGTCCCGCGTCGCGCGCCCAGTTCCAGAAGCTGCCGATAAAGGCGTTCGACCAGTTCCGGCGGCGGATTGCCCTGATCGATGAGAAATTCCTGCACATACCGGTCGCGGAATGAAAACAAGAGTACGCAGTTCGCCGCCTCCCCGTCGCGTCCCGCGCGCCCCGCCTCCTGATAATAAGCCTCCAGAGAACCGGGAAGATTGTAATGGATCACCTGCCGGACGTCGGCCCGGTCGATTCCCATGCCGAAGGCGTTGGTCGCGGCGAGCACCGGGCACGGTTCATTCATGAAGCGCTCCTGCGCCAGCGTCCGATCCGCGTCGCTCATGCCGGCGTGATAACCGATCACGCCGTCGAATTCGCCGCTCAAAAGTTCGACCGTTTTGCGCGTCGCGGCATAAATGATCGTCGGCTGCGGTTTTTCCAGCAATTTCCGCAGCGCATTCATCCTGGCACTCTCCGACGCGCAGCTGAGAACCGAAAACGACAGATTCGGCCGCTTGAATCCGGCCACGCAAAGCTCCATCCCGGGTCGGTGCAGTTGTTTCCTGATGTCGTCGCGCACCCGCGGCGTCGCCGTCGCGGTAAAGGCGCAGATCTGGGCGATGCCGAACTCTTCGGCCGCTTCTCCGATCCGGCGGTAGGCGGGGCGGAAATCGTGTCCCCACTGACTGATGCAATGCGCTTCATCGACGATCAGCGTCTCCGGTGGAGTGCGTTTCAGAAACGAACGGAAGAATTCCGTCTGAAAACGTTCCGGCGCCACATACAGAAGTTTGAGTTCCCCCCGAGACGCCTGATCGATGACCCGGCACTGTTCGCGGAACTCCACCGTGCTGTTGACGAACGCCGCCGGAATGCCGCGGGCCGACAACGAATCAACCTGATCCTTCATCAATGAAATCAAAGGCGAAACCACGATTCCGTATCCGGGACGCAGCAGCAGCGGCAACTGGTAACAGAGCGACTTCCCGGCGCCGGTCGGCATGATGACACATAAATCGCGCCCGGAAAGCACGGCTTCGACAATCCTCTCCTGATGATCGAGAAAACCGTCGAAGCCGAAATAATGTTTCAGCGCGGCATGAATTCGGGCATCCATTTTTTTTCGTCTCAGCGCGCTTTCTCCAGCTTCGGCGTGTACCGCAGTGAACGACGAACCGCCCGGTCGTTCTTCCAGAACGCCGTGAAATCCCTGCTCAACTGATCCATATCCACGCCCTGAAACGCCGCCGCCGTCGCCGCCGCTCCGTCCCTCTCGCGCAGCAGCGCCTTGTAATAACGGAAGGGAATCGCACTGTATTGCGCCGTCTTTTCCTCCAGCGGCGCTCCTTTGAACAAATAATGCATCAATGCGTGCGCAAGCGCATAGTTCCGGTCGCGGTTTTTGCCGTAAAACATCTGCCGATCCATCGCGGTCAGCTCCTTCAAATCCACCGGGCCGCTGACGACCGCCTGCTTGAGTTTTTTCGCTTCATCGCTCTCCAGCGTCACCCCCGGCCTGGTTCCCTTGAACTCCAGCCCCTCGAAGTATTGAGCCGTTCCTTCGTTGAACCAGAGCGCCGCATCCGCACCGTCGGCGGCATAATACAAATATTGATGAAATCCCTCGTGATACGCCACAAGTTTAATCATCGCCGCCTGCACCTTTTCCGGCGCATTCCCCGCCACCGGCGAGAGCACCAGTTCCCGGTGCATCGGCGACCAGACGCCGCCGGACCACTCCATATTGCCGC
The DNA here is from genome assembly GCA_944389815.1 of uncultured Victivallis sp. Classification (GTDB taxonomy): domain Bacteria; phylum Verrucomicrobiota; class Lentisphaeria; order Victivallales; family Victivallaceae; genus Victivallis. The sequence goes on along the minus strand of CALXNS010000094.1, from coordinate 18,610 downwards.
CCATGTAGGTGACATACTCTTCACGCGTATTGAAGATCCGGATCACGCTGACTGCGGAAAGTTCGATTTCAAGCGGAAAATACTCCTCGAAGATCTCCCGCGCCTTCTCCAGATCGCGCCGCACCCGCAGCATCCCGCGCTTATCCTCCTGATTGGAGACGAAAATATAATAATCCGTCTCCAGATACCACCAGTCACGATAATTGCGGATCGTGTCGAGCACGCGAACCCGGCTCGCCTGATATTCAGGCGAAACCTTCAACCGGCGGTTGCCGAGAATTCCGCCCGTGCGCAACTGCCGCGCCGTCATATCCCGTTCCGGGGGAATGAAGGTCAGAGTCTCAAGCACTTCGCGCAACGCCGGAGCGGCCTGCACGGCGATCCGGCGATCCGGTGCCCCCGGAGGTTCAAGCAGATACGCTTCAAACGGCGATCCGGCGTTCCGGGGAACCAACTGCCACACCGTCCCGCCTGTCCCACGTGTGCCCCCTTCCCACGGGGCGGAACTTTTTACTTTCGCATCAAAATAGAGTTCCATCCAGCGGGCGAGCTCCTCGTCCGTCCAACCGGCCTCGGTTTCCGGATTCGCATAACGCTTCTCGAGTTCACTCTCGGTGGCCATCTCTCCCGAGTCCAGATTCTTCAGCATCAATTCGCCGATCCGGATCTGACCGGACGGTCCGCTCCAGACTCCGGCGGTCTGTTTGAATCGCCACCACTCACCCGGCTCAAACACCTTCGCATTGTCTGACTTGCGGATTGCGCGAATCAACGGCGGCTGCAACGGACGAGCCACCATGTCGCGCGGCAGACGGAGCCGGACGCCGGTTCCCGGCAGCACCACATCTTCCGACGGCGCCGCAGTCAGCCGCCCGCAGAAGAGAAGCACCACGCAGGCCGCCCCCAGTAAAAGCCACGCATTTTTCCGCATGATCCTCCGCCTCCTGATCATCCCGTCCCCCCCCCGACAGCGGCGGGGGAGGACGACTCCTCAGCGATCGACGCGTGCGCCGCCGCCCTTCATCAACTTCTCCACCTCCGCGAGCGTCGCCATCGACGTATCACCCGGAGTGGTCATCGCCAGAGCACCGTGCGCCGCGCCGCAGTTGACGGCGTAATCGATGTCGTTGGTCTTCATCAAACCGTAAATCAAGCCCGAAGCGAAACTGTCACCGCCGCCGACCCGGTCGAAAATTTCCAGATTCGGCCGGTGAATCGCCTCGGCAAATTTCCCATCCATCCACGCCACCGCGCCCCAGTCGTTGATTCCGGCGGATTTCACCGCCCGCAGCGTCGTCGCCACCACCTGGAAATTCGGATACGCCTGAACCGCCTCGCCGATCATCGCCCGGAAGTTGGCCGCGTCAAGCTTGCTCAAATTCGCATCGACGCCCTTCACTTCCAACCCGAGACAGGCGGTGAAATCCTCCTCGTTTCCGATCATCACATCGACATATTTCGCCAGTTCGCGATTGACTTCGCGGGCGCGCTCGACTCCGCCGATGCTCTTCCAGAGACTCGGGCGGTAGTTGAGATCGTAACTTGTGATCGTGCCGTATTTTTTAGCGGCTTTCAACGCCTCGATCGCGACATCCGGCGTGGTGTCGGAAAGCGCGGCGAAAATCCCGCCGGTATGGAAATGGCGCACCCCGAATTTTCCGAAAATCAGATCCCAGTCGATCTCACCTGTCTTCAACTGCGACACGGCGGTATTGCCGCGGTCCGAACAGCTCTTCGCTCCCCGGCAGCCGAAACCGCGTTCGACGAAATTCAAACCGTTGCGCACCTCGCGCCCGATGCCGTCGTAGGGCACCCAGCGGATGAGCGATGTGTCCACGCCGCCCTGAAGAATGAAATCCTCCACCAACCGCCCGACCGGGTTGTCGGCAAACGCCGTCACCACCGCGGTACGCAGATTGAAACAACGCCGCAACCCGCGCGCGACGTTGTATTCGCCGCCGCCTTCCCAGACCGTGAACTGCCGCGTCGTATGAATGCGGCCTTCGCCCGGATCGAAACGGAGCATGATTTCGCCGAGACTTACTTCATCGAAACGGCACGATTCCGGAGATTTATATTGCAGCATGATCATTTCCCTTCCTTCAACGCCGCCGCCTGACGGACGGTTTCACGAATAATTTCCCAGTTGCCCGCCGCGATATCCGCCGCCTTCCCGAGCCAGGTGCCGCCGACGGCGGCGACCTCCTTGATGCTGAGATATTCCATCGCGTTGAGGGCGGTGATCCCGCCGGTCGGCATGAAGCGGATTCCCAGGTGTTTGTACGGGGCGATGAGCGACTTGAGCATCTTCACGCCGCCCGCGGCCTCTGCCGGGAAAAATTTCAGGAACGAACACCCGAGTTCATACGCCTGTTCCACTTCCGACGGCGTGCACACTCCCGGCGCGAAGGCGAAATGGTTCTCCACCGCCGCGCGCACCACGGTCGGATTGAAGCCCGGCGCCACCGCGAATTTCGCTCCCGCGTCGAAGGCGCGCCGCAGATCGTGGACATTGAGGATCGTTCCCGCTCCGAGATAAAGTTCGGGGAAACGCTTCGACGCGGCGCGGATGATCTCCGCCGCCGCCGCGGTGCGGAAGGTGATCTCCGCTGCCGGCAGACCGCATTCCAGCAGAATTTCACACATCTTCAACCCGGACTCCACCTCGTCAAGCACCAGCACCGGAACGATGCGGATCTCCGAGAGACGTTTCAACGCCTCCTGCGACTTCATGGCAAAACTCATTCGAACAACCTCCGTAAAATGTAAAATGTCGTATCGTGATTATTTTGAGCTCATCTGAAAAAACAACGCTTCAACTTCGCCGCAAACTTCGCCGCAACCGGACGCAGAAACGGCGGGGCCTTCAATGCATGAACGGCCATCTCCTCCCAGAGCGCGCCGGGAAAACGCACCGCGCCGGCCTCCGCGATCTCCAGCGCGAAACCATATTCGCCGTGGAGCAGCGCGAAAACCCATCCGAGCAGATACTCGCGCCGGGTGAAATCCGCTCCGCGCAAACAATTCAAATATCGCATCTCCGCCCAGCCGGGCGAACTCCGGTGCACCGTCGGCAGCAGCCGGCGACGGAAGGGCGAGAGACGTTCCGAACCCGGGAAATAAACGCTTCCATGCACATCGAATCCGGTTAACCGGAAACATTTTTCCTTCTCCAGAAACGCGAGCACTTCCCAGAGCTTATCCTCTCGGCGATACGCATCGATGAACCCCGGCTCGAATTCGAGCGCCAGAATCCGCCGCCGGAGCTTTTCCGGCAGCGACGCGAAGATCCGCAGATCCGTTCCCTGCGTGTCGCTCTTGTAATAATCGATCCGGTCAATGCCGAGCTTCCGCAGCACGGTGCCCAACGTCACCGCCGGCAGCCGGCACTCGCGTTCCACCTGGAAGAACGGCGCGAAACTCCACGGCCGCAGCGACTCCTCGTCCGGTTCGAGCGTACTGGAACACTCCGGGGAGGCAGTCAGGTAAAACGTCGCCTCTCCATCGACATCGGCGCTGACGATCGCGGGAATCACATGCAGTTTCCGGTAAGCGGAACCGGCGCTTCCGGCATAATCCATTTCCCGCCGATCCGGGTCGAAGGCGATTCCGATGCTGTGGCGCGCGACGCAACGCCACAACTCCGGCAGATGGGTCGCGGCGCCGATATCCAGCAGCACCGGCGGTTCCGTTTCCAATTCGGGCTCCTGCAGAACCCGTTCCAAAAGTCGCATCATGGCACTCCTGATTGTTTTCGCTGATAAATATAAAACGCCGGGGACGAATATGCAAATTGCTCCGTCAATTTAAAATGATTTTCCTCTTCATGCTTGCATTTTATCACCGGAAGCGGTATACTTAGGAAAAATTCAGCTTTTTATGCTCAAACGGGGGAGTTTTCGACAGATGGCTTGGATGGGAAAATGGATTTCGATGCCGGGGTTTCACCGCACTTACGTGAGCGACCGGAATGATCCGGCGCCGTATTTCCGGCGGGAATTCAACGGGGGAAAATTCAATAATGCCACGCTGAAGATCTGCGGGCTCGGTTATTTTGAACTCTACCTCAACGGACAGCGCGTCGGAGATCAGGTGCTCGCACCGGTCGTCAGCGAATACGACAAACACAGCCGTTACCTGACGTTCGACGTCACCAGTCGTCTCCGCGACGAATGCAACACCGTCGTCGTCGTTCTCGGCAACGGCTGGTACAATCCCTCCACCGCCGAAGTGTGGAATTTCCTCACCGCCCCGTGGCGCGACTGCCCGAAGTTCGCACTGGAGCTCGAAGCGGACGGAAAACTCCTCCTCGAATCCGATGAAAACTGGCGCGTCACATCCGGCCCGATCCGGTTCGACGCGCTCCGCAACGGGGAATTTTATGATGCGCGAATGGAGCTGACCGGGTTTACCGAGTCGGGGTATGACGACTCCTCCTGGCAATACGCCTGCCGCGTCTCCGGCCCGGGCGGGATTCTCGTCGAACAAAAACAGGAACCGTGCCGTGTTCTCGCAACCATTCCGGCGAAATTCACCAACCGGCACGATCTCTGGGATGTCGGTCAGAATCTCACCGGCTGGGCCCGCATCACCGTCGAAGGCGACGCGGGGGCGGAGGTGACACTGCAATACGCCGAACGCATCACCGACGACGGCGATCTGGACACCACGTTTCAGGATGAATACATTTTAAGCGGCGCCTTTCAGACCGACAAATACATTCTCAAAGGCGGCGGCGTCGAAATCTGGGAACCGCGTTTCACCTATCACGGGTTTCAATACATCAAGGCGACCGTTCTGGGGAATGCGACGCTGCGGAACGTTGAAGCGCGATTCGTTGCGAGCGACTTCCCGTCGGTGGGAACACTTACCACTTCCGACGAAACGATCAATGCGCTTCAGAAGATGACGCGCTGGTCGTTTCACTCGAATTTCGTCGGCATCCCGACCGACTGCCCGCACCGGGAGAAAAACGGCTGGACCGGAGACGCCCACATCGCCGTCGAAACCGGGCTCTGGAACTTCGACCCCTCCCGCTGTTACCGCGAATGGCTGACGATTCTCACCGACTGTCAGCGTCCCTCCGGCGCGCTGCCCGGCATCGCGCCGAGCGGCGGCTGGGGATTCAACTGGGGGAACGGTCCGGCGTGGGATTCGGCGCTGGTGGCGATTCCGTATTATATTTACCTTCACACGGGAAACATGGATGCGATCCGCGACAATTATGAACCGGTCAAACGGTATCTTGATTTCTGCGGTTCGATGGCGACCGATTACACGGTGTCGTTCGGCCTCGGCGACTGGTGCCCGAGCGGCGCGGAGACTCCGGCGGCGATCACCTCCACCGGATATTATTACATGGATGCGAAAATGGCCGCCGCCTTCGCCGAACTCCTCGGACACCCGGACGAAGCTGAAAATTACCGTGCGCTCGCGGGAGAAATCGCCGCAGCGTTTCACCGCCGCTTCTATCAGGGAAACGGCGTGTACGAGAGCGACACCTTGACCGCCCTCGGCTGCGCCCTCTATCACGATCTCGTTCCGGAAACGGAAAAAGCGCAGGTGCTCGCACGACTGATCGATAAAGTCGAAGCACTCGACGGCGCCGTCGATTTCGGCATTCTCGGCGCCAAATACGTTCCGCGGGTGCTCGCCGACAACGGCCGCGCCGATCTGGCGCTCAAGTTCTTCACCCGCAGACAATTTCCCTCATGGGGATACTGGGTGGAACTCGGATTGACCACGCTCGCCGAACACTGGGACGGCACCGCGTCGCGCAATCACATCATGTTCGGCGACATCAGCGCGTGGTTCTTCACATATCTTGCCGGATTCCGTCACGACTGGAAACGCGCCGGAAGCAATTATCTTGAAATCGCCCCCTGCCCGGTGCTCGAATCGTGCCGCGCGGAATACCGCAATTATCTTTCCGAATGGCATTGCGCCGACGACGGAACGTTCCGCATTGAACTTACGATTCCCCCGAACTGCGAGGCGCTGCTCCGTATGCCGGATGGTTCCGCGCCGCAGCTTCTGACGGAAGGGCGTTACCAGAGAAGGTGTTCGGTCGCGCCGCAAAAATAATTCCGTGAATGACTCTTGCAATATGCCGCTCCATGCGGTATATTTCATTGCAATGATGAAACGTTTACCCTGAAGGTTGTGATGATGCGCAAAAAAACCATTGGAATCGGTGATGTCGCCCGGCTGGTCGGCGTTTCCAATGCGACGGTGTCGAAGGTCTTCAACCGTGGCGGTTCGAGCAACACGCGCATTTCGCAGGAGACCTGCCGCCGGGTGCTGGAGGCCGCCGAAAAACTTGGATACGCTCCGAACTACGGCGCGGCATTGCTGCGCGGCGCGGCCAGCCGGACCATCGGAGTGGCGTTGTCGCTGCCGGGCGAAGAGAAGAGTTACAAATTGACCGATTACGGCGTCCGGATCATCAACGGGCTGGGTGAAGCGGCGGAGACAGCGGGCTATCGTCTGCTGCTGATCAGCGGGGGAGAATACCGCGACTATCTGAATATCAAACGGATCGATGCGCTGGTGATTTTAAGCTACCGCGCCTCCGAAAACCCGCATGAACGGGAGATGCTCGGCATGTTCGAGGAGTTCAACCGCCGCGCCTACCCCTACGTGGTCATCAACAATCACGTCCGGGATCTCCCGCTCAACGCGATCGGAATCGACAACCATGCCGGAATGCGGCAAATTACGGAATTGATTCTCCGCCGCGATTATGAAAGCGTCGGCTTCATCGGCGAACTTTCGGGCAATCCGCAGATTCACCATTGTGAACGGCTCGCAGATCTGCGGGAACTGCCCGGGGCGCGCCTCAGGCCCGAGGCGGTGTTGAACACCTTCGCCCCGTTTCCGCGTTCCGCACCGGGGGTGGAAGCGGACGGCTACAGCGGCACGGCGTACCTGCACCGGCGCAACACCCTGCCGCGCTGTCTGGTCTGCGGCTGCGACAACATCGCCTACGGCGTGCTGCAATATTGTCATGAAGCGCATATCCGCATCCCGGAGGATCTGGCGTTGATCGGTTTTGACGACATGCCGATGAGCAGTTACTGTACGCCGTCGCTCACAACCGTGCGTCAGCCGCTGGAGGAATTCGGAAAACTTGCATTCGAATTTCTGCTGCGGAAAATCGAACAGCCGGAACTCTCGATCGATCTGAATCTTAAACCCGTTCTGAAAGAACGCAATTCAACCAGGGAAACACTCGAATGAACACAACACAGCTCTCTCTTGACGGCCGCTGGCTCCTCAGCGGTTCCGGCGCCCGTCCGGTTCCATCGATTCCGGCGGAGGTGCCCGGCAACATCGAACGCGACCTCGAACGTGCCGGACTCATTCCCGATCCCTTTTTCGGAACCAACGCCGAAGCCGTCCGACCTTACGAATTCAACAACTGGGAGTACAGTCGCGAATTCGAACTTCCCGCCGACTTCCCCGCCGCGGCGGATCTGGTCTTCGAAGCGATCGACTGCGTGTCGGAAATTTCAATCAACGGCCATAAGGTCGGGGAAACGAAAAACGCCTTCATCCGTCACCGTTTCGCGGTGGACGAATTTCTGCTTCGCGGCCAGACCAACCGCATCACGGTGCGGATTCAGTCGCCGCTCCTCGTTGCGGCCGCCATTCCGCTCGATCACCATTGTTTCGCACAGCCGTGGAATTTTGAAAGCCTGATGCTCCGTAAACCGGCCCACGCCTTCGGCTGGGACATCGCCCCCCGGCTGCCGCTCGGAGGCATCTGGCGTTCCGTCCGGCTTGAGGAACGCCCGGCGAACCGGATGCGCAGCTGTTACATCGATGTATGCAAAAATACCACCGCCGAACGGGCGACGCTCAGCATGAGTTATGATTTCGTCACCGAATTGACCGAATGGAAGATGTTCGACGTGGAAATTTCCGGCCGCTGCGGCGACTCCTGCTTCGTTCATCGCGAACAGCGGGAATTCACCGCCGGCTGCATCCGGTTCGAAGTCGATCATCCGCGCCTCTGGTATCCGGCAAATTACGGCGAACAAGCGATTTATGAAGTGGATATCACCATTTCATATCAGGGAAAAACGCTTCTCGTCCACCATACCACTGTCGGAATCCGGACGGTTCGCCTGGTCTATGATGAAACGCCGGGCAACTTCGTTTTCCGGTTCGAGATCAACTCCGTTCCGATCATGGTCAAAGGATCGAACTGGGTTCCGGCGGACGCACTCCACAGCCGCGACGCCGAACGAACCATTCCGATTCTTGAACTCTTCCGCGAACTCGGCTGCAACATGCTCCGGGTCTGGGGCGGCGGCGTCTACGAATCGGCCGAATTCTACGATTACTGCGACCGGCACGGCATCATGGTCTGGCAGGATTTCATGATGGCCTGCGGGGCGTATCCGCAGACCGGGGAATTTCTGGAGAACTTCCGCACCGAATGCGAATGGGCGGTTGCCGAACTGCGCCGCCATCCGGCGCTCGTCTTGTGGGCGGGCGACAACGAAGTCGATCAATTTGTCGCGGCCCTCGACGACGGCCGCAAACCGAGCGCCAACCGCCTGACGCGCGAAGTGATTCCGCAGGTTCTCAACCGGCTTGATCCGGGGCGGCCGTACCTGCCGAGTTCGCCCTACATCTCCCCCGGAGCGGAAGCGCTCGGCCACACCGATCTGGAGTGTCCGGAACAGCACGTATGGGGCCCGCGCGATTATTTCAAGAGTCCCTTTTACGCCGACAATCCGGCGGCCTTCATCAGCGAGACCGGTTATCACGGTTCGCCGTCGGTCGAATCGATCCGCAAATTCATCTCGCCGGAAAAGCTCTGGCCCGGACTCGGCAATCCCGAATGGGATGCTCATTCGACAACCTACAACTACCGCATCAAGCTCATGTACGATCAGATCATCGAATTTTTCGGTTTCGAACCGGAAAATCTCGAGGATTTCGTCTGCGCCAGCCAGATCGTGCAGGCCGAGGCGAAGAAATTCTTCATCGAAAACGTCCGCGGCAAAAAATGGCGCAAATCCGGCGTGCTCTGGTGGAATGTCATGGATTGCTGGCCGCAATTCTCCGACGCGGTCGTCGATTATTACTTCGACCGGAAACTGGCGTTTTCCTACATCAAACGCTCCCAGCAGCCGCTGCTCGGCATGATCGGCGAATGGCGCAACTGGGGGCATGAGGTGATCGTCACCAGCGATCTTCTCGAATCGGTCTCCGGCACGATCGAAGTTGCCGACGCCGAAACCGGAGAACGCTTCTTTGAAGGCGCATTCAATGTGCCGGCGAACAACCGTTGCGTCGCCGGATTTTTCCGGCTGCCCAACCATGACCGCCGGCTGCTGCTGATTCGCTGGCGCCGAAATGACGGCGGACCGGATGCGGAAGGATTCAACCATTTTGTAACCGGTCGCCCGGCCTACGATTTTGCACGCTATCGCGACCGGTGGCTGAAGTTCCTCCGTTGATCCGCCTCCAGATTGAATGACGGCGCGTTCCGCTCTTTCGGTTCCAAAATAATTTTCCGGAAGAAGTGGAACGCGCATTTTTTGCCTCCGGCGCTTGTCAAACCGGAATTGTTGCGGTATCTTATGCTCCGGGAAATCAAGGAGTCCCGGATATCATGAATATTTTTGAAGCAATTATGATGCTCTGCTTCGGCGCGAGCTGGCCGTTTTCGATCTGGAAGACGATCAAAGTGAAGAACCCGGTCGGCAAGAGCGTCATCTTTCTCTGGCTGGTGGAAATCGGCTATCTTGCCGGAATCATTTACAAACTCTCCCGTCCGGACTGGGTGATCGCCCTTTACGCGCTCAACGCGGCGATGGTGGGAACGGATCTCTATCTCGTGGTGAAATACCGGAAGATGCGCCGGAAGGGATTGTTGAAATAATTGAAATAAGTGTAACTGGTGTTATCGTCAAAAGAAGGAGTTTTCATGCGTTTTCTCTTGAGTGTTCTCGTTGCCGCGTTTCTGAATGCGGCGCTCTTCGCGGCGGAAACGAAGATTGCCGTGCTCTCCGACATTCACGTCTCGCCTGGCGACGAAAACGGGCCGAAACTGCGTGAAACGATCGCCGAGATCAATTCTTCCGATGCGGAACTTGTCATCATTACCGGAGACCTCACCAACCGCGGTTCCAATGCCGAACTCGACAACGTCAAACAAATTCTCGACACGCTTGAAAAACCTTATTACGCCATCCCCGGCAATCACGAAACGAACTGGTCGGAGAGCGCGGCGCGCCGTTTCCCGCAATTATTCGGAGCGGAACGTTTCGCCTTCCGCTGGAAAAATCTGGTGCTGATCGGGCTTTCCAGCGGTCCATATCTCAAAATGGGCGACGGCATCGTCCGTTCGGAGGATCTCGCGTATCTGCGAGAGAAACTTGCCGAATTGGCCGGAAACGGCGAACCGGTGCTGCTTTTCATCCACTATCCGCTCGCCCCGGAACTGTCCAACGGGGAAACGGTTGCAAAAATTCTAAAACGTGCGCCGTACCGCATTCTCGCGGTGGTCTCCGGTCACACACATCGACTTTTCCGGCGCGAAATCTACGGTCTTGACTCAATCGTCGCCCGTCAGATGACCCCGCCCGAGAACGGCGGGAATCCGGTCTACAACATCCTGATTACCGATGGAGAACGAATTGACGCCTTTGAAAAACTGACCGGAAAACCCGGCCTCACCTCCTATCCCGGGGAAGCGCCGATGGAGATTCCAACTGATCCGCCGTCGACGGAGTTGCCGGAAGGCACATTTGTCGATGAGGTTTTCGACGCCAAGGCATCCGTTTTCACCGGTGTCGCGATCAGCCCGGGCGGCATCGCCGTTCTCGGCACCAGCACCGGCGAACTGCTCGCATTCAATGCCCACGGCGAACTCTTGTGGCAGACGCTCGCCGGACCGGCTCTTTACAGTACGCCGGTCTTCGTCGAACCGGATCTTTTTGCGGTCGGAACGGTCAACAATCGGATCATGTTTTTCCGTGACCGGGACGGTTCGCGGATTGATTCAATTAAAACCGCATCTCCGGTCATCTGCACCGGAGTCGCCGCCGGAAATAATTTGTTCATCGGCGGCGGCAGCGGGAAATTTTTCCGGTTCGAAGCGAAAGCCGGACAGATCTTCCAGCTCTGGGAAAACGACGGCGGCTTCGGCACCATGCAGGGAATCCCGGCTCTCTCCGATAAATTAGTAATCTTCGGCGCATGGGACACCCGGCTTTACGCGCTGGAACGCGCCACCGGAGCAAAGGTATGGGAGTGGAGCAACGGCAACGCCCAGGTGCTCTTCTCGCCCGGCAACGTCAATCCGGCCGTGGCGAAACGCCAGGTCATCATCGTTGCGCCGGATCGTTTCATGACGGCGATCCGGCTCTCCGACGGCATGCAGCTCTGGCGCGACAACAGCGTTAAATTCCGTGAATCGCTCGGCGTTTCCGCCGACGGTTCCGCCGTCTACGCCAAAACCATGGACGGGGAACTCGTCGCCGTCGCCACCGGGAAAGACCATTACGAACAACTCTGGAAATGTGATCTTGGGTTCGGCTATGACCACGCCCCCTGCCCGGTTCTGGAACATGACGGAATCGTTTACGCCGGCTCCCGCCGCGGCATCGTCGCCGCCGTCGATGCGAAAAGCGGCACACTGCTCTGGCGCCGTCAGTTCGGCACCACCGCCGTCAACGCCTTCACCGCCGATGCCGACGGCGGCGTCTGGTTCACGTTGATCGAAGGGACGGTCTTCCGGATCATGCGGAATCAATAAGACAAATCATCACATCATCGCCGTTCTTCCGGAATGGCGCAATAAAAATGACGATCCGCCGCGGCCCGGCCGGAATTTTCCGGTAACATGCCGCGGCGGATCGTCTCTCTTTCTGCGAAGAAATCGCGGAACGTTCAATTCAGTCCGTCAGCGTTCGCGGTGGTCGATCACCCGCTTCGCCTTGCCTTCGCTGCGCTGAATCGTGTTCGGCGCCACGAGTTTGACCCGGACGCGCAATCCGATCAAGCCTTCGATCGCCGCATTCAAACGGTGCTGCAGTGCCTCCATCGAGCGGACCTTGTCCGAGAAGAGCTCTTCGTTGATCTCGACGTCGACCTCGATGTTGTCGAGTCCGTTCTCAGTGTAAAGGATGATGTTGTAATGCGGCAGCGTCCCCTCCACCGAGAGCAGCGCCGTTTCGATCTGCGACGGAAACACATTCACGCCGCGGATGATGAACATATCGTCGCTGCGCGAGGAGATCCGGTCGATTCGGCGCAGCGTCCGCCCGCATTCGCACGGTTCGGCGATGATGCGCGTCAAATCGCGCGTCCGGTAACGGATCATCGGCATCGCATACTTGGAGAGCGTGGTGAGCACCAGTTCGCCAAGCTCGCCGTCTGGCAGAACTTCCCCGGTTTCCGGATTGATGATTTCCGGATAGAAATGGTCTTCGAAAATGTGCATCCCCTTCTGGCAGCGGCATTCGATCCCGACGCCGGGACCGATGATCTCCGAGAGGCCGTAGATGTCGTAAGCTTTGATGCCGGAAGCTTTTTCAATGCGTTTGCGCATCTCTTCCGTCCACGGTTCCGCCCCGAAGACGCCAGCCCGGATCGGCAGATCGTGCATATCGATTCCATTGGCCGCGGCCTGTTCGATCATGAAGTTGAAATACGACGGCGTACAGCAGACCGCAGTCGTTCCGAAATCACGCATCAGCATGATCTGGCGCTGCGTATTTCCGCCCGAAGTCGGCACCACCGTCGCCCCGAGCGCTTCGGCGCCGTAGTGCGCGCCGAGTCCGCCGGTGAACAGCCCGTAACCGTAGGAGACCTGAATGATGTCGGTTTTGTTCAACCCGCAGCTGGCCAAAGCCCGTTTCATCACCTCCATCCACACTTCCAGATCCTGCCGCGTGTAACCGACGACGATCGGCTTCCCGGTCGTTCCGCTCGACGCATGCAGCCGAACCACCTCCGACATCGGCACCGCAAACAATCCGAAGGGATATGTGTCGCGCAGATCCGCCTTGCACATGAAAGGAAGCCGGGAAAGATCATCAAGTGTTTTCACATCCTCCGGCACGAGGCCGCGCTCCTCCATCCGGTTGCGGAACAGCGCAACGTTGTCATAGGCGTGTTTCACAATTTTCCGGAGCCGTTCGAGCTGCAACTCGCGCAGGTAATCGACCTTCACGTAATCGAGCGCGCTCAAATCATCGTTCAAATACAGCGAACCCATAGCACACATCCTCAATACTTCTGGTTTGAAACATCCTTTTACTATACACCCTTACGCGCGTGGGGGCAAGTTTTTTCCGTCACGATTGCCGAAGAATTCCAGCGCAAAACGCAACGCCTCCTCTTCCGCGGCGAAATTTCCATTCAACTGTGCCTCGTATGTCCGATCCAGCACCTCCTTGAATGCCGGCCCCGGACGGCAGCCGCACGCAATCAGTTTTTTCCCCGTCACCCACATTTCCGGCAGTTCATGTTCCGAACGCGCCCGCAGGCAGTCCAGCAGATAAACAAATCCCTCCAGCATCCCGTGGCAACTGATGCAGTCAAGCCGATGCAGTTCCAGTTCCAGCGGAAAATTCGGATCCGCCAGTAGCCGGCGGATCTTCCCCGGACGCATCTCCCGCACCGACGCGAAACGCATGTGATTGCGGATCGCCTGAACGATCGCATCCCGGTCGGCATTTGAAAAACGGAACCGTTCCGCAATCGCGCACGCCATCTCCGCACCGATGGTTTCATGCCCGAAAAAACGGATTCTCCCATCGGAATCGACACTCTGCGACGGCGCTTTGCCGATGTCGTGCAGCAGAACGCTCCAACTTAAATTCGCGTCGGCACTTGCCTGATGTTCGAACATCCGCAGCGTATGCGTCCACACATCCCCTTCCGGATGAAACTCCTTCGGCTGTTCGACCCCGTACAGCGCCGCAACCTCCGGAAGAACCGCTTTCAATATCCCGCTCTCACGCAGCAGCTCCAGCGCCCGCGCGGGATCGCTCCCGGTCAGCATCCGGGTCAATTCCTCATACAGCCGTTCGCCGGCCAGCCGGGTGCAGTTTCCGGACAAAGCCCCAATCGCCCGCCAGGTCTCCGGCGCGATTTCAAACCGGAATCGCGCCGCAAACCGCACCGCGCGCAACATCCGGAGATAATCTTCGCTGAAACGCTCCTCCGCGACCCCGACCGTCCGGATCACTCCGCGTTCCAGATCCTCAAGCCCGCCGACGGAATCATAAAGGATTTCCGAAACCGGATCGTAACGCAGCGCATTGATCGTGAAATCACGCCGTTCCATATCCCGCGCCAGATCCGCGGTGTATCGCACACTCTCCGGATGACGCCCGTCCAGATAATTGCGTTCCTCGCGCGCCGTCGCCACCTCGAATTCATACGCACCGTACCGCAGCAGCGACACCCCGAAACACGCGCCGATCATCCGGCAGCAGCCCGGGAAAAGCGCGGCCAATTCCTCCGGTTGCGCCACGGTGACCAGATCGAAATCCGCCGGACGCACGCCGTTAAGCAGATCGCGGACGCAGCCGCCGACCAGCATTGCCGGAAACCCCGCCTGCTGAATTTTCGCCGCAACCTCCCGCGCCGCCGAAAATTCCGCCGAAGGGACAAACGAAATGTGCCGAACCGTTTCCGGCATCGTCATTTTCATTTCACCGAATGACAGCGAACCATTTCCGGCTGCGTCGCGCGGCGATAACGCAGATCCGTCGGCCCGAAAAGCATCGCATACCCGAGCGAATACCCTTCCGGAATGCAGAGACGTTTCGCGATTTCCGGAAAGAGCTTCATCGCTCCCGCCGCCAATCCACACCAGACCGTCCCCACGCCGAGCGATTGCGCATACAATTCAAAATAGCTCAGCGCGATCACCGGATCCACCGTCGGACAGGGCGAATCATCCGGCGAAGAGACGACCACCATGTGCGGCGCTTCCCGGAAAACGATGTCCCGTCCCGCCAGAATCGCTTTCGCATAACGGCTGAATCCGCCCAGTTCGGGCGACGCGGGGTCGCGCCGGAAACGTTCCAGAAGTTCGCCGTTCACCGCATTGCGGATTTCGTCCATCACCCGAAGGTCATCTACGAATGAAAAATAAAGCCGGTGATCGTTCACGCCGGTCGGTACGAAAGCCAGCATCGATTTGAGTTTCCCGAGCGTCTCCGCGTCGAGATTCTCATGCCGATAGGAACGGAACGAACGACGGCTGCGAATCAAAGAGAGCATCTCGGAACCGCGGATCATCCCGTCACACGGCGCGGAATTCTCCGGCGAACGCCCCAGAATCGACAGCGCGCCTTCCGGGCACACCGCCAGACAGTGCTGGCATTTCGTACAGCGTCCCGCGCCGTTCTCGACCACGCGCGGAAATCCATCCGCGCCGAATTCCAGAATTCCCGGAGCGCAATCCCGCAGACACAGACCGCAACGCACGCAGCGGCCGTGATCGATGTGAAGTTGAAGTTCGTTGTCCATGTTTCAGTACCCCTTGATCGCCATGACGAATTCCGCGAAGGAATCCACTTCGAAATCGGGAGTTTCCTCCCGCTTCTCCCCGAACCCGTAACGCGCGAACGCCCGCCGGAATCCAGCCCGGCGTCCCGCTTCCAGATCGGTGTAATGGTCGCCGAATATCCAGCATTCGGAGAGCTGAAATCCCCCTTTCTCACGCAATGCGGTCAACGCATCCGGTTCCGGCTTGAGCGGGTACGCCGAATCGCCGCCGATGATGGTTGTGAAATAACGCGCCACTCCAAGTTTTTCCAGAATCCGTTCCGCCGCGGCCGTCGGTTTATTGCTCACCACCGCCAGAGCGATCCCGCTCTGAAACAGTTCCGCCAGCCCGGCGGACACCCCCGGATAGAGCGCCGTCGTATCCACCAGATGGTCGGCATAATAAAGTTTCATCCGCCGCAGCGCCTCGTCGAAATCCACCTCGCCGTCGGCCACCGCGCGCCGCACCAGCGACACGACGCCGTTTCCGACGAAGGTGACGACCCGTTCGACCGCCAGCGGTTCCAGCCCGAGCGAGCTGCGCATGTAATTCACCGCCCCGGCGAGATCGCGCCGGGAATCGATCAATGTTCCATCAAGATCAAAGGCTATGAGTTTCACCATTCTTCACTTCTCCACGCATCCATGCACTTCGCTGCATTTCCATACAGCTTCATTCGCAAAAAATTCTCCACGTCACGGCTCCAGAAACGGCACCCGGGTGATCCGCGGCAGCCGGGCGAACGCATCAATATCCGGAGTCGAATATGCGCCGCGACGGTGATAATGCCAACCCAGGCCGCCGACCATCGCCGCATTGTCCGTACAATATTTCCGCTCCGCCAACCGCAGATGCACGCCGCGCGGCGTCAACTCCTCGAACCGGCTCCGCAATACGCTGTTGCAGGCGACGCCGCCGGCGACGACGATCGTCTTCGCGCCGAACTCCTTCGCCGCTGAGAGCGTTTTCTTCACCAGCACGTCGACCACCGCTTCCTGATAGGAGGCGACCGTGTCCTTCAAAAGTTCCGCCGGAAGTTTTCCTTCGGCATCGGCATGATTCTTCACGTGATACAGCAATGCGGTCTTGATGCCGCTGAAACTGAAATTATATTTGTTTTCCGGCGCCAGCGGCTTTCCCGCCGCCCCGGTGAGCGGACGCGGAAAATCGAACCGGTGCGGATCGCCGCCCTCGGCCGTCTTCTGCATGATCGGGCCGCCGGGATAACCGAGCCCGAGCAGTTTCGCGCCCTTGTCCAGCGCTTCGCCGGCGGCGTCGTCGATCGTGGAACCCAGCGCGGTCGCCCGGCCGTCGGAATCGATCAGCATCAGCGACGTATGCCCGCCGGAAACCACCAGCGCGAGCAGCGGATACGCCGCCTTATCCTCCAGCGCCGAATGCGCCTCATCCAGAAACGCGCCGTAAATGTGCGCAATGAAATGGTTGACCCCGACGAACGGAATATTGTTCCCCAGCGCCAGCCCCTTGGCGAAATTCAATCCGACCAGCAGCGCCGGAATCAAACCCGGCCCCTGCGTTACGGCGATCGCGTCGATGTCGCGCATCGTCACGCCCGCCTCGCGCAACGCGGCGTCGAGCACTGGATTCAACGCGACGAGATGTTCGCGCGCCGCCAGTTCCGGCACCACGCCGCCGTGCACGGCATGTTTGGCAATCTGCGTTGCCACGCAGCTGGAGACCACCTCATACCCATCCCGCACCACTGCGGCGGCGGTTTCGTCACAGCTGCTCTCGATACCCAGAATCAAACTCATGATCAAAAAACTCCGAACCCTAACTTGATTATTTTTAAATATACTATATCTTTAAAACAAAAACAAACATCCGGATCGCGCAGATGCAAAGAAAAACCCTGATTTTGCTGACCTTTCTCTTCAGCCGCCTCCCCGGAGCGCAGATCGCCCAGACGCTTTTCTATTTCGTTCTGGGAGGGCTGCTCATCGCACGACCGCTGATGGGTTACCGGCTGCTCGGCGCTTTTTTCGGGATTGAAGTTCTGGCGCTGATCGCATTGCTGCTCAATCTGGCATGGCGTTTCCCCGGGAAACGGCGGAAATGGCTGCTCGGGAGCGCCGGAATCCTGACGGCGGCGGCAATCGCATTCGCAATGTTCGCCGACGGCAGCCGCGCGGCGGTCATCGGGCTTGGAATTCTGGCCGTCACGGCCGGAATCGGCCGGGTCTACGCGGCGTATGACCGGCATAACTCCATACCGGATCGTTTATTCTGCGTTATTGAAGGCATGGTTGGTTTCCTGATGGCCGGCTTGCTGCTGCTGCTGCGCGGCGGCACGTTCGCGGAAGCGGCGCCATGGTGCGGAGTCTTTTTCTGCACGCTCGCCGTCCTCATCGCGACAGGAGTCCATCTGAAATCGATCGGGAAATCCACCGGAAGGAGACAACACCAATGATGCGCATCGGTCAGGGATACGATGTTCACCGGCTCGTGCCGGGACGGAAATTGATTTTATGCGGAGTCGAAATTCCGCATTCGACCGGCCTTCTGGGCCACAGCGACGCCGACGTGGCAACTCACGCACTGATGGATGCGATCGTCGGGGCGCTGGCGCTCGGCGACATCGGCGGCTTCTTTCCGGATACCGATCCGGCCTACGCCGGAGCCGACAGTTTGAAACTTCTCGCCGCCCTGCTCGACGACCCGCGCATCCGCCCCTGGACAATCGTCAACTGCGATTTGACCATCATCGCCCAGAAACCCAAACTTCTCCCCTTCCGGGAAGAGATGCGCGCCAATCTCGCCCGCGTGCTGAACGTCGCAGTCGACGCGGTTTCCGTCAAGGCGACCACCACCGAACGCCTCGGGTTTGAAGGGCGCGAAGAAGGAATCGCCGCATCATGCGCGGTGCTGCTGGAAAAACACCTTGCAAATCCCGCCGGAACGTGATATATTAGAAAAATAAACTCGAAGGCCGAACGGTGAATCCCGTGAAAACCGGGAACTGTCGCGCAACTGTAAATGCATCGTTGAATGCATGAGTCAGATCCCGTACTTCGAGAAAGTCAACCTCTTGATTTGTGCGCGTCACACAAAGGAAAGAACATG
>CALXNS010000093.1 GCA_944389815.1 uncultured Victivallis sp. | reverse complement strand
TATTGGCGCGGAATCGGCGAGACGGTGCTTGGATTCGGGTTCCTGTTTTTCGGAATGACGATCATGAGCGATGAATTGTCGAGCATCGGCACGTTTCCTTCGGTGACGGAAATTTTCCGGACGTTCGACTGCACGCCGCAGAATGGGATCATGCCGTTCGGCGCGGTGCTCGGTGCGCTGGCGATCGGTTTGATTGTGACGCTGGTAATCCAGTCGAGTTCGGCTTCGACGGGGATCATCATCGCGCTCGGCGCGGGCGGGCTGATCAACTTCTACACGGCGATGCCGCTGGTGCTGGGAGCGAATATCGGAACGACGATCACGGCGCAGCTTGCGGCGATTCCGGCGAACCGGGTGGCGAAGCAGGCGGCGCTGGCGCACACGCTTTTCAATGTGATCGGGACGGTGGTGATGTTGATATTCTTTTACGTGCCGTATCCGGGCAGTGAAGTTCCGGTATTTTACTGGATCGTGGACTGGCTGACCCCGGGGAGTGCGCTCGGCGAAACCGTTCAGAACGTGCCGCGTCACATCGCCAACGGGCACACGCTCTTCAACGTATTCACTGCGCTGCTGCTGCTGCCATTTACCGGATCGCTGGCGGCGGTGTGTGAAAAACTCCTGCCCAATACGAAGAAGCGCGTCAAGTACATTAAACTTGAACCGCATCTTCTGGAAAATCCGGCGATTGCGCTGCAGCAGGCGGCCACCCGGGTGCGTTCGATGGTGCGCAGTGCGTGGAAATTGACCGCCCACGTCTGGCAAAACGAGCTCTGTGAACGGAACGAAATTCCGGAGGAAGAATTCCATCGTCGCGCGGGAAAGATCGAACGGGCCGAATCGGAGGTTACCGCGTATCTGGTGGAATTGATGCGCCACGGTCTTACCGGGCGTGAGTCGGCCTTGATTCCGTTGTTGACCGGCAGTGCCGGAGACGCCGGCCGCCTGGCGGATTACGCGGCGATGATCCATCGGGAGACGCGGCGTCTCGGAGGGGAGAAGCTGCCGCGGAAACCTGCGAAGGAGCTGGCGGAACTTTTCCTGCTGCTGGACGCGATGGCTGCGGCCGTGCAGGGTGCGTTTGAAACGGGTGCTTCCGGCGGAGGCGAACAGGTTCGGCAGCAGGCCGACGCGGTTCGCCGCAAGGCGGAGCTTCTGGAAATCAATTATGTGGAAAATCTGAAGAAAGGAGATTACAGCGCGGAAAGCGGCGTCGTGGTTCTGGCGCTGGCGGGGGTGGCCCGTCAGATCGGAGACCGTTTGGAGATGCTGATTGAGCGCGCGGAGAAACTTCGCTTTTAAGGTTCGGTTTCATTGAAAAACGCTCCCCGGGTGTTATCTTAATAAGATTGACGAAAGGGAGCGTTTTTATTATGAATGCGGCGGTGACACCCGACGGAAAGCTGCTGTTGGGTGGTAAGGAGCGGAAGGCGGGAGACGTCCTGCTTGGATTGCTGCGAAAAGACGGATTGTTGGAGAATTCCGAAGAGTGGATTTTTCTTCGTCGCGTTGGGCGTGCCTTCATGGTTCGGCTCTGCCGCAGTCGGGAACGGGAAACGGAAGCGGCGTTGGCTGCGGCGCTTCCGGATGAGCGGGAACTCGCGGAGCTTCTTTTCGACCGTCCGCCTTTCGACGGCGGGGAGTTTCTCAATACGGAAATGCTCCGCGGGTGGTGCCGCGAACTGGCCTGCGAAATCGGGAAATCATGCCGGGAGTCGAATCAGTCGCTTTCCAGCTGGATTGCAGGAGTGGATCCCCTCTGGGATCATGTCGGCCGCGTGGCGTTTCACCTTGCGCCGAACCCGGCGGATGTCGACGGGCACCGTCCGTTTCTTTTTCTGGCGACCTTCATTTACCGGCTCGGCGAGAGCGGGGAACCGAAACACCTGCCGCTCGGGAGCGCGTTGAAGAATTTTGCCGATGACCGGGAAACGTTGCGCAGCGTTCTTGCACCGATCCGGCAGGCGGCGGAGAAACTTCCGTTTCTAGCGGCGATGACCGATGACGGGCGTATTTATCAGGCATCGCCGCTGTCTCCGCGCGAGGGATATGAATTTTTGCAGGGAATGGAAGTGTTTGACGCTCTCGGGATTGAGGTGCGGTTCGCCCGTTTGTGGGAGAAGAAGCGTCCGCCGCGGCTGGAGGTGAAACTTTCTCTCGACGCCGGGCCGAAAACATCCCATCTGGCGAGCTGGGCGCTGCTGCGTTTTTCCGCCTCGGCGGTGATCGACGGCCGGGAGCTTTCGGAAGAGGAACTCGACGCCCTGGCGGCGTCCGAGGGGGGTGGATTGATCCGGATCAAGGGCGAATGGGTGGAAGCGGATCCGGGGCGCGCGGCGGAACTGCTCAGGCTCTGGCGGAGCAGGGGAAATGCAATGAAACTTACGCTGGCGCAGGGATTGCGGTTGATGGCCGGATTGCCGGCAGCCGGGGTTCCCGCGTTCGACCGGGCAGAGGCGGTGGGGCATCTGGCGGAAGTTCTTGCAACGCGGAATCTTCCGCCCGCGCATCCGCTGCCGGAGGAGTTGTCACGGCAATTGCGGCCGTATCAGCGAAACGGGGTGATTTTTCTGCGGAAATTGACCGATCTCGGAATGGGGGCGCTTCTCGCCGATGACATGGGGCTGGGAAAGACCGTGCAGATTTTAATTTATCTGGAAACGCTCCGGCGGGAAGGGGAACTGGAGGGAGTGCCCGCGCTGGTGGTGTCTCCGGCGTCGCTGCTGCGGAACTGGCTGGCGGAATCGGAACGCTTTACGCCGGATCTCCGGTTCAAGATTCTGCATGCGGGCGAATTGTCGGAGGATGAAATCGTCAGCTTCCGGGATGATCCGGCTGGATTTCTGAAAAGGTTCGACGTGGTCATTGTCACCTACGCGCTGATCTCGCGCGGCACGCTGCCGGGCGGGGTGGAGTTTCCGGTTCTGATCGCCGACGAGGCGCAGGCGATCAAGAATCCGGCTTCGCGCCAGAGCCGGGCGCTGCGTGCGATTGCGGCACGGCGGCGGATTGCGCTGACCGGAACTCCGGTGGAAAATCGTCTGAGCGATTTCTGGAGTATTTTCGATTTTCTCAATCCGGGGTTGCTCGGCACCTGGGAGGAGTTTCGTACGGCGATTGAGGCGCTGGAGGGGCATTACGCGCCGTTGCGGAAATTGACTGGACCATACATTTTACGCCGGTTGAAAACCGATCGCGCGATCGCGGCGGATCTGCCGGACAAAACGGAGTTCTGTGCATACGTCCGCTTGAGCGCGCTTCAGGCGGCGCTTTACCGGGCGACGGTGGAAGAAATGCGTGTGGAGCTCGAAGCGGAATCCGAATCTGAGTTTGGTTCCTCCCGCACCGGAACGCGTTCCCCTGACGCCGAATCCGGAGAGAATTCCCGGCGGCGCGGGGTGGTGTTCAAATATCTGACGCGGTTCAAACAAATTTGCAATCATCCGGCGCAGTTCACCGGAAAGCCGGACTGGAACCCGGAATTGAGCGGAAAATTTCAGATGCTTGCCGAATTGCTCTATCCGATCGTGGCGAAACATGAGAAGGTGTTGATTTTTACGCAGTTCCGGGAAATGATCGAACCGCTGCACGAATACGTGAGTCATATTTTCGGCCGTCCCGGTCTGGTTCTGCACGGCGGCGTTCCGGTCGGGGTGCGCGCCGGTCTGGTCGAACGTTTTCAGTCGCGTTCGGGCGAACCATTTTTCATCCTGTCGCTGAAGGCGGCCGGAACCGGATTGAATCTGACTGCGGCGAATCATGTGATTCATTTCGACCGCTGGTGGAATCCCGCCGTCGAAAATCAGGCGACCGACCGGGCCTACCGGATCGGTCAGCATCGCAATGTGCTGGTAAGAAAAATGGTCTGTCTCGGCACCGTCGAGGAACGGATTGACCGGATGATCCGGGAGAAACGGCATCTGATGGAAGAGTTGACCGTCGCTGCCGGGACGGCGGAGGCGGAGATCTGCCGGATGAACAATGCTGAACTGTTGCAGTTCGTTCAACTGGACTGGAGGGAGATGAATGCGTTACGAGGATGACTACAATGGTTATGTTCCGGCGGCCGAACGCCGGAAACGGGCGTTGCAGCAGGCGCAGGACGTGGCCCGCGCCGAGGGGCGCGAACTTCATGGCGTGATCGCGTCGTGCCGGTCGATTGCGCGGAGTTTCTGGGGGCGGGCGTGGAACCGGCACATCGAAGCGTTTCAGGATTACGAGAGCCGCCTTCCGCTCGGCCGGAGCTGCCTGCGCAACGGTTCGGTGGCTGATCTGGAGATCACGCCGGGAAGGATCGATTCAATCGTGATCGACGGCGAAGTGTATCATATACACATTCAAATCGAACCATTGGAAGAGGAGCGCTGGGCGGCGCTGCGTCGTTGCTGTGCGGGGAAGATTTCGTCGCTCGCAGATCTGGTGGAGGGAAAGTTGAGCGATGAGATCATCGCGCTGCTTTGCGACCCGGAAGAGGGGATTTTTCCGCGTCCCGGGGAGATCCGGTTCGACTGCGACTGCCCGGACTGGTCGGATCTCTGCCGGCATCTGGCGGCGGCGCTCTACGCGGTGAGCGTGCGGCTCGACGATGCGCCGGAGCTTCTGTTCACGCTGCGGGGCGTCGAGCCGCAGGAACTGTTTTCCGCCGCGCCGGAACTGGATGCGCTGCCGGAGCTGGACGGGAAAATTTTGAGCGACACCTTCGGAATCGATATCGGTTGAATTGGGGACGAAGCGGGAGAGCTGGGCGGATTTTATAATTTTGCGCGGCCGGGGATTGCATTTTGAAACAATCGGCGTTACATTGAAGGAATTCAAATTTTCATAAATGGAGTGAAAGCAAAATGGATTTCTCACGTTATTTCCG
Source organism: uncultured Victivallis sp. (assembly GCA_944389815.1). Taxonomy (GTDB): domain Bacteria; phylum Verrucomicrobiota; class Lentisphaeria; order Victivallales; family Victivallaceae; genus Victivallis. The sequence goes on along the minus strand of CALXNS010000093.1, from coordinate 41,116 downwards.
GGATTATCCGACCCCCGACGGTCATTTCGGTCCCTATGGCGGAGCGCATCTTCCGCCGGAGCTGCAGGCGGCTTTTGATGAAATCACCACCGCGTATCAGTCGATCTGCCAGTCGGCGCACTTCATCAATGAACTGCGTCGCATCCGGCGTGAATTTCAGGGGCGTCCGACGCCGGTGTATCATTGCGACCGGCTGTCGCGGCGGCTCGGAAATTGTCAAATCTACCTCAAGCGGGAGGATTTGAACCACACCGGCGCCCATAAGTTGAATCATTGCATGGGCGAAGGTCTTCTGGCCAAGTTCATGGGCAAGAAGCGGCTGATCGCGGAGACCGGAGCCGGGCAGCACGGCGTGGCGCTGGCGACGGCGGCGGCGTATTTCGGGCTGGAGTGCGAAATTCACATGGGCGAGGTGGACATCGCCAAACAGGCGCCCAACGTGACGCGGATGAAGATTCTGGGCGCGAAGGTGGTTCCGGTCACGTTCGGCTTGAAGACGTTGAAGGAGGCGGTGGATTCGGCGTTCGAATCGTATGCGCGCAACTACCGCGATTCGATCTACTGCATCGGTTCGGCGCTGGGGCCGCATCCGTTTCCGTTGATGGTTCGTGATTTCCAGTTCTGCATCGGCGAGGAGTCGCGTGAACAGTTCCGTTCGATGACCGGGCATCTGCCGGACGCGATCTGCGCCTGCGTCGGCGGCGGGAGCAATTCGGTTGGTTCGTTTGCCGCATATCTGAACGACCCGGTGGACATCTATGGAGTGGAACCCCTGGGGCGGGGCAGCGGTCTCGGCGACCATGCCGCGACGCTGACGTACGGGGAACCCGGTTCGATGCACGGGTTCGACAGCTACGTGTTGAAAACTTCTTCCGGCGATCCGGCACCGGTCTATTCGATTGCTAGCGGGCTGGACTATCCCTCCGTCGGACCGGAACACGCCTTCTGGAAGGATCTCGGGCGGGTCAATTACGTTTCGGTGACGGACGAGGAAGCAATTGATGCGTTCTTCAAGCTTTCGCGTTATGAAGGAATTATCCCTGCGCTGGAGAGTGCACACGCAATCGCGTATGCGATGAAGTGGGCGCAGAGTCATCCTTACGGCTCGATTCTCGCCACGTGCAGCGGCCGCGGCGACAAGGATGTCGATTATGTGGTCGAACACTACGGATACGGCGACAACTATCGTTTCCCGGAAAAGGAGAGTGGAGAGACGGCGAAATGCTGAAACAAACCATTTCCGCCGCGGCGCTGGGCGCCTGCGGTCTGCTGGCTGCGCTGGAACCGGTAACGTTGAAGACGGTCGAGGGGAGTCCCTGGAGTTTTGACGTCATCGCAGCGGACGGCAAAGTTCAACGTCTGGAGTGCGCGCCTCCGGAATATCGGGAGGTGGTGCACGAGCGTTATGAAAATTTTCCCGCGTACAATCCTTCCGGCTGGGGCGGCTGGCAGAAGGGAGTTTGCCTGAACGGGTTGCGGGCGCAGGAGTGCAGTGTGCGAGGTGCGCTCGACCCGGCATCGTTGCGGATTGAATCCGCGGATGAGGACGGGCGCGTTTTTACGGCGGGAAAGGATTTCAACGGCGATTTCGAATGGGGTTCCTTCGGGCGGCTGCCGGAAGGCGGTATTCCGGAAGGGGCGACGGTGCTGATTTCGTACCGTTATGCGCCGGGACGGATCGATTCGGTGATGCGCGCTCTGGACGGGAAATATCGGGTGCGTACCGGAGAACCGCATGTGGCGACGCCGCAGCCGCCGCTGCCGGCGGCGGATGAAGTTTGTGTGGCGAACATCTATTTTTCCGGCCGTCCGGAAAAATTGGATGAATCGATGTTTTTCCCGGTGCTGGAGCAGGCGTATCCGGAAAAGGATCTTTCCGGAACCGCGGAAAAACTGTTGCCGGAGACGTTGCGCAAACTGCGTTCCGGCGAAGAACTGCATGTTCTGGCATTCGGCGACAGCGTGACGGACGGCGGATTCCTCCATGATGCGCAACTGCGCTGGCAGAACCGGTTCGTGGCAGGTTTGCAGAACCGGTTCCCGCAGAGCCGGATTCGGTTGCAGACGGTTGCCTGGGGCGGACGCAATACGAATAGTTTTCTGGGGGAACCACCGGGTTCACCGCACAATTATGCGGAGAAGGTGCTGGCTGCCGAACCGGATCTGATCATCTCGGAATTCGTTAACGACGCCGGGTTGCCGGCGGAAGCGTGGGAGGCGAATTACAACCGTTTCCGGAAGGATTTCCAGGAGCGGAAGATCGAATGGATCATTCTCACGCCGCATTACATCCGTCCGGACTGGATGGGGCTGGACCGGCAGCGGGAGATCGACGAGGATCCGCGCGACTACGTGAAATTTCTGCGGCAATTTGCCGCGGAAAACTCCATTGCCCTGGCGGACGCTTCGTTGCGCTACGGCCGGCTCTGGCGGATGGGAATCCCGTACAATACGTTGATGGTCAACTGCATCAACCATCCGAACAAGTTCGGAATGGGATTGTTTGTCGATTCACTTCTGGCGTTGTTCCCGGAAAAATAAGCCGTGAAGATTTCGGTTGTCACCGTCGTCCGCAACAACGTTTCCGGGATCGATGAAACGATTCGTTCGGTGCTGGAACAGGATTGGGACGACGTGGAATACATCGTCATCGACGGCGCATCGAATGACGGAACAGTCGACCGGGTCGCCGCCTACGGTGCGAAGATCGGTTGTTTCGTGAGTGAACCGGATCACGGCATTTACGAGGCGATGAATAAAGGCATCGCCCGGGCGACCGGGGAGGTCATCGGCATCCTCAATTCGGGGGATCGCTATTATCCCGGGGCGTTGCGGCGTGTGGCGGAGGCGTTTCAAACCGCCGATATGGAGCGGACGATCCTGTGGGGCGACGTGGAGTATGAACATCAGGGCCGGGTGCGCGGATTCCGTCCGGAGAACCGCTGGCGGGGGGCGTTTGCGCCGCATCCGTCGATGTTCGTGCCGCGCGCGGTGTACCGCAGAATCGGCGTGTACGATGAAACGCTCCGATTGCTGGGGGATTATGATTTCATGTACCGGGCGGTCAATGTGGAGAAGATCACACCGCTGTACCTTCCGGAAGTGCTGGCGTTCTATCGGGAAGGGGGGCTGTCCGACCGACATCGTTTCCGGTGTCTGCGCGACGAATTGCAGGTGAAACTCCGTTACGGGCAGCCGCTGTGGAAGGCGGGGACGGTGTTTCTGTTGAAGATCGTCAAAAATCTCCCCCGGATGGTGCTTGCAAAAGAGTGATCGCGGTGTATATTATCAAGATATGTGCGAAAAAGACGAAACGGTTGTTTTAATCATAACGAAATAAGGAGAGAGCAACATGTACGCGATCATTCAGACCGGCAGCAAACAGTACAAGGTCAAAACCGGCGATCTGGTGGAAGTGGAGAAACTTGACGGCGAAGTCGGTTCCAAGGTGGTGTTCGACAAGGTTCTGGCCGTCGGCGAAGAGGGCGGGAAGCTCAATGTCGGGACGCCGCTGGTGGAAGGTGCGACGGTTGCCGCCGAGGTGAAGGATCAGTTCCGCGGCAAGAAGATCATCGTCTTCAAGATGAAGCGCCGCAAGGGCTATCGCCGCACGCAGGGTCACCGGCAGTCGCTGACCCGGGTCGAAATCGGCGAGATCAAGGGCTGAACAACGGCGGATGGTTCGAAAAATGTTGTACGATGCCAACCATGCGCTGCTGCAGACGGAGATACCGGGATTGCCGCTGCTCAATCGCGGCAAGGTTCGTGATGTCTACGATCTCGGTGATGCGCTGCTTTTCGTGGCGACCGACCGGATCAGCGCGTTCGACGTGGTGATGCCCTGCGGTGTGCCGCGCAAGGGAGAGGTTCTCACGCAGATATCGCTTTTCTGGTTTGATTTGATGCGTGATGTGCCGAATCATCTGATTACTGCGGATGTGAGCAGCCGTCCGGAACTGCGACCCTATGTGAAGGATCTGCAGGGGCGTTCGATGATCGTGCGCAAGGCGAAGGTTTTTCCGATCGAATGCATCGTGCGCGGTTATCTGGTCGGCAGCGGCTGGAAGGATTATCAGAAGACGGGGATGGTGTCGGGACTGAAACTGCGTTCCGGATATCAACTGGCGTCCAAACTCGATGAACCGTTGTTCACGCCGTCGACCAAGGCGGAGATCGGCGAACACGATGAAGCGATCTCCTTTGAGGGAGTCGCGGAACGGATCGGTCTGGAGAAGGCGACGATCCTGCGTGACATGGCGCTGAAGATTTACAGCACCGCGCGCGATTACGCCGAGAAACGCGGGATCATCGTGGCCGATACGAAGTTCGAATTCGGCGAACTGGATGGAAAAATCATTCTGGTTGACGAAGTACTCACGCCGGATTCGAGCCGTTTCTGGCCGGCGGATCAGTATCGGGTCGGCACGAGTCCGGTAAGTCTGGATAAACAGTATGTCCGCGATTACCTGGAGACGCTCGACTGGAATAAAACCGCTCCGGGACCGGATCTTCCTGCGGATGTGGTTGCCAGAACGACGGAGAAATATCTGGATGCGTACCGGATGTTGACCGGAAAATCGCTCTGACGATTGAAAAAAATTGAACCGCTCCGCGGAGTTTCCGTCGGGGCGGTTTTTTTTGCCCTGACGCACAAGCCCGGGAAGTGGCGGGCTGTTTTTTTGTGTGCGCGGCACGTCCGGTTGGTGGGTGGGGCGTTTGGCGATCAGAAATGTTTTTTCCGGAGATTGGAGGCGGGGATGTTGATCGCTTCACGATATTTGGCGACAGTGCGGCGGGCGACGGTGATTCCGCTCTGTTTGAGAAGCGAGGCGATTTTATCGTCGGAGAGCGGCTTTGCAGGGTCTTCGGCATCGACGAGTTCGCGGATTTTCTCCATGACGGCGCGGTTGGAGAGCTCTTCGCCGTTCTCGGCGGCGAATCCGCTGCTGAAAAAATACCGGAAGGGAAAAATCCCGCGCGGTGTTTGAATGTATTTATTGGCGACCGCCCGGCTGATGGTGGTTTCGTGCAGTTCAAGTTCCTCGCCGACCTGGCGCATCGTCAGCGGATGGAGCGCTTCGACGCCGTGATCGAGGAAGTCGCGCTGAGTGCGGGCCAGCACTTCGGCAATGCGCAGAATGGTGCTTTGACGCAGTTCGAGCGCGTGCATGAATTCGCGTGCCTGCTGGAGTTTTTCCCGCAGGTAGGAGCGCTCCTCCGACGTGAGATCGGGGTTTTCCAGCATCTTCAGATAACGTTCCGCAAGGAAGAGCCGCGGCATGGTTCCGCGTCGCGGAATTGCCGCGTAACCGTCTTCGGTGCGGATGATTTCAGCTTCCGGCACGACGAATTCCGAGGCGGTCGGAGCGAAACCCGCCCCCGGATGCGGATTGAGTTTGCGCAGTTCGGCCAGGTTTGCGGAGAGTTCCTCCGGCGTAATGTGCAACGTTTTCGCCAGTTGCGGCATGCGGTTGCGGGCGATGTCTTCGAGGTGGTGATCGAGGATCTCGCGCAGCAACGGAGTAAGTTTTCCCGTGCGTTCGAGCTGAAGTTTGAGGCATTCGGCGAGATCACGGCAGCCGACGCCCGGGGGATCGAAACTTTGCACGAGGCGGATTGCCCGTTCTACTTCCGTCAGGTCGGCGTCAGCCGCCATGGCGATATCTGCCGCCGGAGTGCGTAAATAACCGGAATCGTCGATGCTGCCGATCACCTGTTCGGCGAGGAGTCTGGTTCGCGGGTCGGTGTCCGCCACCGCAAGTTCATCAAGCAACTGCGTCTGAAGCGAAGGGGCGGCAGCGATGGAATTGAGCAGATAATCGCGAAGTTCGCCCGAATCGGTTTCATGGTCGCCTTCCGGCACGGGAAGTTCATCCTGCCATTCGTCGGAGTCGGCGGCGTGTTCGTCAAGTGTCGCTTCGTCCTCCTTTTCCGGAGCATCGGAGTCGGCGGTGGAGGAAGTGGTCAGATCGATTTCTTCCTGTCCGTCGGGCGGGGCCTCCTCCAGAACCGGATTGGCGGCAAGCTCCTGAAGGAGACGGTCCTCCAGTTCCAGAGCGGGCAAATTGAGCAGTTCGAGGGATTGCAGCTGCCGGGTGGAGAGCTGTTGTTCCTGGCGTAAAGTGTTGGAAAGCGTTTGTTGATTGCCGGACATGGTGATATATTATAAAAAGTATAAAAAATCTCAAAGATAACGTAAAAATAAGATTGCTTTTTGTTCGTTTAGAATTTAAATTTCAAAACGGCTTTTTTCCAGTCCGTTTCCGGTAATTTTTGAAATAATTTTTTTTCGCCGCGGCGAGCGGCGTTGGGACAGTGTGGAATATTATGGTCAAACTGGGCGTTCTCGGCAGCGGCAGTCGCGGCAATGCATTTGTGATTTCATCGGCAGAAGGGGCGATCATTGTCGATGTCGGCTTCTCGCGCAAGGAGACCCGCTGCCGGATGGAACAGCTTCATCTGCGCCCCGAACGTCTCGATGCGGCGCTCCTGACGCACGAACATGAAGATCACTCCAAAGGGTGTCGGGTCTTTTGTGACGAACTTGGGATTCCATTGTGCACTGCGCCCGAGACGGCAAATTATCTTCGGCGCAAGGGGAAACTTCCGGAGCGGGTGATCGAGTTCGAACCCGGCGGCATGTTTTCCGTCGGCGGTTTTGACGTTTTTCCCTTTGCCGTGCAGCACGACGCAGTGAATCCGGTGGGTTTTGTCATCCGGCACGGGGAGTGCCGTATCGGCGTCGCCACCGACCTCGGAAACGTCAACGCGCTTGCCCTCCGGTATCTGGCGGATTGTGACGCACTGATCCTGGAGAGCAATTATGATGAGCAAATGTTGCGGAATTCCGATCGTCAGCTCTATTTGAAACGGCGGATTCTCGGCCGCCACGGTCATCTGGACAACCGGGCGGCGCTGGCAGTGCTCGACCAATTGCTGACACGGCGTACCCGTTTGCTGCTGCTGGCACATTTGAGCGGAGAGTGCAATTCTCCGGAACTTGTGGAACGGCTTTTTGTCGATCGGCTGCGGGAAATGGGCCGGACGGATGTGGAATTCGGCATCATCCGTCAGGATGTTCCGCTTGGGGTGTATGAACTCGGTTCGGATGGTGGCGTAGAGAGGAGCTGCGCGTGCTGAATATGGATCATCAGATGGATGCAGAAGAAAAACTTCCGGTGAAGGTATTTTGCCGCAATTGTCATGCAAAACTGGATCTGTCGATGCTGGAACCGTTTACGTATGTGGCCTGTCCGGAGTGCGGCACGCGGTTGCGGGTGCCGGAGCGGTTCGACCGGTATCTTCTGGAAAAGGTGTGCGGAATCGGCGGTATGTCACGGGTCTTCCGGGCGATCGAACCGGATTTGGCCCGGCGTGTGGCGGTGAAGATTCTCAATCCGAATCCGGAGGGAATTGACGCGGCGCGTTTTCTGGAAGAGGCGCGCATGGTTGCCCGGATCAATCACCCCGGAGTGATCCCGATTTACAACTGCGGCGTTTTCCGCGATCGCCCATTTCTGGTGATGCGCTTTATGGAACACGGCAGTCTGGAACAGCATTTGAAGGCGGGGACGCTGCCGCACGATGCGGTGTTGATCTGCGGCTGGATTCTGACGATTGCCGAAGGGTTGGAATTCGCGCTGTCGCAGGAGAAAATCGTTCATCACGACATCAAGCCGGGAAACATTCTGCTCACGGCGGAAAATGATGCGAAGCTGGGGGATTTCGATCTGGCCGACGTGCGTGACAGCGGGGATATGCTGACGTTGTGCGATGGCGGGTGGGGGAGTCCCGGATATGTGAGTCCCGAGCGGCTGTTGTACGGCGGCGAGGATCACATGGGGGATATTTTCAGCCTCGGGGTGACGTTGTATGAATTGTTGACCGGTGAGTTGCCGTTCGGAATTCAGGGGGAACCCGAGGAGCTGCTGGAACGCCGGAGCAGCGGAATGTATCGAAAACTTTCGGATGTGCGTCCGGAACTGCCGACGCATCTTAGTGAACTGGTGGGAAAGATGTTGAGTTATCTGCCGGAATCGCGGCCGGAATATCCGGAAATCTGTGCCTGCCTGCGGGAGAGCATCGAAATTCTCGCGGTTGATGAATCTCCGACTCTGGCGCGGAAAATCGCCGGATGGCTGCATCGGAACGCCGGAGAATAGGAACTCCGAGAGACGTCATATACAAAAATGAAAAGAAGCTCTGACAGGAAAATCGAGGTGAAAATATGAATGTGAGCAGGAAAATAACCTCCTGTATTTTTTTTCTTGGGTTGTTTTGCGGTGTCGCCGGGGTTCCCATTGCAATCTATGGATTGCCCGCGACGATTCGCCTGATGCATGCGTTGATAAACCCCGCAGCGGAATCGCCGGAGATCGCCGATGCGCTTCCGGTCATTGCGTTAACGGGAATGCTGATCGGTTTTGCGACAACGGCGTTTTTCCTGTTGTACATCATCCGTCGGATCGTGCTGCCGATTCGTGAAGCGGCGGCGTTCGCGGATCAGCTGGCCGGCGGCGAAATGCCGCAGGCGATGCGGCAGCGTTCCGGGAACGATGAGATTTCGACGTTGATTTCGGCGCTGAATTTTCTGCGTGACCGACAGCGGAATTTGACGGGAAGGTACCAGATGAGTCTCTCGCGCGAAGCGGAGATCCGGCGTGAAATTGAACATCATGATCGACTTCAGTTGCGATTGTTGACGCGGATGGTTCCGGAGATCCGGCTGCCGCTGGGAGTGATCAAGGGATACGCTCAGATCGCCCGGTTGGACGCCGGAGAGAATCCGGAGTTGAATGATTCCATTGAACAGATCATTCGCCAGGTCGGGCGGATTTCCCGCCAGATTGAGCGGATGATCGATATCGGGCAACTGGGGTGGGATCGTTGGAACCAGTTGGAGATCACGTCATTCAATTCTGCGGAGTTCGTCCGCGATCTGATGGCGGTGAACGTGTTGTCATTGCGCGCGCGAGAGGTGACGCTGGTGAACCATTTCTCCGCGAGCGTCCCGTCCACATTGAACTGGGACCGGGAACTTTTATTTCAACTTCTGACGATCATGATTCGCGCGGTCGGCCGGGTGGGAGTTCCTGGCGAGACGGTGGTGTTTTCCTGTTTTCAGGAGCGCCATTGCGTAGTTTTTGAGGTGCGTGATTCGCGTCATGGCGAGTGCCGTGAGGATCTGGTGGCGCTTTATCGGGAGGCACAGGATCGGGCTGCGGGCGGGGCTCCGCTGGAGGAGCGGGCAAGCGTCAACGTGTTGGCGCTCTGTTTTGCCGGGGATATCGCCGAGAAGGCGGGCGGTCGGTTTTCGATCGATTCCACGGCGGAGGCGCAGGTACGGTTGCGTTTTGAACTGGATGTAAAGGATTGCTGTGTGGGCGAGGGGCGTTCCCGGCTGGAACAGGCCGAACTGCATCCGTTTCGTCCGAGCTGGGACGAAGCGGCAGTTGCGGCCAGCGTTCTGCCTGAAAACGGTTCTCTGAGTGTGCTTCTGGGAGATGAGACGCCGTTCGGCATAAAGATTCTGACCCGGTTGCTTGGAGCCGATGGCATTCATGTGACCGGAGTGCATTCGCTTGAGGAGACGGAGCGGCAGCTGAGGAACGGTGGTTTTGATGCGGTGATTCTGTCGTTGACGTTGTGCGGCAACGATCCGGGGCCGGTGATTCGAAAACTGCGTCAGGCTGTCGGCGGCAGTGAGTTGCCGGTAGTGGTGATGGGAGCCTTGCTGCCGCCGGCATTGATTCGGCAGTTGAATGAGCTGGATCGGGTGTATGCGTTGACGATTCCATTGAATTATGCGTTGTTGGCGCGGCTGCTGTATGTCGGGCGGGGCGGCGGCAAGCGATGAGGCAGTGTTTATCCTGGCGCCGGACGCTGGTGCTGGTGTGGATTTCGCAATTTTTGTCGATGGCGTCTTTCAGTTCGGCGTATACCTTTATGCCGTTTTACTTCAAGAGTCTCGGGGTTCCTGATGCAAAGTTGAGTTTGTATGTGGCGCTTTTCAATGTTGCGGGGAATTTCACCTTCTGCATATTTGCGCCGATCTGGGGGATGGTGTCGGATGTCTACGGCAGGCGTCTGATGTTGCTGCGGGCGAATTTCGGTGCGGCGCTGCTGCTGCCGGTGATGGCGCTGATTCCGTCGCCGGAGTTGTTGATCGTTCATCGGCTTGCGCTTGGCGCATTGACCGGGACGGTGTCGGCGTCGCAGACATTGATTATCAGCGTGACGCCGGCGGAGAACCGTTCATTCGCATTGGGGGCGATTGCGTCGGCGCTTTTCGGCGGAATGATGGCGGGTCAGTTCATGGGAGGCGACCTGGTGATGTCGCTCGGGTTCAGGCCGACCTTTTTCCTGAGCGGCGGATTGTTGTTCATTTCGGGGCTGCTGGTATTGGCGGTCCGGGAGAATTTTCATCGAACGCGGACGATGGTGGAGCGTCTGGGGGAAACGTCATGGCGGCTGCCGCGTTTCGGGAAAATCTGGTATCTGATGGGATTGTTCTGGTTCATGAGCATGGCGCGGGAGTTCGATAATCCGTTTCTGCCGCAATTGGTGGATACGGTGATGCACGAAGCGCCGGAGGCGGTGGGATGGAGCGGGCGAATCAGCGGGTTCTGTTCGCTTGCCGGGATATTGTCCGGACTGCTGCTGGGGGCGTTGGCCGACCGGATGCCGTTATTGCGGATCATTGCATTTTCCGCGGTGGCGGCCGGTGTGCTGCGAATGACGCAATGCTTCAGCGGCGATGTGATCACCTTGCTGTGGGAACGCGCATTGATGGTGTTGGCGGCGGGCGGGCTGGAACCGTTGCTCCAGTCGTGGTTGGCCGGGGTTACGCCGGAACGCGATCACGGCAGTTTTTTCGGTTGGGCAGCCTGCTTCAAGGCGATCGGCTGGATGACGGGAGCGATGAGCGGCGGGATCGTTGCCAGTTGTCTTGGGGGTGTTCGCGGGGTTTTTCTGGGTTCGGGAGTGATGTTCATTCTGCTGGCGCCGCTGGCGGCGATGGTGTGTCGGCGGGTGCCGCCGGCAATCCGCAGTAAGAAACGGAGGAATGCGTGAAGGGACGCAGACGGCTGATTGTTTTGTTTGTGTTTCTGGGGCTCTGGCTGCTGGTGGTTGTGGCGCGGGCGTTTTATCTTGCCGGTCCCGGACGGGCGGCGGCGATTCGGGCGGGCGAGAAGCTTGCCCGGCAGGAAGGAATGATTCCGGCGCCGCGCGGACGGATTGTAGACTGCAACCGTGTTCCACTGGCGTGGACGGAACGGTATTTTGATCTCTACTGGATCGGCAACGAGGGCGATCTGCCGAGTGAGGATGAATGGAGGATTCTTGCCGAATTGCTTCCCGCTGCACGCCTGCCGGAGCGGCACGGAGTTGAACCGCTTCAACTGCTTTACCGGCAGCTTGCGGTTTCCGAGGTTTTGAAACTGGAGCCGGTTGTCAAGCAAAGTTCCCGGCTGAAAATTCTTTCCCGGCTGGAACGCATCACGGTGAATTCTCCGGCGGTACGGCATTTGCTGGGGAAAGTCGAGGAGCGTGACGGCGTCCTGTGCGGGATTTCCGGACTGGAGTTGGAACATGATGCCCGTCTGCGTGGGGAGCCTGGACGCTTTGAAGTGCTGCTCGATCGTTATCGACACTGGATGGAACGCAGCTGGAAATTGCTGGCGGAACCGCTTCCCGGTGAGGATGTTCAGTTAAATGAATCGGTTACGGAACTGGAGGCGAGGGGGATAAATCAATGAAGATGCAATATGAACCCCGACCGGATCAACTGCGCAGAATGGTGCCGATTCTTTATTTCCTGTTGGGCATCTTCGGTTTGTTGACGATTGCCGCGTCTCAGTATGGCGGCGAGGCGCCGCTTCATCTGCCGTTGCGGCAGGGGTTGTTTCTGCTGCTGGGGAGTGCGCTGCTGCTGGGGAGCGCGCAGATTCCGTTTGCCTGGTATCAGCGCAACTGCTGTCGTTTCTGGCTTCTGAGCATGGGGTTGCTGTATTTATTGCCGTTTTTCGGGGTACGGCTCAACGGGATGCGCGGCTGGTTTCGGCTGGGGGAATTTCTTTTGCAGCCGTCGGAGTTGACGAAGGCGTTTTTTCTGCTGACGCTGGTGATATGTCGTCCGCGTCGGAATCGGCGTTATATGTTCCGAATCATGTTGTTGTCGGGAGCTGTCTGGATTTTTCCCATTCTGTTTCAGCCGGATTTCGGGACGGCGGCGATCTATCTGGCACTGTTTCTGTCCGTATTGTTTCTGTCGGGGGCGAACTGGAAACAACTGGCCGGATTGATCGGCGCTGGAGGCGTGGCCGCATTCTGGTTTCTGATGCGTTATCCGTATGCACGGGAAAGAATTATGGGGATTCTTCATCCGGATGCTGATCCATTGGGAGCCTCCTGGCATATTCGCCAGTTCGTGTTGACGGTCGCCCGGGGGGGATTCTGGGGGAACCGGATCGACGGGGCGATCTGGAGTTATGCGTATCTGCCGCTGCCGTATAACGACTCGGCCTTTGCAACGCTGGCGGAATGTCTCGGATTCTGCGGGGTGATTCTGGTGCTGGGATTGTTCACGGTGCTGGTGGCGGCGCTGGTGCGTCTTTCGCTGCAGCAAGGCATATCGGAGACGCGAAGGATTTTCATTCAGGCGGCGGCGGTGTTGGTCGCGGTGCAGTCGCTGGTGCATATCAGCGTCAATCTGGCGCTTCTGCCGCCGACGGGATTGACGCTTCCGCTCATCAGTTACGGAGGCAGTTCGCTGCTCGGCTGCGGGCTGCTGCTCGGGATGGCGCTCAGCGCGGCGGGGGCAGGAAATTCTCATTTTCCGGCATCGGCAGAACCATTGCCTCCGGATGCTGATGGCGAAACCAGGTGCGTTGACGACGGGCGAGCTGCCAGGTTGCCGTGATGATGCGTTCGCGCAATTCGCTGTATTTCATGCGTCCGGCAAGGAATTCTCCGATCAATCGGTATCCGAGAGCCTGATGGGCGGTCGGGGATTCCAGCAGGCCGTTCTCAATCGCGACGGCGGCTTCGTCGATCCAGCTGGCATGGAGCATTTGACTGGTTCGGCGGGCGATGCGTTCGCGGAGGAGTTCGGACGGGGTTTCCAATTTCCAGGCGCGGACGTTGTAACGCAAAGTTCCGGAAGCGGCATTCTGTTGGAGTTGCAGAATCGATTTCCCGGTCAGGAGGCGTACTTCGAGGGCGCGGATCAATCTTCTGCGGCAATTTTTCCATTGTTCGAGCGCCGCCGGATCGAGTGCTGCCATTTTGCGGTGAAGCGCTTCTTCGCGTTCTGGCGCATCAAATTCGGCATCCAGTTCGGCTCGTAGCGCCCGGTCGGCGGGAAGGTCGTCGATGCCGTACAGGAGAACTTTCATATACATGCCGGTTCCGCCGGCGAGGACGGGGAGTTTGCCCCGGGAGAGAACGTTTCTGATGGCGTCGTCGGCCAGCTTCTGAAATTGAAAGACGTCGATCCGGTGATGGAAATCGAATGTGCCGACCAGATGATGTCTCACGCGGCGTTGTTCTTCGGCCGTGGGTTGTGCCGTGCCGATTTCAAGACCACGGTAGAGCTGCATGGAGTCGACGGAGATGATTTCGCCGCCGAGTTGTTCCGCCGCGCGGAGCGCGAGCGCGCTTTTTCCGGAGGCGGTCGGCCCCATGAAGATCACGATGGGTGATGGGAGGTTATTCGACCTGGTAGACGGCATGATTGGCATTCCGGAAACAGAAACGGAGTGTTTTCAGGAAACGTTGTTCCAGCAATTCGGGTTCTTCATCGCTGCGCAGGACGATCAGAGTTCCAGGTTCGAGCGTAGCGACCCGCCCGCGCGGCCCGTCAAAGAGAAAATTCTCCATTCCGGCCAGACGGCCGTAAAACATCAATGCCCACGGATCGGCGGAAAAACTCATGTAGATCGGTCGGGAAACGCCGAAACAGGTATGGATCGCCTGAATTGTTCGTTGTGGAGTATGTTCCGGTCGCAGATAGTAACCGAAGAAGAAATCGTCGGCTCCGGCTCCGCCGTTCCTGCGTGAAAAAGCCTGTCGTAACGACGGATTCTGAGCCACGCTTCCCCAGAAAAATACCACCACCGCCAGCGCCCCGATCCAGACCGCCGGGTTCCAGCGCCGATTCAGCCGGCATTGGAGCGCGGTAAGATCACGGATTCCTCCGGCCAGCAGGAGTGTCCAGATCGGCCAGAAAGGCAGAAAAACCCGTGGAAACGGCGCGGTCGGCAGCAGAAGGGCGATCGGAATCGGGACGAGCCAGATTGCCGCCCGGGCGGACCAGAGCCAGTTGTAACGTTTCCGGTCAAATGCGAGCAGGGCGCCGGTGGCCGGAATCAACAGCATTGGAAAAGAGAATGCCGTTGCCGCGAGCAATGCCAGCAGAACCCTGCCGCCGTTGTTCCATCCTTCTCCCAGTTGAAGGACGCCGATGAATTGCCGCAGGAGCGGCAGGTAGAAGAGCGCGAACATCGCCGGCGGAATCAGCGCAGTAATCCAGAAACGGCGCGAACGCAGGAAATTATTTCCGAAAAGCGGCAGCAGATACAAAACGATCGCCACCTCCACCGCCAGATTGCTCGGGATGGTTCCGGTCAGCAGCAGAGAACACAGTGCGTATTCAAAGCCGGTGCGGACGGTGCCGCGTCTGGCGAATTCCAATCCGCGATCGAGGGTGAGAACCGTCAGAAATGCGCTCAGAACATATCCGCGCATCGCAGTTGCGTAGATCAGAAACGGCACCGCGGAGGCGAGCGCAACCAGCGCCGGCAGGAATACCCAGCTGCCGCCCATGCGTTCCTTGAAACGGAAATAGAGCAACATGAGCGTTCCGCCCCCGAGCAGGAAGGAGAGCAGCCGCATCCAGAAGCCGAAGTCGATCCATTGCGGCGTAAGTTCGACCCAGAAACGCAGCAGCAGTGTGTAGACGATCTGATTGTTGGGAATGACGTAGTTGAAATAAATGTCCGCCGGATTTTCCACCAGCGCGAAATTCATCAGCGTGAGCGCTTCATCGAACCACAAATCCCGCACCAGGTAAGCCGAGCCGAAAAAGGTATAGGCGAAAAGCGCCGTCAACAGCGGCAGAACATGGAAACGCACGGAATTTTTCACAGAAAGTCTCCTTCTTGCGGGATTGCATTCCGCTTCGATGACGTAAAAAAACCGGAAGCCGTAAACTCCGGCTCCCGGTTTTTTTCTGCGTTTATCCCGCAGGAACAGGATAAACCCGCGCCCGGCATGTCAGGTTTGAACCATTCATACCGCGAAACAGTCGCTCATCGGACGCGTGAAAGCTTTTCTTCCCGAATTAGAGGGAGATCGCTTCGCAGGGGCACTCGCCGACGCAGGCGCCGCAGTCGATGCACTTGCTGTCATCGACGGAGGCTTTGCCGTCCTGCATGGAAATCGCTTCAACCGGGCAGGCGCCGACGCAGGTTTCGCAGCCGCTGCAGGCATCACTGTTGACTTTTGCCGCCATTTTTCATGAACTCCTGTTAAGTAATTGTTATTGAACCTCCCACGAAGGGAATACCGGGTAATATAACATGGATTGCCCAAATGTCAAGCGCGATTGTAAATTTTTATCGGGCCAGTTCGGGAAGCGTAGCCGCGATCACCGCCTGTCCATGGCGCTTGAATTGTTCATCGGGGGTATGGAACTCCACGTGCAGTTCGGGGAAGTCCTCCCGGAGCACCTTCTCCGCCGTTTCCAGAATTACCGAGCCGCCGTTGCCGCTGGAGACGCGTCCGAGCAGCAGCAGATGTTCGAGCGAGTAGAAGTCCGCATAATGTGCGACCGCGTATCCGAGATATGCGCCGATGGTACGGTAAACCGCCGCGGCGCGCGGATCGTTTTCGGCCATGGCCTTCTGCACGAGCTTGAGCTGTTCCGGCAGCGGAGTCCCGGCCGGGAAATCAAATCCCGCCGCCGGCACGAGCCGGGCGAGCGCCTGCTGTGAAAGATAATTCGCGCCGACGCCGCAGTCGCCCGACCATTCGTCGCGCGGGGCGTCTTCGCCGGTACGGTAATCGATCGGCGCAAACGCAAGCTCGTTGAGATGATCGGTGAGCGTCCCTTCCGGCGTCACGTAACCGACCGCTTCACTCGTTCCCATCGCCAGGCCGATGAGCGCATTGCAGTTGAGGCTGATCGCACCGGCCAGCGCAGTTACTTCGCCGTCGTTGAGCACGATGAACGGCACGCCCGGAAATTCTTTGGCGATTTCAAGGAAAATCGGACGGACGCGGGTGGCGAATTCCGATTCCGGAATCCCGCGGAAAAGCGATGCGATCCGCGGCTGATTGTCCACGTAAACGCCTGCTGCGCTTCCGCCGATGGCATCGATGCGCGGCAGTTTCGCGGCGGCGCGTTTCAGGGAGTCAAGGATGCCGTCGATGTGGTATTGAATATCCTTCTGGAAGTAGGGATCCCACGGGACTTCTTCGCTGTGGACGGTTTTTCCGTCCATGACCGCCGCGCATTTCCGGTCGGAGCCGCCGAGATCGAATCCGATCCGGCAGCCGTCGAAATGGCCGCCGAGCTTCACCGGAATTTCTTTTCCGGCCGGCGCGTCGGCGTAGGCACAGCCTTCGATGGTGAACTTGCGGTCATAAATTTTCGCTCCCATGACCTGATAATCGAATTCGCGTTCGCCGCCCGGAGCGTAGAGTTCCGCCAATGTCCGTGCGATTGCCGGACTGCCGCCGATCACCACCTTCCAGCCGCCGCGCGCCCAGAGCAGGAATTTAACGATCCGTTCGACATAGCGCAGATTCAAGGGGGCGTTTTCCGCCGTTTCCGGCATGATTTTCGTTTCGAACCGGGAAACGGCGCCATTGGCCCGCTCCAGTGTGATTGCCAGCGGCACGGTGGCGTGTTTCCGGTATTCCCGGTTCCAGAGCGCGGCCGGAATGAACCCCGGATCGAGTTCCGGGGCGAGCTTCATCTTCGTTTGAAACGTCATTTGCATCTCTCTCCTGCTCTCAGCGTGTGATCCCGCCGTGTCAACTTAACGATAGCGCGCCCATTCCGGCTCGTTGGCGAAGACCCAGTTGTAATAATCCTTCTGAGTAAGTTGAGACGCCGATCCCTCATCGAGGATGACCACCGCATTCGGATGGAGCTGCAGGGCGCTTCCGGTGACCATCGACGTGACCGGTCCTTCAATCGCCTGGGCGGCGATGCCGGCCTTCTTGCTTCCGGTGATCAGCATGACGATGCGTTTCGCGTCCAGAATCGTGCCGACTCCCATCGTGAAGGCGCGGCGCGGCATCGATTCAGGCGGGTTGAAGTAGACGGAATTCTGCACATAGGTCGCCGGGGTCAACGCCTTGGCGCGCGTCCGGGACGCCAGCGAGGAGATCGGTTCATTGAAACCGATGTGGCCGTCGCTGCCGATGCCGAGCAACTGCAGATCAATTCCTCCGCAATTGCGGATCGCCTCTTCGTACCGGCGGCCTTCCGCAACTTCATCTTCAGCCATGCCGTTGGGCAGATTGGTGTTGCGCATGTCGATGTTGATATGGTTGAAGAGATGATAATTCATGTAGTAGCGATAGGAGTTTTTATCTTCCGGAGGCAGTCCGATATATTCATCGAGATTGAACGTCGTGACCCGGGAGAAATCCACTTCTCCGACCTTGTTCATGGCGACCAGATCCGCATAAACCGCCTCCATCGTTGCGCCGGTGGCCAGGCCGAGTTTGAATTGCGGTTTGGCATTGATGGCGTCGGCGATCAGACGCGCGGTCAGATTGACGGCATCCTGCGTGGTGGGGCGAATGATGACTTCCATGATTTGAATCCTTCCATTATGAGAATGAAGATTGCGTTGTACACATTCAATATATCATGGAGTTCTGTTTTCAGAATGGACGTTTTGCCCGAAAGTATGGATTTTTCAACAAATTATTCAGAAAAATTCACCGAGTCGGTTGCCGGTTCCGTTCCGACCGGTGGTTGCCGGATTGTTACGGAATTCGCCAGGAGTCACGCCATGGTACTTGCGGAAGAGCCGGGTGAAGTAGTTGGTGTCCTGAAAACCGCTCTTCAAGGCGACTTCCGCGATGTTGTATCTTCGTTCGAGCAGAAGCTGTCGGGCGCGCGCCATGCGCAGTGCGGTCAGAATGCCGAGCGGGCCGGTGCCGAACTCCTTGCGGAATAAAAAATTCAGATGGCTGTGACTTACGCCGATTCGTTCCGCCAGTTCCGAAACGGAAAAGCTGCGGGTGTAATTGCGCTGCATCTCCTCCAGCGCCGCCCGGACGCGCGGATGCCGGTCGGCGGCGGGGGGGCCGGCGTGTTCGAACATCAGCAGACGGCTGCGAATGGTTGCCAGCAACAGCGAAGCCTGACGGATCTGATGCTCCCTGCCGAGTGTCAGAAGCTGTTCGAACCACACTCGGAGCAGGTCGTCGTTTCCAACGCGGAAATGAGTGACTCTGCTTGCCGTGCCCGGTTCCGTGCATTCGAAGAGCGTGAAGAGAATCCGGCATTTTTCCGTCACCGCCGGTCGTGCGTGTGAACAACCCGCGGGCAGGACAAGCGCATCTCCCTGAGGAATATTCAAACAGGTACCGTCCGCAAGGCGAAAAGAACATTCGCTCTGCGCCACGAAAAGCAGTTCCGTACCGGGGTGAGTGTGGAACGGAACCGCTTCTGCACTGTGATGTTCGCCGGAAAATGTGAATACGGGTATATCCATGAATGCCGCCGAGGCATCGATTTCCTCAGAACTCGTCCGGTTGTTTGAAGTCGCGGGTGAGCGACTGCACTTCCTGAAGAGATACCAATCCCTGACTGTAAAGATCGTTCAGCGATTTTTCCAGCGTCATCATGCCGTCTTTTGCACCGGTTTCCAACTGGGACTGGAGCTGACCGGTTTTGCCTTCGCGCACCAGCGCCTGCACCGGCGGAGTCCCCACCATGATCTCGAATGCGCCGACCCGGCCTTTGCCGTCCTTGGTCGGAAGCAGACGCTGCGAAATGACCGCCAGCAGAGCGCCGGCGAGCTGAAGACGGATCTGATTTTGCTGATTGGCCGGGAAGGAGTCGATGATACGGTCGATCGTCTGCGGAGCGCTGTTGGTATGCAGCGTCGCCAGCACGAGGTGTCCGGTTTCCGCCGCGGTCACGGCGGCGGCGATCGTCTCGATATCGCGCATTTCGCCGACCAGAATGACGTCCGGGTCCTGGCGCAATGCGTACTTGAGCGCATTGGAGAAGCTCAAGGTATCGGCGTGAACTTCGCGCTGTTCGATCAGGGACATTTTGTTTTCATGGACGTATTCGATCGGGTCTTCGATCGTGATGATGTGGCACGGCCGGGTCCGGTTTACGTGGTCGATCATACTGGCCAGCGTCGTAGATTTACCGCTTCCGGTCGGACCGGTCACCAGGATCAACCCCTGGGACTTGGTGACGAAGGTCAGGATTTGCGGCGGCAGATGCAGCTGCGAGGGTTCCGGAATCTTGCTTGCGATCACACGGGCGGCGACGCCGACGTGGCCGCGCTGGAAGAACCCATTGATACGGAACCGGTAGAAACTTTTCTCCTCCGGATTTTCCAATGACGGCAGCGAGACCGAGAGCGCGAAGTCCAGCTCCCGCTTCTCTTCGAAATCGACCCGCTGGCGCGGCGTGAGGATACTGTACAGCAGGCGCTGAGTGTCGCTCGGTCCGAGTTCGGGCAGGTCGAGCGCGCGCAATTCACCGTGAAGCCGGAGTACCGGACTGGATCCCGTCGAGAGCAGCAGGTCGCTTGCTCCGACCTTGATTGCGGTGCGGAGCAGTCGGCGCATGTCGATGAATTTGCCGTCCTCGGCGTCTTCGCTGCTGCCGTAATTGCTGCTGAAGGCGCTGACTCCGCTTTCCATGCCTTTCGTGAGCAGTCGGAATTCATCGCGGTTGCTGACGGTGTTTTCCGCCGCCTCCATCGTGATGATCCCCTCTTTGTAGAGGTGGAAAACCGCTCGGGTGAAGGTAATCATGCCTGCTTCGCCGCCGCGGCGGAGCGCTTCGTCCAGTCCGGCGAAATCGCGTTCTTCGATCAGTTTCTGAACCGTCGGGGTTCCGCGCAGAATTTCCAGTGCGGGAACCATTCCTTCGCCGTCGGCGCGGGGAATCAGGCGCTGGGCCAGAATCGCCACCATTGCCAGCGAAAGGTCGGAGGCGATCTGGGTGCGCTGGTGTTCCGGGCAGAGGTCGATGATGCGTTCGACCGCCTGCACCGCGTCGGAGGTGTGAACCGTGGTGATGACCAGGTGTCCGGTCAACGCGGCGGAGATCGCGGTTTCGACGGTATCGATGTCGCGCATTTCACCGATGACGATGACGTCCGGACTTTCGCGCAGGGCGCTGCGGAGGGCGTCGGCGAAACTTACGGCATTGCCGTTGAGTTCGCGCTGGGTGACCAGACTGGCGATGTCGGTATGGAGATATTCGATCGGGTCTTCGATCGTGATGATATGGCGGTTGAAGTTGTGATTGATGTAATTGATGAGAGCCGCCATCGTCGTGGATTTTCCGCTTCCGGTGGAGCCGGCGACGAGGATGATGCCGCGCGTCGCCTGGCAGACTTCGGAAAGGATGTCGGCGGGAAGTCCGAGTTTTTCGAAGTCGAGTTCTCCGCCGGAATGGATCGGCCGCGCGACGAACGACGGCCCGTTGAAGCTGCGGAAGAAGTTCAAGCGGAAGCGTTCCGCGGGGGAGAAGGCGAATGACGAGTCGGCGCTTCCGGTTTTTTCGTAACTGTTGATTTCGGATTGATTGATCAGCGTCTCCTCGCGGAAGGCGTCGATCTGTTCGGCAGTGATCGGGGTTTCATCCACCGGAACGACCTGGCGGCAGTGGCGAACGTAAGGCATTTTGCCGGAATTGATGTAAAGGTCGGAGCTGCCGGAGGCCATGGCATACTGCAGAAGGTCTTTGATTTCCATAAAATTCACACCTCAAACTCAAATGGAACTTGAAATAAACATACATGTCTGTTACTGTAATACAAAAAGTTTTTTTTGACAACCCGGAATTGGAAAAAAATGGCAAAAATCACGATAAAAATTCAACCTCTCGACGGCTGTTCCGACCTGATGCCCGCCAAGGCGCATGAGGACGACGCCGCCTACGATCTGCGTTCCCGTGTCGATCTGGAACTGCCGGTTGGCCGAAGCATCCTGGTTCCCGCCGGGTTCCGAATGGAGCTTCCGGTCGGATATGAGGCGCAGGTGCGTCCCCGCAGCGGTCTGGCGCTCAAGCACAATATTGCGCTTACGAATTCACCCGGCACCATCGACGCCGGTTATCGCGGGGAAGTGGGGGTGATTGTCTTCAATCACGGACCGGAAGTGTTTGCCGTGCACCGCGGCGACCGGATTGCGCAGATGGTGATTGCGGAACTGCCGCAGGTGGAACTGATTGCCGTGAATGAACTTTCCGAAACCGTTCGCGGGGAGGGCGGATTCGGCAGCAGCGGCAGAAAGTGATGTTTGATGCCATGCCGGTTTGCCCGGCCTGTTGTGAGGCGGAATAATCCAATTCGATGAAATTGCTTGAGGGGAATGATGTTTGATTTCTATCGTCTGGCGGCGGCGGTTCCAGTGCTGCGGATTGCCGATGTGACGTTCAACGAAGCGGCGATACTGGAGTGTTGTCGCGCGGCGGCGGAACATGGGGCGGACGCGGTGGTTTTTCCGGAATTGTCCATAACCGGGTATTCGTGCGGAGATCTGTTTTTTCAGGAACAACTGCTCAAGGCTGCGGCTCAGTCAGCCGTTCGGATCGCCGCGGAGACGCGGAATCTACCGCTTGTTTCGATTTTCGGGTTGCCGCTGCGGTGCGGGGAACGGATTTACAACGTTGCCGCGGTCGCCGCAGGCGGCATCATTCGCGGCGTCGTGCCGAAGACGCTGCTGCCGAATTACCGGGAATTTTATGAAAAACGCCATTTCTCTTCCGGAGCGGATACGGCGGGAAAATATGTCCGGCTCGGCGGGGAGGAGATTCCTTTTGGAACGGATCTGATCTTTACGGCCGGGGAGGAGTTTCGGTTCGGGATTGAGTTGTGCGAAGATCTCTGGGGCGTGTTGCCGCCGAGTTCGCTTCTGGCGCTCGGCGGCGCCCGGGCGATCTTCAACCTCTCCGCCGGAACCGAACTGGCTTCCAAGGCGGCCTACCGCAGAGAACTTGTTCTGCAGCAGAGCGCCCGCTGTCTGAGCGCTTATGTGCTGGCCGGAGCCGGAGTGCACGAGTCGACGACCGACGCGGTCTTCGGCGGCCATGCGCTGATCGGGGACAACGGCCGTCTGGCTGCGGAAAACCGACGTTTCGACCGCGAATCGAATCTGATTTATGCGGACGTCGATTTTGCGAAACTGCGGGCGGCGCGCTTATCGGAGAGCTCTTTCGGAGACAACCGCATTCCAGAAGGCGTGCCGCCGTTCCGTGAGGTGATGCTTCCCGCAGCGAAAGGGAGTCCGGATCTGGAATTTGCTTCGAATGCGCGTCATCCGTTCGTTCCGGAGAATGCGGCGGATCGGCGGGCGCGGTGCGATGAAATTTTTGCGATCCAGTGCGCCGGTCTGGCCAAACGGGTCGAACATACCCGGGCGAAGACTCTGGTAATCGGCATTTCGGGCGGCTTGGATTCGACGCTGGCGCTGCTTGTTGCCGCCGAATGCTGCCGGGTGTTGAAACGTCCGGCTTCCGACATTCTGGCGTTGACGATGCCTGGGTTCGGCACGTCGGGACGGACGCGCGGGAATGCGGTGAAGTTGTGCGAACTCCTGGGCGTTCAGCTCAAAGAGGTGGACATCAAACCGGCGTGTCTGCTGCATTTCAAGGATATCGGGCATGACCCGGCGGTGCTGGATACGACCTATGAGAACGTTCAGGCGCGCGAACGGACGCAGTTGCTGATGGATCTTGCGAACAAGACCGGCGGGCTGGTGATCGGCACCGGCGATCTCTCGGAGATCGCGCTCGGCTGGAGCACCTACAATGGGGACCACATGTCGATGTACGCGGTGAATTGTTCGATTCCCAAGACGTTGATCCGGTTCCTGATCGAGAACACCGCCGAACAATCCGCTCCGGAACTGTCCGCAGTGCTGCGCGATGTGATCGCAACTCCGGTGAGTCCGGAACTTCTTCCTGCTGCCTCCGACGGTTCCGTGGCGCAGAAGACCGAGGAGTTGGTGGGTCCGTATGAACTGCATGATTATTTTCTCTATCATTTCCTCAAATACGGTGCGCCGCCGGAGAAGATTGCGGCTCTGGCGGAGAATGCGTTTTCCGGAGTCTACGACCGGGAGACGATTGAGAAATGGCTGCGGATTTTTCTGCGGCGCTTCTTCAGTCAGCAGTTCAAGCGCAGCTGCGTGCCGGATGGGCCGAAGGTCGGGACGATCGCGTTGTCGCCGCGTGGGGATTGGCGGATGCCGTCGGATGCGTCGTCGGCGCTCTGGCTGAAGTGAAATATTTTTCCCGGAAAGCGGCTTGCTTTTTGGGGCGGGGTTGTTATATTTATATGGGGGGCGTGCCGGGAATGTTTTTTTTGAGGAGGATTCCGCGGGAAAATTGTTTTGGGTGCGCTCTTTCGGCTATGGTGCAGCATAGAGAAGAAAACCAGGGGAAAGGAATCAGAGAGAAATGAAGAAATTTCTGGCAATGTTCGCCGGCGTCGCCGCGGCCGTGGCGATGACGGGCTGTTCGACGATCGAGACGGCGTCCAATACCGATTTCAACGGACAGGAGATTGTAACGTCCGGAACTCAGGTTGGTCATGTGAGTGCGACGACCAACGGATTGTATCTTTTGATGATCCCGTTGATCACGGGTTCGGAGACCAATATTGGGTTGCCGGCGTTGTTGAGTGACACGGTCAATTCGCAGGCGCTCAGCCGCATTGTGACGGGGAAAGCCAAAGAGATGGGCGGCAGCAAGGTTCTCGATCTTACGACCTCGAACAGCAGTGCCGGCTTTATTTTCTACTGGCGTTCAAGCAGCGCATCCGCCAATGTCACGAAGTAACCGTTTAATAGAGAGCGAAGGGAATAATCATGCGTAAACTGACACTTTTGGCGGCGGTTGCCGCCGCGGTTCTTTTCAGCGGCTGTGCAAGCATCGAAACGTCGAAGCCGGGCAGTGATCTGAACAATATGAAAATTTCCGCTTCCGGTACACCGGTGGCGCACATTCAGGCCAGCAACTGGGGAATTTATCTTTTCATGATTCCGTTGCTTTCCGGTTCGACCGAGAATCCGGGCTCGATCGTTCTGCTGCAGGACACGGTTAACGTCAAGTCGGTCGCGCAGATGGTCACGAAACACAGCAAGGATCTGGG
This sequence comes from uncultured Victivallis sp., assembly GCA_944389815.1. Taxonomy (GTDB): domain Bacteria; phylum Verrucomicrobiota; class Lentisphaeria; order Victivallales; family Victivallaceae; genus Victivallis. Next base: position 16,742 of record CALXNS010000093.1, on the reverse strand, counting down.
CGCCTCGCAGACGCTTGACATGGTTTCGGTGTGTGCCCCGATGTCGTGGATGTTCCATATCCGCGAAGTTTCGGTTTCGGCCAACGCGGTCAAATAACCGGCGTTTCCGTAGAATAACTGCTGTACCGCATAGCGGGACGGATCGGGAGAAATCCCGATCCGTTTTTATTTGTGAAAAAGCAGTTATGGGGCTGTTAAGATGTCATTTTTCGGAGACAGCGGAGCACGAATTGGGAAAGAAATGATGATTTACAGCTATAACATCATAGATATCATACAATTACAATTGATCTAAAAAAACAGAAACTTGTTCGTCTTTGCCAATATTGAAAATCAGAAGCGGCCGTTTGAATTTCGGCCTGGGGGGAATCGATACTTTTTTTGAATGTTTATTGCCGGACTCATCAACCCAGGAAACAATCGTCTCTTCAAAGTAATCAGGTTCTATCTCATTGGCAAATAAAAAAGTTGCATGCGAACCATTTGTGATGTTACCAACAGGACAAAGATTTCCCCATTGAAGTGCGACATCCCGGATGGGAGCACCAGAGGAATTGCAGACTCTGATATCATAAGCATCATTACATCCAGTCAGCAATATCAGAGCAAACAATAACAATACGGGTATCTTTTTCATTTGCAACTCCGCCGTCATCAAAATATTTTTCATATTTACGAGAAATATAATACTTGTTCATGACAAATCAAAATAGTATTACATTTGAAAATCGCCATTGTTTCCCAAACGAGAATCATGCAAGTGGTAGAAACGTCTGTAACGGCTGGATGGCCTGATGGTCACGACCTGCCGTCCATCGATCTCCGACAAAAAGAGCGGCAGTTGAGAACAGCCGTGTCAACTCGCAATTCTCTCCCGGATAAAAACAGCAGGCGGAGTATTCCCGGCAAAAAAAGCGGCAGTTGAAAACTGCCGCGCCAACTCGCTTTTCTTGTTTTACTTCTTTTCACGGGGAAAAGAAGTAAATGGCGGAGAGAGAGGGATTCGAACCCTCGGTACAGTTGCCCGTACAACGATTTTCGAGACCGTCGCCTTCGACCACTCAGCCATCTCTCCGGCTGCTTGATTTCCCTTAATATAGCTCAATTTCACAAAAGGTAAAATCTTTTTGGAAAAAAATTCGCTTTTTTTTTGCAAATATCGCCTCAGACGGGTACATTATTAGAATAATATCAATCTTTCATCGTTCATTTTGAGGTTGCTGAATATGGAAATCAAACTTTTCAACACCATGGAACGGAGCGTCGTTCCATTCCAGCCGATCAAGCCGGGATTTGTCGGCATGTATACCTGCGGCCCCACCGTTTATAATTTCGCCCACATCGGAAATTTCCGCGCGTATATGTTCGAAGATCTCCTGCGGCGTACGCTCGAATATTTCGGGCTTCAGGTCAAACAGGTCATGAACCTCACCGACGTCGACGACAAAACCATCCGCGACTCCCGCAAGGAAGGAGTTCCGCTGCGCGATTTTACCGCAAAATATAAACAGGCCTTTTTCGATGACCTCAAAACTCTCGCCATCCAACCGGCAAGCGTCTATCCGGCCGCCACCGATCACATTCCGCAGATGATCGAACTCATTCAAATTTTAATGGATAAGGGATACGCTTATCAGGCCGAGGATAAATCCATCTATTTTTCCATCGACAAATTTCCCGCCTACGGCAAACTCGCCCGCATCGATCGCGAAAACCAGCGCTCCGGCGTCCGGATCAAGAATGACGAATACGCCAAGGACTCCGTCGCGGATTTCGCCCTCTGGAAGGCGTGGGATGAAAACGACGGCGACGTCGCCTGGGAAAGTCCCTGGGGAAAGGGACGCCCCGGATGGCACATCGAATGCAGCGCCATGTCCATGAAATATCTCGGAGACGCTTTCGATATCCATACCGGAGGCGTCGATAACATGTTCCCGCATCACGAGGATGAAATCGCTCAGAGTGAAGCGGCCTCCGGAAAAAAATGGGTCAATTACTGGCTCCATTGCGCTCACTTGATGGTTGACGGCGAGAAAATGTCCAAGTCGCTCGGAAACTTTTACACTCTCCGCGATCTGCTCGCAAAAGGCTGGACCGGTCCGGAAATCCGCTGGGTGCTCCTCGGCGCCCATTACCGCAAGAAGTTGAACTTCACCTTCGACGCACTGGCACAGGCCCGGGAAACCCTGAACCGGTTCGCGGAATTCTTCCGCCGTCTGAAACAGTGCCGCGCTCCCGGTGACGGCAGCGAATGCGCCGAGGCGGTTGCCGCCGCAGTCAAGGCGTTCGATGCGGCGATGGCCGATGATTTGAATGTCTCCGAAGCGACGGCGGCACTTTTCGAACTCCAGCGCGCGGGGAACAAACTTCTGGAAAGCGGCACGCTCTCCGCCGCCGGTGCGGAACGGATTCTTGAGGCATATTGCCGTTTCAACCGAATCTTCGGCTGTCTGCCGGTCGATGTCTCCGCCGAATTGGAAATCCCCGCGGAGGTGACCGCTCTGGCCGAGGCGCGCGTCACCGCCAGAAAAGCGAAGAATTTTGCCGAAAGCGACCGCTTGCGCGACGAAATTGCCAGCCTCGGCTACCTGATCGAGGATGTGCCCGGCGGAGCTTACCGGATCAGGAAAAATTGAACCGTTTCCGGGACCGGCGTTCCGATTTTTAACGTAATTCTAACCGATGCTGCATTTTTCTGTAATGTTTCCGATGTATTTTAAACGGCAACAACAGGAGATGGACCAATGGGCAAAGAAAAAATTCTGGTCGTTGAAGATGAAGACGCCATTCAGGAGTTGATCCGTTATAATCTGCAGAAAGAAGGGTTTGACCGGGTACGGTGCTGCGACTCCGGCGAGGAGGCGTTGACTGCGGTCGCCGAATTCGCTCCGGATCTGATTCTGCTCGATTTGATGCTGCCGGGCATGGACGGACTTGCCGTCTGCCGCCATTTGAAGAGCGATCATCGGACGGCGTTGATCCCGATTATCATGCTCACGGCGAAATCCGAGGAGAGCGATGTCGTAGTAGGATTGGAAATGGGCGCAGATGATTATATCGCCAAGCCGTTCAGCACCAAAGTTCTGGTTGCGAGAATCCACTCCGTGCTGCGTCGGGTTTCCGGTTCGACCCAGCCCGAGGATGCCGCAGGCAACGCCGCAGCGGCGCTGAAACGCGGCGCATTGATGATGAATCGTGGTACACGAGAGGCGCTGCTCGATGGCGTACCGCTGAATTTGACCTTCTCCGAATTCGAGATACTCTATCTGCTTGCCCGGCGTCCCGGCTGGGTGTTTACCCGGAGCCAGATCGTCAACGAGGTCAAAGGAGAGGACTATCCGGTAACCGAACGGGCCATCGATGTGCAGATGGTCAGTCTGCGCCGGAAACTCGGCCGTCACGGCGGCATGATTGAAACGGTGCGCGGCGTCGGGTATCGTTTCGCGTCGGATTACCGGCAGGAAGAGTGAGCGCGGAGCCGGCGCATCCAGGAACGGAGGTGGTCGAACATGAAAATCGGATTCATTCTGTCGTGGCCGTTGATTTTTCTGCTGGCGGTGCTGGGAATGTTGTTCTTCTTCTGGCGGCAGTCGGTTTCGCTGGAGGAGCTCTATGTGGAACACGCCCAGCGGGAATTGCTTGCACGCGGAAAATTGCTCTCCCGAGAGGTCGAGAAACAAATCAACGCCGGAACATGGGAGGCGTTGCGGGAATTCTGTACCCGGGAAGGACGGGACAGCGATACGAGGATTACGATCGTCGCTCCGGATGGAACCGTGCTGGCGGATACCGAGGAACCGTACCGGCGGATGGACAATCATCTTACACGACCGGAAATCGTCGGCGCACTGGAGGCGTTCCGCGCCGGGGACGGTGTCTATCAGGCGGTGCGCTACAGTACGACGCTCGGCCAGAGATTGATTTATTGTGCATTGCCGATCGAAATGGAGAACGGTGAACTTTATGTTCTGCGTACCGCATTTTCAATTCATCAGCTTGATGCGTTGCTGGCGCGGGCGCGGATTGATGTTTTCTTCGCGGTGCTGGTGACGGCGCTGGCGTCGTTTCTGATCAGTTTGATTATTTTCCGGACGATCAGCCGCCCGGTTCGGAAGTTGTGCGCGGCGGCCGCGCGGATTGCCGGCGGCGAATTCGATGTACGACTTCCGGTGCCGGGACGCGGCGCCATTCGGGAGTTGGCGCTCGCACTCAGCCGGATGGCCGAGGAATTGAAATGCCGCATCCGGGAGATTTCCCGCGAGAAAAAGGAACGCGATGCGATCTTTTCCGCATTGGCGGAAGGAGTGGTCGTACTCGATCCGCAGGAGAACATTCTCGATTTGAATCTCGCCGCCAGACGAATTTTTCAACTTCCGGAAGGGGCAGTCGGAAAATCGTTCCGCGGCCTCGTCCGTTCCGGGGAACTGGGGGTGTTTCTGTCGCGCCTGGGCGAATGCGAGGAACCGCAGGAGACGGAATTTTCGCTGCGGCTGCCCGGCGGCGACAGGGAGTTGCGGGTGCGCGGTTCCCAACTTCGCTGGGAAGAGGGAAAGGCGGATTCCTGCGGCATAATGCTGGTGGCATACGATCGGACGCAATTGAAAAAACTGGAGAATTTCCGGAGGGATTTCGTCGCCAATGTCTCCCATGAGATCAAAACTCCGTTGACCGCAATCCGCGGCGCGGTCGAAACTCTTCAGGACGGCGCCATCGCCGATCCGGAGGCCGCGGAAAAATTCATGCGGATCATCACCGTTCACGCCGAACGGCTCAATTCGCTCGTGCAGGATATCCTCAGTTTGTCGAAGCTCGAATGCCGTTCCGTGGATGATGTCTACAACATGGTGCCGATCGATCTTACCCAGCCTGTGCAGGCGGCGTTGAAACTGGCTCAAGCCAGGGTCGATGTGCCTCAGGTAGAGATCGTAAGCCGTTTTGAGGCCCATCCCGTGGTCGCCGCCGATGCCGAATTGATCGAACAGGCGTGTTTCAATCTGATCGATAACGCCATCCGGCACAGCGGTGAAAAGGAACGTATTGTCGTACGCGTTTCCGAGGAGGATGGATTCGCCCGGATCGACGTGATCGATCACGGCTGCGGCATCGCTCCCGAACATCTCGCCAGAATTTTTGAACGTTTTTACCGGGTGGACAAGGCCCGCAGCCGCAAAGCCGGCGGCACCGGTCTCGGACTTGCGATCGTCAAACACATTGCGCAGCTTCATCACGGCAGTGCCGAAGCGACCAGCCGTCCCGGGGAGGGGTGTTGTTTTACGCTCCGGCTTCCGCTCCGGGCGGGATTGGAAATTCACCAGCCGCGATAATCGGCGGCGTGACGGGTGAGGTGACGGTTGATTTGTTCGTATTCCGGGCACATGCTGCGCACGACATTCCAGAAACGCGCGGAGTGATTGAGTTCCCGTAAATGTGCCAGTTCATGGATGATGACGTAATCCACCGCCGTTTCCGGGCATTGCAGCAGACGCCAGCTGAAATGCAGATTCCCGGTGGACGAACACGAACCCCAGCGCCCCACGGCGCCGTTGATCGATACCGTGCCCGGATGCAGATCGTGCAGAAGGGCGAACTGCATCACTTTACGGCTGAAAAGTTCACGTGCGAGGCGGCGGTAGAGTTGTTCCAGCGCCGCCTTCACTTCATCGATAGTGCCGGCCGGAACCAGGAATGCGCCGTCGAAAGCCGACACCCGGCGGCTGAAACGCAGCGGATACCACTCGCCGAGGTAGAGAAAGCGGCCGTTTTCGTTGAATTCGAACCGCGGTCGGCGGGCCATCCGTTTTTCGTGGCGGCGAAACAACCGTTCGACCAGCGGCGCATTGTCTTCGAGCAGCCGCGGAATCCATTGGCGCGGGAAGCCCGGCGGCAGATGCAGCTGAAGCCGGCCGCTCTCCGGATCGATGCTCAACGCCGGATGTTTCCGGCGCGGCGACTCGACGACATCCCATGAACCTTCTTCCGGCCGGAAGAAGGATGTCGCACTTGCGCTGTCACGCAAGCGATTCAAGATAGCGCTCCGCATCCATCGCCGCCTTGCAGCCCATTCCGGCAGCGGTGATCGCCTGACGATAGTGCGGATCGGCGCAATCCCCCGCGGCGAAGACCCCGGCCAGCGTCGTGAGCGAACGGTCCGGGGCAACTTTAATGTAGCCCTTTTCGTCCGTGGCGATGAACTCCTTGACGAGGAGCGTGTTGGGCACGTGACCGAGTGCTGCGAAATAACCGCGGCATGCAATCTCCCGCACGGAATTGTCGCGGTTGTTGCGGAGCCGGACACCTTCGACGTGATCCTGGCCGAGAATATCCTCCACTTCGCTGTTCCAGACGAATTCGATTTTCGCGTTGGCTTGAGCGCGTTCGGCCATGATCGGCGACGCGCGCAGCGCATCCCGGCGGTGGATGACGTAAACTTTACTCGCGAAACGCGTCAGGAATATCGCCTCCTCCATCGCCGAATCACCGCCGCCGATGACCACGACCGGTACGTCCTTGTAGAACGCTCCGTCGCAGGTGGCGCATGCGGAAACCCCGTGATTGCGCAACCGCTCCTCCGCGGGCAGTCCCAGATAACGCGGACTTGCACCGGTGGCGAGGATGAGCGCCCGCGTCTCGACGATTTCTCCGGATTCAAGATGGAGGGTCTGGACGCCGCCGTCGGTGAGTTCAAATTTCACGACCGAATCATATTCAACCCTGGTGCCGAAACGTTCCGCCTGCTGCTGCATGGCCATCACCAGGTCGAACCCCTGAATTCCTTCGGGAAATCCGGGGAAATTTTCCACCTCCGTGGTCTGCGTAAGCAGTCCGCCGGGAACGTTTCCGGCGTAAAGCACCGGATTCAAGTTGGCGCGCGACGCGTAGACCGCCGCCGTGTAACCCGCCGGACCGCTGCCGACGATCACCAGTTTTTCCTGTTTCATATCGAGTCTCTCCTCTTCGCGAAAGATGTTCAATGCGATTCATTTTCCCGCGTCAGGAACATGGCGAGATTCATTACGCCCCAGAGCAGATAGCTGTGATCCCGCCGTTCGGATTGATGTTCCTCCCAGAGGCGTTCGAGTTCTTTTTCGTTGCAGAACCCGTCCCGGGTCAGCGGCGAATCGAAGAGCGCCTCGCGTGCGAGATTCCGCCAGTCGCGCCGCAGCCAGCGGGCGACCGGAACTCCGAAGCCCTTCTTGGGGCGGCGTTCCACCTCCGGTGGCAGGAGATCGGCAAATGCCGCACGCAGAATGTGTTTACGCCTTCTGCCGGAAAGTTTGTATTCCTGCGGCAGCTTCGCCGCGAACTCCACCACCTCGCGATCGAGGAATGGCGATCGTACCTCCAGCGATGCCGCCATCGAACTGATGTCCACCTTGGGGAGAATGTCGTTGGCCAGATAGGTGTGAACATCGAGTTCCGCCAGGCGTTCCACCGGATCCGGAGCAGTAAGTTCCCAGAGGCGCTGTGCGAAAATTTCGCTGGAATCGTGTGCCAGCGCCGTCCGGAAACGTTCGCCGAAGAGCCGCCGTTTGCATTCCTGCGGTGCGTGGTCGAAAACCTTGAAATAACGCAGTTCCGGGGGACATCCCAGCAGTTGGAGCATCCGTCGGCTCCGCCCGCTCACCGTGCGCTCTCCGGAATCCGGCAGCAGCAGCGAGCCGGTCTGGAATAATGGCCGGCGCACGAATGCCGGGCATACGGAATCCAGTTTCGCCGCATAGCGCATCGCCACATAACGCTCGTAACCGCCGAAAATTTCGTCCGCTCCGTCGCCGCCGAGCGCCATGCGGATGCGTTCGCCGGCAAAACGGCTGACCAGGTAGGTCGGAATCATCGAGGCGTCGCCGAACGGTTCTCCGAAATGAGCCGCAAGTTTCTCCAGCAAAGAGAAATCGCTCGCGTCCACCTCCGATTCGAAATGTTTAAGCTTTCCCGGATGCAGTTTGTTGATGAATTGTGCCGCGATTCGGGCGTAGTGCCGTTCATCGTAGGCGGAGTCGGCGAACCCGATTGTGAATGCCTCGGTTTCGGCGTCGCCGCGCAGCCGGGTCGTCAGCGCGGTGACGATCGTCGAATCGATGCCGCCGGACAGAAACACCCCCGACGGCACATCCGACATCAACCGTTTTTCGACCGCCTTCTCCATCAAGGAGCGCAGTTCATGCGCGGCGTCCTCAAACGATATCTCGTTCTTGAGCGAATAATCCAGATGCCAGTATCCGCGGATCGACACCGTACCGTCCGTGAGACGGAATTCAAGCTGGTGTGCCGGTGGAAGTTTGCGCACGTTGCGGTAGGCGGTGTTGGGGGAGGCGATATAATGAAAGGAGAGAAAATCACTCAGCGCATTCATATCCAGTTCGCGCGGCATGCCCGGGTGCTGGCGGAGCGCCTGGAATTCGCTGGCAAATACAAGTGTGTCGCCGTTCATGAAATAGAGCAGCGGCTTCTTTCCCATCCGGTCGCGCGCGAGCAGGACGCGGTGGGAGCGCTGATTATAGATCGCAAAGGCGAACATCCCGTCAAGCATCGCGACGCATTCGGATCCGAGTTCTTCGTAAAGATGCACCAGAACCTCGGTGTCCGAATCGCTCTTGAAGACGTGGCCGCGGGCGAGAAGTTCCCTGCGCAACTCCCGGTAATTGTAGATTTCGCCGTTGAGAATGACGATGATCGAACCGTCTTCATTGGTCATGGGCTGGCCGCCCCGGGCCGGGTCGATGATCGCCAGGCGGCGGTGCCCGAATGCGACCTCTTCATTGGTGAAAATCCCCGAACCGTCCGGGCCGCGGTGTGCCAGACTCCAGTTCATATCCCGGATTTTCTTTTCTGCGTCAGGATCGGCGTGATGATTGATGATTCCGGCAATGCCGCACATGATTCCCATCTCGTGTTTGAAGTGAACATTTCAAGTACGATTTGTTTCTCCGATAATATAACCGGCGGTCATGCTTTTACAAGACACAAAGGCGTCGATTTCGTCTGGAAATGATATTTTAAGTGTAATTTTTCATTGAAAAGCGCCGTTCATTGCGATATATTTCCCACATTATGCTGAATGAACTTGAAATTCTGAAAACCTTGCTCGGTTCTCTGGAGCAGAATTCCGGAGTGGCGGTCGGCCCCGGGGACGACTGCGCCGTGCTTGATTTCGCCGGCGGCAAGCTGCTTGCCGCGGTGGATCAGTTGATCGGCGACGTGCATTATTTTTCCAACGGCACTTCTCCGCGCCGTGCCGGGGCGAAGCTTATGAAACGCAATTTGAGTGATATCGCCGCGATGGGGGGCATTCCCCGCTGGGCGCTGCTCAGCGTCGCGGTCGCCAACGGCCGGGAGGCGGAGTGGATTCTCGAATTCTGCCGCGGCGCGGCGGATGCCGGAATGAAATATGATGTCGCCATCGTCGGCGGGGATATTGCTGCATTGAAAAATCCCGGAGAAACGGCATCGTTGTCGATCCTCGGAGAAATGCCGCACGGGGAGACGGTGCTGCTGCGTTCCGGCGCAAAGGCGGGCGAAGGTATTTACGTAACCGGCCGTTTCGGCAATTCGCTTGCGACGGAGCATCATCTGGATTTCGAACCGCGTCTGCGCGAAGGGCGTTTTCTCGCTTCGAACCACTGGGCGTCGGCGGCGCTCGATGTCAGCGACGGGCTGCTGCTCGACGCGGCCCGGCTGGCGGCGGCTTCCGGTGTGGCGATGCGGATCGATCCCGGACGCGTGCCGCGCCGCGAGGGTGCTTCGCTGGCGGCGGCGCTCGGCGATGGGGAGGATTATGAGTTGTTGTTCACGGTGCCGCCGGAACGGGCGCCGGAACTTGAGAAAACGTGGCCGGATGGTTTTGCGCCGCTTACCCGGATCGGGGAGGTAATGGCCGGTTCGGGGGAGGTGGTTGCTCCGGATGGGGCGGATTTATTGAAGGACAGGGTGATTGGGTATGAACATTGAACGAACGATTTTGAGCGCCTCGGAAGAGGAGACCGAAGCCTTCGGCGCCGCGCTGGCGCGCGAATTGCCGGCGGGATCGATTCTGGCGCTGGAGGGCGATCTCGGAGCGGGGAAAACGGTTTTTTCGCGTGGGTTCGCCCGGGGACTGGGCATCGAGGAACCGGTTTCGAGTCCGACCTATACGATCATACAGGAATATCCGCTGCCCGGGGGAGGGATGTTGTACCATCTCGACCTTTACCGGATTGCCGATTCGGCGTCGGCGCTCGCCTTCGGCGTGGATGAATATTTCGCGGATCCGGATTCGATGGCGCTGGTCGAATGGCCGGAGCGGATCGCGGATATCCTGCCGGACTCGGTGATTCATGTGTCGATCCGCCATGTGTCCGACCATGAACGGCAAATTACGGTGACGCGGCCATGACCGGAACCGGGAACTCGACCGGTTCCGAGACCGGAATGGAGCGCACACTTCGGCGTCTGCCGTGGCGGGAAACGATTCCCCCGGTCAATTGTGCGCTGCTGTTGCTGCTGGGGCTGGCGGGACAAGTTTTGACGATGCAGCTCGGCGGCCTTGCCGGAATGGTTGCGGCGCCGGCGGTCGGCATTCTGCTGATGTTCGCCGGAGCGGAGCTGTTTCAATCGTCGCGGGGCAATTGGAAGCGGAAATTCGGATTTCGTCCCGTAACCTTTGCGCAATTGCGCCCGCTTGCGGGCGGACTGGTGAAGATTTTCATCGGCAACGCCGGACTGACGATGTTCTGGCAGTTCCTGCTGGAATATTGCAGTATCCCCTACGCGGAGGAACAGAACGTCGTCAATCTGATCCGGCTTCTGTCGGGACGGCCGTTTCTGCTGCTGGTATTGATTTTCACGGTGGCGGGATTGATCCCGCTTTTTGAGGAGATGTTCTTCCGGCGGGCGCTTTACGGACTGCTGCGTCCGCTGGGCGGAGTGAGCGCCTTTTTCCTGACCGGAATCATTTTTTCTCTGGCGCACTTTTTTCTGCTGGGATTGCCGGCGCTCTTCTGGATGGGGTTGATGTTTCAATATCTGTATTTGAAGACCCGCAATTTGTGGATCGCGGTCATCGCGCACGGCGTGGTGAATCTGGTTGCGACGATTCTGGCACTGCTCGCGGTTGCGTTGAGAACCGAAGGCTGGAGCGTTTATTGAACCGGATTTTCCCGGGCTTCGTTTTTTCCTGATTCGGAAATGTTTGTCTCACCGGCATCCGGTGCGCTCCAGGTGAGGCGGTGCGGTACGGCGCGAATGATTCGCGCGGGCGCATTTTCCGACAGTCCGAGACGGTCGTTCAACGCGCGCATTGCATCGGAAACGCCGTCGTCGGGAAGAGGGGCGGGGATCGCATCATACCGTGTGGCGCCGTCCATTTCCGGCAGGTTGTTCACCGCCGTGGCGAAGGGGTCGTACAGCGTCGAATTTTCCGGAACGGAATCGAAAATGAGCAGCAGCGCACGGCAGGATTTTTCCTTCCACATTTGTTGAATCAGCGCGAGTGCGGTTGTAGAATCCGTTGCGGTGGTGGTGGAGGTTGCGGCGGAGGTTGCGGCGGCGGTTGCCGGGATGGTTCCGTCGATGGTTCCATCCGTAATCGTGACGCGAAACGGTTCGGGGGAGTAATGAACATGCAGCACCTCCCGGGGGGAGAATGTTCCTTGCGGAACATCTTCCGTTTGAATGCGATTGCGCATCTCGTCCCAGTTGACGGAGCGGAGCAGTTCGGGGAGATTGGAGTAAATTCCGGCGTGATGGCCATATTTTTCTTCGAGCATCTCCGCGATGGCCGCCTCGGGTTTCCATCCGTTGCAGACGATGCGGAATGCGGCGACGACGCTTCCGGTGCGGTCTGACCCGTGCCAGCAGTGAATCAGCAGCGGTTTCGGCTGGTCGCGCAGAATGCGAAGCGCTTGATAAAGTTGTTCTTCATTCATGTTTCCGGCGTTGCAGGGGACGGCGCAGGAGATCAGATTCCGGTTGCGCAGTTTTCGGTGGTCGCTGTGGAATTGGCGCAGATTTAAAATCGTGCGGAACCCGCGTTCCTCCAGCGTCGCGAACTCTTCACGATCCGGCTGGGCGCTGCGGTAGATGCGATTGACCGGATCGACTTCGTGAAAATTGCGCGGCAGTTCATCGGCGGGAAGCGGTCCCGGCAGAAATGCCGCAAAAGCGGCGAGGGCGAGGAATATGGCGATCCTGAATCGAAGTGCCGTCATCATGATGTTTCCTTTCGGCGTTAATACATATTTGAATTCTTCGATTTTATATTGCATGAATTTCCTCCGTACCTCACCGTCTCTCTGGATAGTGAGGGAACGAAGGTTCGGAGAATACTATAACCGCGTTGCGGGCCGATTGCAAGGGGGGAAATCGGCTTTGCACGGCGCCCGCTCCGTGGTAACATCCAATTGGGATCATCATGATGCTTGCAGGCTGGAGTTGCAATGAATTATGGATATTTTTCATGAGTGAGAGGGGGCGATGTGTTCAGCCGATGGTGGATGAATGTCCGGTTTCCGCTGTTGAGATGGGGGAATCGGATTCTTATTGCAAAAAAATTATGTTTCAGGATTGAAAAACAGTTGTTTCAGTATTAGATTATTCTTTAGTGTGCTTGAAGTATATTTCTTCAAGTTCCGTGCTTTTTGAAAACCGTTCTATTTCAGCAATGTCTCTAAAATCCGCCAGATAAAAAAGATCGTTGCAGTAATCACAGGTGAAATATATTCGGTAGGACAACTGTATTGTCTTGCCGAGCGTTTATCTGGCATGATTACTGCGGGTTCCTGGCGGAGCCTAGAGACAATGCTTGTGGGCGTTCGGCTTTTTTGAGTGTTTTCAGGCGTGTCGGAATTTGCAGCGCAAGTTGGGAAATCGACGGGCCTGGTTGAATAATTGAGGAATCCGGAATGCGCGCCACAATAGCGAATGCATGGAAAGAACTGTTTCGGACGCCTGAGAATCTGCGGGCCCGGCTCAGGGAATATTCTGCTGTTTTTGATGACGGCGGAGAACAACCGCGGGAGATGGCGTATTTTTCATACCGGAAGGTGCATGGCAATGTCTGTGCTGTTTCCGGCAATCTCTTCGGATTTTTTGTATTCCTGTGCCGCGACAATTCAATATTGAATTGTCGCGGCACATTTTTTTCCGCCGCGCGGCGGCTGCGGAAACCGGCATTGGAACATGATTCATCAAAAAGAGGAATTTTCTGTATATGAATGACTTCACCATTCGTCCCGCCTTGAATGTCAATGATATTTCCGTGAATGCCGGCGCGTCGCCGGTTGCTGCTCCGGCTCCGGTTCCGGCGGCGGGGCGTGCGCCGTCGCAACCGGAAACGCTGAAGCCGTCGGGAGAAGAGAAGCCGAAGCAGCCGAGTATTTATGGCGAAGTGCCGCCAATTCCGGTGCTGGACGCGGTGGAGGGGATCAAATTCGACTTCAACGACGGGATCCGGATTCTTTTTCCGCACAACGGCAAAGAGTATCATGTGACGTTTACGGACATCGACACGGGGATCATCCTCTACAGCAACGACACGGTTCCGGGGGCGTATGTGACGAGTGTGAAGAAGTTCTTCATCCGGTTCCGGCTGATTATCCATGAAAAAGGCGGCAAAGAACCGATTTTCACGCACGACTACGACGCGACCGGGAAAGAGGTGATGATTCAGCTTCCGGTGGGGACGATCGGGGATTCGATCGGTTGGTTCAGTTACGTGGAGCGGTTCCAGAAGAAGCACAAGTGCAAGATCATCTGCGTGATGACGCCGTGGATCGCCGACGTGGTGCGCGATCAGTATCCGGAGATTACGTTCATCAAGCCGGAGGAGACGAAGAATTATAAACCCTACGCGTGTTATTACATGGGGTTGTTTTTCCGGGGGGATGTGGATCATCAGCCGATCGATTTCCGCTACATCGGGCTGCATCGGACGGCGGGTTATATTCTCGGGGTGGATCCGGCGGACGAACCGCCGCGCTTCAACCTCTCCGCTCCGCGGAAGATCAAGGAGAAATATGTGTGCATCGCCTGCCAGAGTTCGAGTCAGGCGAAGTACTGGAACAATCCCTATGGCTGGTACGAGGTGATCAAGTTCCTGAAGGAGAATGGATACCGTGTAATCTGCATCGACAAGGAGCGTGTGCACGGCGCGGGTCTGGTCTGGAATCACATACCGTGGGGAGTGGAGGACGAGACGGGGGACAAACCGTTGCAGGAGCGGATCGACCTCATCAAGGACGCGGACTTCTTCATCGGGTTGAGTTCTGGATTGAGCTGGCTGGCGTGGGGGTGCAAGGTGCCGGTGGTGATGATTTCCGGGTTCACGCATCCGACGAATGAATTTGCGACGCCGTACCGTGTGATTAATTATCACACCTGCCACAGCTGCTGGAATGACATGCGGCTTGACTTCGACCATTTTGATTTTCTGTGGTGTCCGCGGCACAAGGGGACGGATCGCCACTTCGAATGCACGAAACTGATCTCCGCCGAACAGGTGATCACGACCATCCGTAAAATTCCAACCTTCCGGGGAAAGGAGAAGTAAGAAATGGCATATTATCGTGTTTCCAGTGGTGTTGTGAGCAGTGGCGTTAACCTCGGTTACGCAGATTATATGTACGTATCTTCCGGCGGCACGGCGACGGGAACGACGGTTCATTCCGGCGGGGATCTGACTGTCTGGAGTGGCGGCGTGGCGACGTCGACGACGGTTCATTCCGGCGGGGATATGGATGTCATGGATGGCGGCGTGGCGACGTCGACGACGGTGAATTCCTGGGGGTATCTGTATGTCAACGGCAGTGCGACGTTGACGACGGTCAGTTTCGGCGGGGTGATGAGAGTCTCCAGTGGAGGCTCAGCGACGTTGACGACGGTGAATTCCTGGGGGCATCTGTATGTCTCGAGTGGCGGCGTGGCGACGTCGACGACGGTTCATTCCGGCGGGGATATGGATGTCTCGAGTGGCGGCAGTGCAACATCGACGACGGTTAATTACTACGGGGATCTGTATGTTTACAGTGGCGGCGTGGCGACGTTGACGACGATTCATTCCGGCGGGGATATGTATGTCTGGGATGGTGGCGTAGTGACGTCGACGACGGTGAATTCCGGCGGAAGGATCAATGGTTTCTCGTTTGAGGAAGACACTTATTATTCCTCCGGGTTTCATGTGTCCAATGCTTATGTAAATGGTTCCGCCTATCTATATTCCGGTCAGACGGCGACTGGAACGACGGTTGATTCCGGCGGGTGGCTGTGGGTCTCGAGTGGCGGCGAGGCGACGGGAACGACGGTGAATTCCCGGGGGTATCTGACTGTCTCGAGTGGCGGAGCTGCGACATCGACGACGGTGAATTCCGGCGGGGATATGTATGTCGAGAGTGGCGGCGTGGCGACGGAGACGACGGTTGATTCCGGCGGTTCGATGTATGTCTCGAGTGGGGGCGTGGCGACGGAGACGACGGTTGATTCCGGCGGTTCGATGTATGTCAGGGATGGCGGCGTGGCGACTGGAACGACGGTTCATTCCGGCGGGGATATGCATGTCAGGAGTGGCGGGACGGTGGCATCGACGACGGTTGATTCCGGCGGTTCGATCAATGGTTTCACTTTGGGGAAAGACACTTACTATTCCTCCGGGATTCATGTGTCCAATGCTTATGTAAATGGTTCCGCCGTTCTTTATTCCGGTCAGACGGCGGCATCGACGACGGTGAATACCCGCGGGTCGATGTTTGTCTACGGCAGTGCGACGTCGACGACGGTAAATTCCGGCGGGAGGATGTATGTCTCGGCTGGCGGCGTGGCGACGGGAACGACGGTAAATTCCGGCGGGAATCTGACTGTCTCGAGTGGCGGTACGGTGGCATCGACGACGGTTTATTCCGGCGGGAGGATGTATGTCTCGGCTGGCGGCGTGGCGACGGAGTTGCAGATCGAACAGGGGGCGGTTGTTTCCGCCTATCGCGGGAGCGTGATTGATTTCGATCTTTCGGATCGTTCGAGTGATTCCGGAGCGCTGATCAATGATTTAACTCTGATCAGCGGCGTGCCGAGTTATGTGGTCACGGTTTCAACAACGCAGGCGGCGGGAACCTACCGTCTAGCCGAGGGAGCGGAACTCTTCAAGAGAAACGTCACGGTGAAAAATACCGCCGATCAGCATTACGGTACGCTCACGGTCGGTCAGACGCTGACGGTTTCGGGCGTCAGTTATCAACTCAACCTCCTCAACGGTCTGCTGAGCTTCACCGTGGGCGGTGATGCTCCGAAACCGCCGGTTACGGGAACTTCGGCGAAGTCGGACATCAATGGGAATGGCATCAGCGATGTGCTTTTCCAGTACACCGGCGGCGACAATCAGCTCGGCTTCTGGCTGGACGGCACGGACACGTGGCAGGGGCAGGGGTTGAGCGAACCCGCCGAATGGGACGTGCTTGGCGCTTACGACATGAGTTCGGACGGCAAGGCCGACGTGGTGATGCTCGGCAACGTCACTGTGAACGGAGTGAAGGGCGCTTACGTGGGGTACCGCAAAAACGGTGACATGAGTACGTGGGAGAACATCAGTTACCTCACGAATTCCGATGACATCGACTGGCACGTCGCCGTCGGCAACGTCACCGGAAATGCCGGGAAGAATTCGATCGTCTGGCACGCGCCGGAACTGGGTGCGGTCGGCGTCTGGACGGACGGGACGGATAACTGGAAGAGCGTCGGCACCGGGTTTGACCGGAACTGGACGCTGCTTGGCACCGGTG
>CALXNS010000092.1 GCA_944389815.1 uncultured Victivallis sp. | reverse complement strand
ATCATCGCAATTCTCGCCTCGATGCTGTTGCCCGCGCTCAATCGAGCCCGGGAAAAAGCATTGACCACTCAATGTCTGAGCAATCTCAAGCAGATCGCCACCGCATCGGCTCTCTATTCCGACGCCTGCGGCGATTATCTGGTCGCCACCGGAATTTACGGCAACGGCGCCTCTTCCTGGGTGCAGGATCTGACGCCTTTCGTCACATCGAATAACGGTCGCGGTTCAATTTTCTACTGTCCGTCGTGGGAAAAACGTTCCGATCAGACCTGGGATCAGTGGTGGATGACCTATGCACTCAACGCTTACGCTCACGGCGACGCCTGGGGCGGCGGCGGAATGTACAAATTCCGCCGCAGCCGGATCCGCCGCCCTTCCGTGCGGGTTTCCGGACTTGACAGTACCGGGACGCAGGCTTCGATCGGTTACGGACAGCTTTACGGCGGCTGGCCCGGTCCTTACGGCATCGACCACCGTCATGCGGGAGCTTACTGCCGGTTCTTCTTCGACGGACACGCCGATTCGAGCGTGGAACTGGCCCGGACGGGCGGCTGGGGACCGGAATACGACAACATCCTGGGAGATCTGCCATGAAAAAGTTCCTTCAAACAAGTTTGACCGTTCTTCTTTTCACCTTCGCCCTGCGCGGTGCCGAACCGCGGCTCGGCACATCGATTCAGGAGGTGTTCGGCTACAGCGGGAAACCGATCTCTCAGGCGGACATTGATCAACTTGGCGCGAGCCGGATCGCAAGTTTCGAAATCTGGCACGCGACCTTCACCGGGGAAAACCTCGCCGCCAAGGCGCCGTTTCTGGAGATGCTCCGTGCCCGCGGCAAACAGGCGCAGTCCTATCATCTTCCCTTCGGGCCGGAGATCGATCCATCGCTCGTGGATGAGGCCGCCCGAAAGGCCGCGGTCGAAAAATTGATCCCTTATCTTGCGGACGCGGCAAGTTTCGGCTGCGAATATGTCGTACTCCACGCAAGTGACGGCACCATTCCGCCGGAGACCCGTTCCGCCCGGATCGCGGCGGCGCGCAAATCGCTCGCGGAACTTGCCGAACCGCTCCGGCAGCAGAAATTGAAACTCGCCGTCGAACTGCTCCCCTATGACTGCATCGGCAACACGCCGCAGGAACTGCTCGAACTGCTCGAAGGACTGCCGGAAGATCTTTTCGGCGTCTGCATCGATTTCAACCACGGCGTCGGGAAACCGACCACCGCGGCGGAAAATGTCCGACTGTTGCGCGGCCGGATCCTCGGCGTCCACATCAGCGACAACGACGGCAATTTCGAACGTCACTGGATGCCGGGCGCCGGTGTGGTCGACTTCGAGGAGGTCGCCGCCGCGCTGCGCGAAATCGGATATCAGGGTGTTTACAATTACGAGGCGGCGATACCGGGAGAGACACTCAAGGAACGGTGTGACACGCTTGAAGAAAATTTCGATTACTTTTTTACGGAGGAATAATTCCCATGAAGTTCCCTGCCATGCTCGCTTTGCCGCTTCTGGCGGCCGCCACGGTTACCGCTGGAGCGGAGGCGTTTCCGGATCTCAGCACCTTCACCGATCTCACCAAAGTTTCCGCCGAAGCAGTCATTCAGGAAAGTTTCGACCGCGGTGCAGGAGAGTGGAATCTGCCGCAAGGATTCGCCATTGCACCACGCATGGGATTGAACGGCACGGACGCGCTCAGCTACACCAGAAGCAATCCGGATGATTATCCGATTCTCTCGCGCGACATCGAACTGGACAAGGACACCACCTACACGTTCCGGTTCCAGTTCCGCACCGAGGATATGTCCGTCTACAATGGAAAAACCGAAATCCGTTACGTCGCCGGCATCGAATATTATGAAAAGGACAACTGGATTGCCGGCGTCTCCAGCGACGCGAACGGCGCACATCTGCTCAATCAACCGTGGAAAGAGGTCGTTCTCAAAACCCGGCCGCCGCGCAACTGCGACCGGGTCCGGTTGATCTTCTATCTGGAGAGCTGTTATGTCGGAAAAATCTACTACGACAACGTCGTCATCGAACCGGAATCCAAAGTCGGTGCGGAAATCTACGACACCCGTCCCGCCAATCTCGCACTGGATGACCGCGGGCGCATCGAACTTCGGGCCGCGCTCTTCGGCAGCGAAGCACAGAACCCCGCCGACCTGGCGATGCTGGTCACCGCAGGCGACCGTACGCAGCTTCTGAAGAACGACAACGGCCTTTACGCAGGCGAATTCGGCGCGTTTCCGGCAGCCGAAGTGAAGGTGCACGCGTCATTGCTCAACTTGCGTAATAAGACGATCATTGCCGTGAAGGAGTTCCATCTCTATTCCGGCAAGCATGAGGCGGTTCCGGGTTCAAGCGAGATCGACGACGCGCATTTCGTCCGGGTGGACGGGAAGAAGTTCCTGCCGGTCGGATTCTTCGGCGACAATCTCACCGACGATGACATGGAACGGCTCAAGGCGGCGGGCGTCAACTGTTACATGCCGTATACGAGCATGTTCATGGGAGAGAACGGCGCATATGTCGAGGATTTCGCCGAAGTCGAAAAGACGATGGATCGGTTCAACGAGCACAACATCAAGGTGCTTTTCGCATTGAACGGACAGAATCCGTCGCAGGGAAGTTTCGTGCGCAGGGAATATGACGGAGTGAACGGCGTTCAGGAAATTTCCGAAGCGTTCGTCCGCCGTCTCGGAAAACATCCGGCGATGCTCGGATATTATCTCTCCGACGAAAATCCGATTCACGAACTGCCCTACATCCGTTCCATCCGGGAGATGGTGGCGAAACTCGACCCGAACCATTTCACCGTGACGTTGACGTTTGTGCCGGACGATTTCCCGTTCTACGCCTCGACCGGCGACGTGCTCGCCGTGGACAATTATCCGATCGACGGCAACCGCTTCCCGTCGATCACCCCGATTTACGAGGTCATGAAAGCAGCCGACGCATTGGAGATCCCGCTCTGGTTCGTGCCGCAGGCGTTCAGCTGGGGCGGATTCAAGAATCTCAAACCCGATCAGAAGGAGGAGTTCGCGCGTTATCCCTTCCCGACGGAGGAAGAGTTGCGGGCGATGTCGCTTGCCGGAGCGATTTCCGGGGCGAAGGGGTTCCTCTTCTACAATTATCACTCGATTTTCAAGACCGGGGAGGAGTTCCTCCCGGGCAGCGGCGAGGAGAACTGGAACCGCGTCACACCGGTCGTCGCGCTGCTCCGCGAACTGGAACCTTTCCTGCTGAGCGAGGAAACCGCGCCGGAATTTCAGGTAAAATCGATCGCCCCGCAGAAAATCGGTGCCGCCGCGTGGAAAGCGGGCGACGAGATCCGGGTTGCAATCACTGGAAACGGTCCGGGCAAAGCGGCCGCGACGATCACGATTCCGGGGTATCCCGATCTGCGTTCCCGTTACGGGCTCACTGAAAACCTCGGCGGCGGGAAATACCGTTTCAAATGTGACGCCGTCAACGCCGACGTGCTCTATTGAAGAGGCGAGGCGCAACATGGCGAAACTCAATTTGATTTCCCACGAAATCGATCCCGCATGTGCGGAAGTGCTCTGCGATCTTCGCGCAACTTCCGCCTCGGAATGGACCATCCGGCGCGGCACCGGCCGCTGGGAGATCGCCGACGGAGTCATTCGTGGTTTTTACGCGCCGGGCGACGAAGCGCTGCACGGCCAGATTTTCCATGAAAAACCTCTGACCGGCGACGTCATGCTCGAATTCGACGCCCGGCTTCTGGCGCCTTCTCGACACGATCTGATCTGGCTCTGGCAGACCAGTTTCGAATCGACGCCATGGGGGGAAGGCTGGCTCGGCTGTCTCGGCGGCTGGTACGGTAATTACGCCGGAATCGAAAAACTGCCGGCTTTCGAACCGTCGGCGATTTTCGCCTCCCGGCCGCTCGAAACCGGCCGTTCCTACCGGATCGTTTCCGGTTCGGTCGGCGGAATCGTCTTCATCGCGCTCGACGGCGAACTCCTGCTGCGGTTCGCCGATCCGCATCCGGTGTCGCCGGAAAAATCCGGCCACATCGGCTTCGGACTCTATCAGTCGAACGTCGAATACCGCAACATCCGGGTTCTCCGGCCGCATCCGCTGCCGCGCCATCCGGCCTATTCGGATTGACGCAATTCCGCGGGAACTCCCACCTGAAAACGCCGCCCGGAAAAAATCCGGCGGCGTTTTCTTTTCACTCCACAACGCAAAAAAAAACATTTTTTTCCCATTCGTATATTGACATTCCCATTCTTTTTTGCTATAATATTGTCAGCAGGTAGAACGTTCTATCTGTTTTTAAAAGTCAATCAGGTAGAACGTTCTACTTAATTACCAGGAAGCGAAGGAAGCAGACGAATCATGGCGGCAACCATCAAGGAAATCGCACAGCTTGCCGGCGTTTCGTACCAGGCCGTCTCGGCCACGTTGAACGGGACGGGCAAAACTTCGCCCGCGACTCGTGAACGGATCATGGGGATCGCCCGCGAGCTCAATTACCGGCCGAACAAAATCGCCCGGTCGCTGGTGTCGGGTCGCAGCGGGATGATCGGATTTGTGACGCAGGACATCCGGGCGCCCTATTTTGCGGAGTTGAGCTGGGAGATGCAGCAGGCCGCCGAACGGCGCGGATACCGGCTGCTGATGATGGAATCCAACTGGAACGATCAGCGCACCCTCGACTGTCTGAGTCAGTTGAGTACCTATTCGGTCGACGGGATCATCGTGATCGGCGACGTGTTGAAGAGAGCGTTCGAGCAGAAGCTCATCACGCCGGATTTTCCGTTGATCAGCGTCGACGACGTCGACTCCGGCAACAACAGCGTCGGTTTCGATTACGTTACTGGAATCCGTGAAGCGTTCGCGGAACTCACCGCCGCCGGAATCAATCGA
This sequence comes from uncultured Victivallis sp., assembly GCA_944389815.1. GTDB lineage: Bacteria > Verrucomicrobiota > Lentisphaeria > Victivallales > Victivallaceae > Victivallis. The sequence goes on along the minus strand of CALXNS010000092.1, from coordinate 43,798 downwards.
ATCGGCTTCATTCATGATCCGGTCAATCCGGCGAAATTCGCCGCATACCGGAAAATATGCCAAGAGTTCAATATGCCCGAATGGATCGAAGAGTACGTCTCGCCCACCGTCGCGGGAGAAGCCGCGGTCATTCAGCGCGGCCGCGAGATCGGCAGGGCGGGAAATCTGCCGAAAGCGGTTCTCGTCGCCTCCGATTACGATGCGCTGCTGCTCATTCAGGGGCTGGATGAAATCGGAATCCGGGTTCCGGGCGACCTTAAGATCATCGCGATGGACGACACGCTTCTCAGCCGGGTCGTTCTGCCGCCGCTCCCGGTGATCCGTCTTTACCGGCACGAACAATCGGAAATCGTTCTGCGCCGCATCGACGCCCGGATTCGTAGAAAAGAGGATCCTGACGGACATCTCTCCATTCCAACTCACTTCATCCAGCGCAATATCGTATCATTACAGAAGGAAGATATGAAATGAAAAAACCGCTCCTTTTCTCCACCGTTCTTCTGCCGCTGCTGCTGTCTGCGGCAACGATCATGCCGGAAGAGATCGCGGGAAGCCGCCGGGTCGACAAAGCCGCCGGTACGATCGAACTTGCATTCGGCTCTCTGCCGACGGTATTTGCCGACAACGCGCCGCTGCGCAAAGTCGAGTGCGACGTCAAACCGGACGGCAACGCACTCGAACTGGCCGTTTTCGACAAACTCATCTCCGGACGCCCGTTCACGGTGGCGCTGTTCAACGACGGCACGGACGCCAAGATCACGTTGACGGCGAAGGATGCCGAAGGGAAAACGCTCGGCTCCGCCACCGCGACCGCCGCCGCAAAGGCGTGGATCACCTTCGCCTTCCCGGCCGCCGCGGAAAAAACCGCGCTCGCCATCACTGCGGCTTCAGAGGGAGCGGAGATTCGGAATGTGACGCTGTTCTCTTCGTTCGAACAGCTGCTGGGAGGGGATGAGCCCATTGAGAACATTTCTTACCGGAAATTCGGGGCGGAAGAGAAACGTTCCGCCGAACTCCTCCCCGGCAACCACAAAGACGCCCAGGGCAACTGGAACGCCCTGAAACCCTCCGTCCGCGACGGCATTCCCGTCGGCGTGATTGAAGAAAATTATCAACCGCTCCTCGTCACCGAAAAATCCGGCGTCACCGGCGCCTCCGTACCGGTCAGCGCCCCCGGCGGCGCAAAAGTCGTCTATCGCACCTACGGCAACCCCACTGTCACGCTTCACCCCGAGGACAAGGGACATCGCAACAGTTACACCGGAAAAGCCGGCCAGTGGAATTACGGCGCCTTCGCCCTCCCCGTCGATGAACTCGACACCGACCGTGACGGCATCTGGACCGGACGGCTCGGCCAGGAGTGGGAACACGGCCTCACTCTCGCCCAGAGTTACGGCAAAGGTGAAGTCGACTTTTTCGCGATTCTCACGGCAAACCGGATCGACCTTCCCGAAAACGCCTCCTCAATCGCATTCGAATTCCGGAACGCCAAGGGACAATTCGTCCCGTTTACCAATCCGGTTCCGGACGGTGCGAAAGCCGTCGCGCTGCTCAACATCGGCCCGGGCGCAACCCAGTTGCTCTGGCTCATGCCCGACGGCTGGAACGGCGGGCGCATCCTGCGCGGCAGTGACTCGCCTTATTCACTCATCGTTAAACTTGACTCTCTGAAGATCAACGAATAACCACCCAAAAAAGAGGAGCCCGGAGATATGAAACGGACATTCACATTGATCGAACTCCTGGTTGTGATCGCGATCATCGCCATCCTCGCCTCCATGCTGCTGCCCGCCTTGAATCAGGCGCGGGAGCGCGGAATCGACGCGCAGTGCAAAAGCAACGTGCGTCAGAATATGCAGGCGCTGCACATGTACGATCATGATACCGGTTACATCTGCCGCAACCAGATGCAGAGCGCGGTTCACGGCCGTGACGTCGCCTGGTTCCACACCCTTCAGGATGAAGGATATCTACCTTCGCTTCCGCCGCACGACAAATGGTCTGCCTACACCCCGGCGGGAGTGACCAGTTGCCCCAAGGTTTCGTCCGTAACCAATCCCGTGGGTTACGGCATGAACGACCGCAACAAGGCAACCGTCCTCAAGATGCTTCAGATCAAAAATCCGTCAAGAAAACTTCTGATCGCCGACGGCACCCCCTATTACAATCTCGGTGGTTACGGCACCTGGGACTGGGAGTTGACGCTGGTTCCCGGCAGCACCTATCGTTTTCATCCCCGCCACTTCGACGGAGCCAACGCCGGCATGGTTGACGGCCATGTTCAGTGGTTCAGCCGGGTCGGGCATCAGGGTTACAGCAAAGATCATCTGGAGATGCCGCAATGATGACGAAAGTTCCGTTTTTTACCCTGGCAGTCGTGTTGGGCACGATGTTTTGCGCCGGAGTCCCGCTTCTTCACGCCGAGGAGGCGGTCGGGGCCGGACACGAATACGACAACATCGAACTTGACGGACCGATCACCGCGGAAGAAAAAATGCTGCCCGCCGTGCTCGAATTGAAATCCGTCTCTCCGCTGCGCACCTACGATGCGGAAATGTTCGGTTTGAGTTACGACTTCGTCGATCAGGACAACATCCGCATGGCGGCGGCGAAACCCGGCGAAACCTATCCCGTGCTGCTGCCCGATTTCCAGAACGCCGCCGCCGGAGTCCCCTTCCCGCTCAACCGGATGTGGATTCTCAAAGACAACTGGAAATTTGCCATCGGCCCGGTCGAAGAACGAAAGGAGCACAAACGCGCCTCCTGGGATCGGGGCGGACGGCAGATCACCGGCCCGGTCGAACTTGTCAAAGCGGTGCTGACCGCCGATCCGAAGGCGAAATTCGATATTTTAGTCACCATCCGCGACGCCGACGCCGTCAAGCAGGCGCGCGAAATCGCCGAATTCATGCTCGGTTCCGCCGAAACCGAATGGGGCGCGAAACGCATTGAATACGGCCTCGCAGCACCCGTCCCCGTCGCGGTGTGGGAGCTCGGCAACGAAACCGACTGGGCCCGCAATCCGAAGATCGACGCCGAGGAATACGTCCGACTCTGCAAGGAAACGATGCAGGCCATCCGCTCCGTCGATCCGAACGCCCGCTTCGCGCCGCACTCGGCCACCGCGCCGTGGAACGACATCTCCAAATCCTACTGGAAGGAATGGAACAAAACCGTCATTCAGGAACTCGGCGCCGATTCGGCCATGCTCGCATTCCACCCCTATTATCACGGATATCCGATCGATTACATCGAAACCTACATCAAAACCATCGCCGATGAAATCAAGGCCGGTCCCAATCCGGATTTGAAGATCTTCGTCTCCGAACACGGCCTCTGGCCCGGCGGGGAACCCGGCAGTTGGAACAACTCCTGGTATCGCACCCACGCTCTGATCGGCTGTCTCGCCGTCAGCGAATGGTTCAACCGGATGCTCGCCCATCCGGAAATCGGCGCGATGACGATGCATGCGGCAAGTTCCGGCCCGTGGGGGATGTTCTATCCGGACCCGTACAGCCGCAAAGTCTATTCCACTGCGCTGGCGGATCTCTTCAAACTCTACGCCCAGATTCCATTCGGCTCCGATGTGCTGCCGACCGCCTTCTCCGGCGAGGGAACCGAATTCACCGGCGGAAAACTGACGCTCTCGGCCGTGGCGGTCCGCCCCGGAAACGGCGATGACGGAAACACTCTTTTCCTCCTCATCACCAACCGCCTCCCGGAAACCAGCCGCGAAATCACCCTGAAACTCGGCGCGTACAAACCGCAGACCATTCACACACTCACTTCCGGAAGCGTCCTCGATCAGAATACTTTGATCGACCGCCCGGTCCAAACCCGTACCCGCAAGGCGACGGAGGAAGAAGCGCACACGCTTACCGTGCCGCCCGGTTCGGTCACTCTGGTTGAATGCGTGAAGTAAGGTTCTTCCCTGCGAACCCCTCTCGATGCGCGTGTCGGAGCAGAAGCAGTTCGAGCAGTTTTGCCGGATACGTTTCCGCTCCGGTGCGCGCCGTGCCCCGTCCCCGGAGATAGACGCCGTAAGTTAAGCTGTCCCCCAAACAGACCACCCGCGACGACGGCAGATGATACCGTTCAATCGCATCCAGTGCGCAGCGGGCAATCGCTTCGCACCCCGCCGCAGTCAAATGCAGTCCATCCCGCATGCGGCTGTTCGATTCATTGCGGAGAAAGGAGTCCGCCGTCTCCGCCACCGGGCGCGACCGCACCACCGCGCCGAAATCCGCCGTCGGCAAATCCAGTTCCTCCAGCAGCGCGTTGCCGCGGGCAATCCGTTCGCCGGGGGAATCCGGGAATTCCGCCACTCCGGGAAATTGTTCAATCAGATACGGTTCGATCTGCGGCGGCAGCGTCCCGGCGAGCACCGATGCGCCGATCGCCGTGCAGCGGCTCACCAGAAACCGGTAATTGCGCTGAAACACCGCCTCCGGCACCGTGTGCCCCGGGTAAAGCATGTCGTTCACCCCCGCCCAGAGTATCACCAGATCTGGCTGTTTTGAAGCGACATCACGCTCGAAACGGCGCAGCAGTTCCACCGTCGTGTCACCGGGAAATCCGGCGTTCCATACCTCGGGCAATGAAGCGGAATAATGCATCGTGGTCATGCGCCGGCAACCTCCCGAAGCACATCGCGCGCATGAATCAACGCCGACGCGCCGCCGCCGAGCATCCGGGCGATTTCGCGTTCGCGTTCCGCCCTCCGGAGCACCACGCATTCGGAACAGGTCCGCTCCCCCACCACGCGCTTGACCACACAGAAATGACGCGCCCCCCGCGCCGCCACCTGCGGCTGATGCGAAATACAGAGAATCTGCCGCCGGGAACCGAGTTCACGCAACGTTTCTCCCACCCGGTTGGCGGTCTCGCCGCCGATGTTGGAATCGATCTCGTCGAAGATCACCACCGGAATCGAATCCGCGTCAGCCAGCACGGTTTTGAGCACCAGCATCAGCCGCGACAATTCGCCGCTGCTGGCGATCCGCCGCAGCGGGCGCGGTTCTTCGCCGGGATTGGCGGAAAAAAGCATTTCAATCCGATCCATGCCGTTCGCGGCAGGTTCCGTCTCGGAAAACGCCACGGAGAGTTCGCTCTTCGGAAATCCGACCGCCGCAAGTTTCCCGCGCACCTCTCCGGCAAACTCCTCAGCACGGGAATGCCGGAATGCCGACAAACGCTGTGCCGCGCCGCGCAATTCATCGCGCAACTCCGTTTCCCGCCGCAGGAACTCCGCCCGGCGCGCAGCCGTCTCGCGGTACATCTTCAATTGTTCCTCAGCACGGCTCCGCACCTCCAGCACCTGTTCCAGCGACGGACCGTAACGGCGCTTGATCGTGAACAATTCACTCATCCGCGCTTCCATCGATTGCAACGCCTCCGCATCCACTTCGACGCGGTCGGCGAGCGCGGAAATCCCTTCGGAAAGCGCGGTCAACTCCTGTTGAATGGCATCGCACTCTTCCAACAGCGTCCCGGTGAGCGTCTCATCGATCCGGGCGAGTTCCAGCAATTTGCGGTAAACCGCTCCAAGCTGATCGGCCAGCGCATTTTCTCCGTCAGTCAATGCCGCGGTCAGCGCGCCGGCGCATTCGGCCACCTGCCGGGCATTGGACGCAAGCTTGTATTTGGCGGAAAGCTCGGCGTCCTCTCCGGGCTGCGGATTGACTTTTTCGATGTCTTCCACTTGAAGTTCCAACCGGCTCGCTTCAGCTTCATCAGGCAATTCGGCCTCAAACGCCTCCCGTTCTTCGCGCAACGCGGCGATCTTCGCGGCCGCCTCCTCGCAGGCGGCGCGCAGCGCTCCGGCTCCGGCGTAACGGTCGAGCAATTCGAGCTGCCGCGCGGGAGAGAGCAGCGAAAGCTGTTCATTTGCACCGTGCAGATCGATCAACTGTGCGCCGACCAGACCGAGCAGACGGCCGCTCACCGGCGTGTCGTTGAGGAAATTTCGCACGCTCCCGACCGAAATCACCCGACGCAACTGCAACTCCCGCTCGAAATCGATTCCCGCTTCCTCCAGCAGACGGCCGACCGGTTCACGAAGCGTCTCCGGCACGGAGAAACAACCGGCCACTTCGCAGCGTTCCGCCCCCGAACGGATTACGCCGCGATCGACCCGCCCCCCGAGCAACAGCTCGACTGCGCCCATCAGAATCGATTTTCCCGCGCCGGACTCCCCGGTCACGACGTTGAACCCGGGATCGAATTCCAATTCGGCCGATTCGATCAACGCAAAATTCGAAATTTTGATGTAATCAAGCACAGGCTCACTCCCATCTCCGACAGCGTATTCTCATCCATCCTCCGCCCGCTCCGCCTCAATCCAACCCAATCCAATCGCACTCTCCAGCCCGAGCGCGACCGGCAGGATGTTGCTTATTTTCTCTTCCGCTCTTCCTTCCGGTACAATGCGCACGCCGCCCGTTCCACATCCCGCCAGAAGCGCTTCTTCATGCTCCTCAACGGCCGGTTCGTGTAATAACGGATGAAGCGCAGTTTGTCACGCCATGTCAACCCGGCGTCCATCGCTGAAAAATACAATCCGGCCACATCCTTCACCAGATAACGACGCGGCACACGACGGCGGATTTCCGCCCGGTGCAGATCAATCACATACAAACGCGGCACGTCATCGTCCGCCGTCGACAAATCGAGCAGGAAATGGCAGATGTAACAATCCCGGTGATTCAATCCGGCCCGATGCATCGTTCCAGCCATCCGCGCCACCTGACGCAACAACCGTTTCTTCCTCCGGAACGGCGGCGGATTCTCCGCCCACTCCCGACAGTAATCCTCCAGACTGACCATTCCGGCAAGTTCCGCGGTAATCAGAAATGATTCAAGTTTCGCCGGATTCCCGCCCCGCAGCCCGAAGGCGCACGGCGTCATCGTATCGACTCCGAGCTGATGGAGAAAATTCAACGCCCGGAACTCATTCTCCGCGCCCAGCACCGGCCGCTTCCATTGCAGCAGATTCTTGAAAATCTCCCGCCAGCCGACGCCGTGATGCACTTTGGCGAAAAACCCGCGCCCCTGCAATTCGAACCGGAAGGTCCGCCGCGTTTTGACCCGGCGGAATTCTTCTCCCTCAAGCCGTTCCACTTCCGCAAACGGATCCGTGTCACGCCAAAGTCTCGCAAAAAAGGGATCAAGCACGACGTTTGACCGCATCTCCAACTCCCTCTATCACATTGACCGCCACTTCGGCACGCTGGTAAAAATCCGCCTTCTTCCCGTAATTGCGCACTGCGGCGGTCATCTTCTCCAGCCGCCCGGGAACCCCGATGCTCTTCGCAAGTTCGCGTTCAAGTTCATGCGGGGAAAACGGTTCATTCAACACCACACCCCCCGACGCACGCACGAAATTTTCAAAACCGCAGTTCCCGGAACAGATCACGGGAATCCCCGCTGCAATCGCTTCGACCAGCACAGTACCGGTCGCTTCATTCCGGGCCGGATGCACCATCAGATCCGCTGCGAGCAATAAGTCTGCGACATCGTCGCGTCCTCCCGCGAATATTACGCGGTTCTCCACCCCCAGACGCCGTGCAAGCTTCTGATATTTCCTGCCTGATTCGCGGCCGGCGATCAGCAACCGGCTTTTTCCGCGCAACTCCGGCGGCAGCACGGCGAACGCCGTCACCGTCCGATCAACCCCCTTGGTCCGGAATCCAGAACCGATCTGAATGAGCAGCACCTCATTTTCCAGCACTCCGAACGCGCGCCGTTTCTCGTTGCGCCGTCGCAGTGCTTCCGACTCCTCCGGGCGTCGCCGGTCCGGCGGAATCCCCGGCGGCAGCAACCGGAAACGCGACTCCGGCGTACAGTAAACGGTCTGAAAATCCCGTTTCTGCCCCGGCGTCAAATACATGACCATCGTTCTCGACGACGGTTGAAAGATCGCCTCCTCGAATTCCCGGAAAATCCGGTAACGCGGCAGAACCGCCCGCCAGAATCGCGAATGCCGCATCGCCCCCAGGGCGAAACAGTTGTCCGCCGCAAAATAGACATCCAGCCCCGGCATCCGATTGAATCCGACCCGCAGATCCGCTTCCGCGGCGCTCTCCGCAAAGCGCGCCGCAAACGAACGCGCCCGACCATGATTGCTCAAGCCGCGCAATTTGAACACCCGGACGACGATTCCCTCCGGAGCGGGAGCGCCTTCCCAGCTTCCGCAATAAATCGTCACCTCATGCCCGCGCCGAACGGCGGCCTCGGCGATGCGCATCATGTCACGCTGCAACCCACCGTGTGGAAAATATTTGAATATACCGAACGCAAGTTTCATCCCCGTCCCCGTCACCGATCCAGATCGTCCCGTTTAAGAAGTTCGGCGCAACGCAATTCATCGAGTTCCCGCTGAATCCGCGCACGAGCCGCCGGGCGGGCCGTCTTCCGATCAGCGGACTGCGGATTGAGAATCATCGTGGCATGGTTCAGATGGCGGATGAATTTCATCAACTCCGGAGCCTCCACAAAAATCAGGCGCCCGCCCTGCTCCTCCAATTTACGGTGGAGCGACGCTCCCGCGGTTTTCCCGTCGAAAAAACCACACCCGGCACGACGCACCGCGTCCGTCCGGTAAAGCGCACAATGACTGCGCAGATACCGCACCTCATGATTGGCATGCCGCCCCGCACAACGGCGCACCACCTCCTCCAACCCTTTCCCCAGACGTTTCCAGAACGGCACAACTTCAAGTTTCCAACTGCCGATCCCGACCGCGTCGGGGGTCTCCTCCAGACGCTTCAGGAGAAAATCAAGCCACGCATCGCTCCGGACAATCGTATCGGTATGCATGACCATTACATAAGGGGTGTCCACCTTTTTCAACGCGCAGTCGAGCGCGCGCGCGTGCATTTCCGGACCGCTTTCATCGGCGATGTCATGCCGTTCGATCAAGTCGATCCATTGGACAGTGCGCAGATATTCCGTCGATTCATCCTGAGAATCATTGTCCACCACGATCACCTTCACCCGTTCCGGATTCGAATGCAGCCGCAGCGAACGCAGGCAGAAACGGGTCAGGTCGGGGGTTTTATAATTCGGGATGATGATCGTCACTTCCGGCTTCGGCATCGTTCCTGGCTCTCCAAAGGATTATGGATTTTGTTGTTGTTTGAACTCTCGCTTTCAATATATCCCGTCTCCCGATGTTTCGCAAGCAGGAGGGGGGAAAAATCCATCCCCTTTGCCGCCGCGTTGAACCGGCGGCAAAATTCGCGCCCCCTGAGCCGCTGTTTTTTTTGATTTTTTCCATCACAGACTCTTGACTTTTTGATCAATTCATGCCATAATTATACTAAGTTTGATATATTTTTTTAACCAAGGATTGTTCACAATGTTGAAATACCGCCAAATGGTAGAGCTTCTGGAACAACGGATTCACAACGGAGAATATCCGGGAGGCCGTCTGCCGGCGGTACGTCAGCTGGCAGCAGACGCCGGAGTAAGTTATCTGACCGCCCGGAAGGCGATTCAGGAACTCAAGGACTCCGGCATGATCGCCCATAACGAATCCAACCGCAGAATCGTCATCCGCAAAACCACCACCCGTCATCCGCTGGTCGGGGTGATTGCTCCGTTCTGGCACTTTTCGGACTGGATGCGTTCGATCCGCGACGTAACCGGAGAACTGGGCGGCATGGTCCGTTTCGTCTCCTACTCCTCGAACAGCGACCCGGTGATCACCGAAGCGTTGAATGCGGAATTCGATCTGCTTTTCGTGGTTCTGCCGGGTGATCAGACGAATGCCAGACTGCGCGATCGGCTCTACCGGTTCGGGAAACGGGTGGTCGTGCTTTTTCAGGATTTGAGCGGCGAAGGGCTCCGTTCGATGATCGGTGTGTCGCCGGACTCGGTTAAGATTTTGCTGAATAAGCTGCTGGAACGCGGCTGCCGCCGGATCGATCTGGTCGGAACCGGCAATCATAACAGCGCGGACATTTCCGGTCGTATTCGGGTCTGGCGTGAATTCCTCGCGGAACACAAAATTCCGGGCTCCTTTCTCGACCCCGGAATCCGTCCATTCGAACACCCGGAACCCAAAGTGCGGAAAACGTTGCTGCACTATTTGTCCACCGGCGTCAAACCGGATGCCATCTACTGCCTCTCCCCCGGAGGTGTACTTGGCATTTATCGGGCGTGCTATGAAAAAAATCTTCGTATCGGCAAAGATGTTTCCGTCTTCTCGTTCGGCGAAATCGAACACGCCCGGATCCTGACTCCTGCGCTGGCCACCATCTCCGCCAATCTCGGGCTTGACCGCGCGATGCGCGAGTTGATCGGCCAATACCTGCCCGGACGGGAACCCGATGAACAAATGCTTTTCCAGTTGAAGGAATATGAAATATTTGAAGGAGAATCGTTGAAATGAACATCGTCAGACACTCAGAACCAACCCAATGGAGGGAAGAAATGAAACGCAAATCATTCACATTGATCGAGCTCCTCGTCGTGTCGCAATCATCGGAATTCTCGCCTCGATGCTGCTGCCCGCGCTGAACAAGGCCCGGGCGTCGGCGATCAAATCGAATTGCGCCGGCAATCTCAAGCAGGTCGGCACCGCGCTTTTCCTCTACGCCGGAGACAACGAATACTTCCCGCCCGCCAAACAGGCCGGTTTTGACCTGCCGAATTTGAATACCTGGCACTGGCTGACCATGCCCTACCTCGGGATGGACAACAGCAATCCAGGCAACTGGGATGTTGCCTGCGCCAGACGGGAATCCGGAGTGTTGCGCTGTCCCGCGCTCCCCTTCGACGTCAATATGCGTGATCGTCACAGTTATGCGATGTTCGGATTCGGGCCGCTGGCGGTCTGGTACGGTTTGACGCCGAACAAAGTTGTCTACGGCACCGCCGGAAACTCGACGGCGATTTATCTCTCACGGCCGGGCTCGACCGCGACCAAGGTGGCGGACAGCACCGGAATCATTCCGCGCCCGGCGATCATCACCTTTGTTTCGGAACCGGGTTATGTCAGCGGCACCAACGCCTCGGATGCGGCGTTCCAGGATTGCAAACAGCTCGCCAACGAAGTGCAGTACATCTATGAGGCGCAAAACGGCAGCAGCGGTTTCGAAATGGCCTACCGGCATGCCACACGCAAGAATGTGCTCTGGCTGGATGGACACGTCTCCGACGTCGGTCTCAATCAGCTCCACAACAGCGGATTTAAAAAATAATTCGGAGACATTTCATGAAACGAACAGCCCTCTTTGCAGTTGTGGCGCTCTTTGCCGCCACGGTGAGCGCCCGCGCCGACTTCACCACCGGCATGCTCGCGCGCTGGACGTTCAACAATACTTCCAGCGAAGCGACCGCCTTCACCGACGACGTTGCCGGAATCCAGTTCAAGAAAGGGGTGTTCGGAAGCGACGGCACCTTCCAGTTGAATCCTTCGGGCTCCGTGCAGCTCGGAGCCGGGGTCGCCCTCGTGGCCGATCAGATAAATTCCAGTTCCGAACGTTTCGCGAAACTTGGCGACAGCGCCACGATCTACTGCAGGATCAAATATGGCGAACCCTCCGATCTGGCGTTCAACTTCGGCTTGGTCAATGCGACCGCCCCCGGAGACTGGGCGCAGCTGATCTTGACTGAGCTCTCCACCCCCAATGGCATCGCCGTCCGCGCCAAGGGCGCCGGCAAACAGGAGGCCGGCATGGGCTCCGGACACCTGCCGCCGAAACAGAACGACTGGTCGGACGTCGCAATTATTTTCGACGGCAAGGCGAAGAAGGTTCGACTTTACGTCGACGGTAAAATGGCCGAACGCGGCGCGCCGATGGCGCAGCTTGACGCATTCCAGTCGCTGATGGTCGGGCGGCTCAAACAGAGCAACGCGCGGCGCATTGAAGTTGACGAAGTGCGCGTTTACGACTCCGCCCTCCCCGCGGAATGGATCGCCGAAATCGAATCCGTGCCCTCCGGCGCCAGCGCCTCCTCCGGGACGGCTTCCGCTCCGGGGCGACTGGTCATCGAAGATTTTTCCGACGTCGGCACCTGGCGCACCTGGACGTTGGCGAACATCACCAAGACGCGCTGGTTCGGTGCGGATCTGGTACTCGGCGGCATCCCGGACGATTCTCGCGACGACGGTTACGCAGGTCTGATTCGATTTGATTTCGCCGACGCGTCGAAAACCGGGAGAATCGATTTTCAGCGCGCGAAGGCCTCGCTTCCGGAAGTCTTCGCCGACGGCGTTGAATTCGACGCTGATTCGAACGGAGTGCCGGGCAGGTTCGCCTTCACGCTCGAAGACGGTGCGGGGAAACAGTTCCGCACCGAGACGGTTGCGCTCGGCGAAGCGGGCTGGAAACATTATCGTTCGGCGATCACACAGAGTGGCTTCACTCCTCCCTACAAACTTCTCAAGATCAATTTCGAAGTTGACGGCGTCGCGGGAAAGGGCGAACTGCGGATCGATGACATTGCGTTAACCGGAACGGTCAGCCGTCAGCGCACGATTTCCATCCGCCCGGTGCTCGCCGATCTCGCCAATGATCCCGGGCAACCGCTGCGCCCCTCCTACCGGCTGCGGAACGCCGCGCCGGAAGAAGTGACCGGCGAAGTGACGGTCAAACTTTACGACGGCGCCGACCGCTGCGTGGCCGAAGCCGCACAGCAAGTGACGCTTCCGCCTCTCGGTGCCGAAGTGGTTTCATTTGAACTTCCTCCGCAGGCGATCGGCAGTTATCACGCCGACGTGCAATTTCAGTCCGAACGTTATAAAACCGATTATCTTGACTGGCTGGCCGTGTTCCGCCCGAACAACGGCCGGAAGAACAGCACTCCGATGTGGTTCGGCATTCAGGACACCGTCATCTGGAACGGCGAAGGCGAAAATGCGTTGCACAATCAATGGAAGAAACTTGCCGGATTCGATCTTGAACGGTTCGGCATCACCGGCAACCGCATCGACAACGACGGCGTCACCAATTTTCCTGCGATCCGCCGTTATCTGGAAGATTATGAGAAACTCGGCATGATCGCGTGCGTCTCCTATACCGAGGGCGTTCCGAGTTACACGCAGAAAGAACTCAAGACCCGCGGAGCCCCGACCGACCTGGAGGCATTCCGCCGCCACATGAATCTGGTCTTCGAATGCATCGAGCCCTATGGTTCGGTGCATTATTTTGAATTCTGGAACGAACCCGATCTGGACTTCTACAACGGCACGCTCGACGAATATCTCGCCGCGCTGCGCGTCGTGCACGACGCCCGCGACGCAGTCGCTCCCGCAGTAAAAATCACCACCGGCGGCGTCACGATCATGCATCCGCGCGAAAAAAAGAACTTCTCGCGCGACACCTACGCCCTCGGCAAAGGCCTCTACGACATCGCCTGCTTCCACGCCCACGGCAGCCTGATGAACTACGTGGAGCGCCAGGAAAAAGTCGAACAATGGCTCAAGGACGCCGGAGTGGATGTGCCGATCTGCAACACCGAAACCGGCGACCGCGGCGGTTATGCCGCCGACACCATCCGCCGCCAGGCCGGAACGCTGGCCAGAAAAATCATTTACGCCAAAAGCCGCAACACCGAATTCTACACCTGGTTCACGTTGCAGGACTACTGGGATATGGATCCGAACGCCGACGACTCCTTCGGGCTGGTCAACAGCGACAACCGCCCCAAACCGGCGTTCGTCGCCTACAATGAATTGATCCGTCAGCTCGGCGACACCCGGCGCGGCGAACGTCTGACGGCCAACGGCACACTCGACGTCTATCGGTTTCTCTCGCTCGACGGGAAACGGGAGACGCTCGCCATCTGGCCGAGCGTCGCCGGAACCCGCCGGCTGCTGGCACTGGAAGGAAACGGCGAACTCGCCGCCGTCGACATGTACGGGAAACCCATTCCGGCGGAAGTCCGGCACGGTTACGTGGCCATTCCGGTGGACGAAGTGACCTATGTGAGTTTCCCCGCGGGCGCGTTCCGCATCGGTTCGGCGGTTGCGACCCAGCCCCGGATCGCGGGGGGAGCGCCGGGCAAAATGGCCGCGGTTGAAATCGAAGTGCGCAACCCGTTCGAAGAGGCGGCGGAACTTCATTGCGGAGGCAACGTCACAACGCTCAAAGCCGGAGAGAATTCCACTGTTACTCTCGAAGTGCCCATCCCTGCGGACGCCCCGAACGGCATGTTGGCGCAGGAGGAAAAACTGACGCTCAAAGCCGGCAACGATCAGTTGGAATTGATTGTTCCGGTAACCGTGAACGTCTGTTATCCGGTCGCTCAAGGCGCGAAGTGGAGCGAGGAAATTCAGTTGAACACCCTTGAACGGGTCAATGAAATGACCTTCGACCCGAATATTCCGCGCTGGCTGGGACCTGACGATCTCTCCTGCGCTTTCGCGATGACCCATCAGGATGGAACGCTCAAAATCGACATCCGCGTCACCGATGACCGGCACGTGATGAACAGCGACCCGGAAAACGGCTGGCGGGACGACAGCATTCAGATCGGTTTCGCGTCGCTCGACGGCAAATACACCGAAGTGACGCTCTCCGGCAAGGCCGATGGCGACGGCGTCGGCGCGGTTTTCGCCCATTCCGCCGTGAAGGAGGAGTTCCTCGGCCAGTGGACCGTCCCATGCCGCATCGTCCGGGAAGGAAAGATCACGCACTACCAGGCGGAACTGCCGCTGGAGAAACTCGGCATCGCCGATGAACCCGGCACGCTCTTCCGGTTCGCCTTCCTCGTCAATGAAAATGACGGCAAGGGCCGGATCCGCTGGATGGAATGGATGGGCGGCATCGGCCGCGCCAAGAATCCGGATGAATTCGGCTGGGGCTGCCTGGAATAAGATAAATTTCCAGCCGTCAATTCGATGAAAAATCCGCCCTCCGCACGGGAAATGATTGCCGTGCGGAGGGCGTGCTTTCCAAAATGGAAGTTCGCGGCACGCGCCTCCGGTCATGCCGCCGCACCATACGCAGGGATGATGCCGGCCTACTCCTGCGAATGCCGGCTCAAATACGCGGAAACCCCGGCGGCGGTCGGTTTCAACCCCTCGCTGCCGTCCTGCCAGTTGGCGGGGCAGACTTCGCCGTATTTTTCGGTGAACTGCAACGCCTTGAGCAGCCGGAGCACTTCCTCGACATTCCGGCCGAGCGGAAGATCGTTGACGGTCTCATGCCGCACGACGCCGTCGCGGTCGATCAGGAAAAGCCCGCGCAATGCGACGCTGTTGTCATCGAGCAGCACGTTGTAATCGCGGCTGATCGATTTGGTGAAGTCGGAAACCATCGGATAACGCAGTTTGCCGATGCCGCCTTTGCTGCGTTCGGTCATTTTCCATGCGTAATGGCTATATTCGGAATCGACCGATACGGAGACGACTTCGGCATTCAGCGCCCGGAATTTATCCAGCGAATTGTCGAACGCCACCAGCTCCGTCGGGCAGACGAACGTGAAATCCATCGGATAGAAAAACAACACGACATATTTTCCACGCAGTTCCGAAAGCGTGAATGTCCCAAGGGTGTTGTCCGGCAATACGGCATGCGCGGTAAAATCAGGAGCAAGTTTCGTTACAAGCGACATGATTGTATTCTCCTCTTCGTTGCTTTTATATTTTTTCTTCATCGCCGACATGATTCGACGTCTTTTCAATAAACATCTTCCCCGGAAAAAATCAAGCATTCCGAGGGGCGCCATGCCAAAACAATACCGAAAAAGCACTTTTTCATCCGGTTTCCGCAGAAAAAATGAATTTCCTCTTGAAAAAAATTCCGTTCATATTATAATATGAAAAATTGACGGTCTTTTTTGAAATATTTATACTGATATAAGTAAGGTTAATAACATAGATGGAATTTCTCGGCAACCTTCTCGGCACGATCGGTGCATTGCTTTTCGTTTTCATCGGGATCGGGTTCTGCATCTTCTCGCACGAACTCGGTCACTTCCTCGCGGCCAAATGGCGCGGATTGCACATCGATGCGTTTTCGCTCGGGTTCCGGGCGTTCTGGCGCAAGAAGATCAACGGCGTGGAATACCGTCTCGGCTGGCTTCCCTTCGGCGGTTACGTCGAACTGCCGCAGGTCGATGCGACCGACGCCGTTCCCAAGGCCGCCGACGGCACGGAACTGCCGCGCGCCAAACCGCTCGACCGGATCATCACCGCTTTTGCCGGACCGCTCTTCAATATCCTGTCCGGGCTGCTGCTCGGCTGCGTGGTCTGGTTCGTCGGCATGCCGCAGGATACGCCGAAAATGCGCGAAATCACCGTGCTCACCATCGATGAAGAAGGCCCGGAATACAAGGCCGGGTTGCGTGCCGACGACAAAATCGTGCGCATCAACGGCGAAACGTTCTTCAACACCTGGGCGGAATTCGTCAGCCGGATTCTCTTCTCCATCGGCGAAGTGGAGTTCGACGTGGTGCGCGGCGATCAGACATTGCAGGTTCGCTTCGTGCCGCAGGAGAACCCGCGCGCGCCGGGCAATCTGCGCGCGGAAAAAATCGCCTATCCCTTCTTCACGCCGCTCATTCCAATCGAGATGATTCCGGAACCCGGTTCGCCCGCGGCGGAGGCGGGCGTCCGCCCCGGCGACTGGCTCGTCGCCATCAACGATACGCCGATCACCGACTTCGCCGAATATCAGAGTGAACTCGATTTCGCCGGAAACAAACCGATCACGCTCACGATCCGCCGCGGTTCGGAAACGCTCAAACTCACCGCCACCCCGAAACCGATTCCCGATCTGGGACCGGAATTCACGCGTTATCTGGTCGGCGTGGTCTTCGACCGTGAGGCGCCCGGCGTCGTCGCCGAGGTCGTGCCGGGCACCCCGGCACAGGCCGCAGGCCTCCTGCCCGGCGACCGGCTCGTCGCCGTCAATGGGAAAACGCTTCAGGACAGTCTGCAGGTCTTCAACGCCATTCAGGAGCGGAAGGATACGCCATTCAAACTGACCTATCAGCGCAACGGCGAGGATCACACCGTCGAAATCGCCGCAAGGAAAATCGTGCCGCATACGCTGGGGGTGGATATTACGCTGCGCAATCATCCGACCCCGATTCAGCAGTTCGTTTCGACGCTCGACATGAGTTACAAATCGCTGCGCGGCATTCTGGTGCGGCTCGGCAATCAGCTCGGATTGACCGAACAGACCAGCTCCCTCAAACCCAGTCACATGTCCGGCCCCCTCGGCATGGGTCTGGTGCTGTTCAATTCGGTGCGGCAATCCTCGTGGATCAGCGGGATATATTTCGTTGTGGTGATCTCGTTCGCGCTGGCGATCTTCAACCTCTTCCCGCTGCCGGTGCTCGACGGCGGCCACATTCTCTTCGGGCTCATCGAGATCGTGATCCGGCGACCGCTGCCGACGGTCGTCATCAAAGCGCTCACGTCGATTTTCATCACGCTGCTGATCGGGTTGATGCTCTACGTCACCTTCACCGACACCAAGCGAATTTATCGAAACTTCGTCCCGCAAACCGAACTGGAGAATTCCGCCGATGGCAGCACCGCAGAGACGCAGCAGCCGTGAAATACGGGTCGGCGGCATCGCCATCGGCAACGGCCACCCGGTTTCCGTGCAGTCAATGACCAACACCGATACGCGTGACGCCGAAGCGACACTGGCGCAGATCAACCGTCTCGCCGCCCTCGGATGCGACCTGATCCGGGTGGCGGTTCCCGACCGGGAGGCGGCCGCCGCGTTGAAGACAATCACCCGGCGCAGTCCGTTGCCGGTCATTGCGGATATTCATTTTGATTACACACTGGCACTGGCGGCCATCGACAATCATGTGGCGGCGGTTCGGCTCAATCCGGGCAACCTCTCCGACCGGGAGGCGGTCGGCAAAGTCGCCATGCGCGCCCGCGCCGCGGGCATCCCGATCCGGGTCGGAGCAAATTCCGGGAGCATCCGCCCGGCGCTGGTCCGCGAAATGATGAACAAGGGACTCGAACACGACGACGCCATAGCTGAAGCATTGGTTTTAAGTGCGTTGCGTGAATGCGAAATGCTCGAAAACTTCGGATTTCACGACATCAAGGTGGCATTGAAATCCTCGAGCGTCCCGGTGACGGTCGCCGCGTACAGAAAATTCGCCGCCCGCACCGATTATCCGCTTCACATCGGAATCACCGAAGCGGGCACCCCGGCCCGGGGGATCGTAAAATCGGCGGTCGGCATCGGAGCGCTGCTGCTCGACGGCATCGGCGACACGATGCGCGTAAGTTTGACCGCCGATCCCGCCGACGAGGTGCTCGCCGGAGTGCGAATTCTGGAGGCGTGCGGTTTGCGCGACGCTTCGCCGGAGATCGTCTCCTGCCCGACCTGCGGACGCACGGAAATCGATCTGATCGGCCTGGCCAACAAAGTTGAAGAGGCCGTGGCGGAGATCAAAGCCGGCGGCCGCACCATCCATCTCCGGAAGATCGCGGTCATGGGTTGCGCCGTGAACGGCCCCGGAGAGGCACGCGACGCCGATCTCGGAATTGCCGGAAGCAGAGCGGGGAAAGTGGTGATCTTCCGTTTCGGGGAAATTGTCGGAGCGTTCGATCCGGCGGAAGGCTTTGAATATCTGAAGATGGAAATCCTCAATCACAGTAAGTTCGTTTCCGAATAACAACTCAACAAAGGAGGATCGGGAATGATTCGATCCAGATGGGCGCTGCCGCTGGCAGCGGTGGTTCTGGGCGCGTTGAGCGCACAGGCGAAAGTGGAACCGGCGACGATTTTCGCCGACAACATGGTGCTTCAGCAGGGCGTGGAAGTCCCGGTCTGGGGCAAGGCCGATCCGGGCGAGAGCGTGACGGTCAACTTCGCCGGCCAGAGCGTCAGCACGACCGCCGACGCCGACGGCAAATGGATGGTCAAGCTTGCGCCGATGACCGCGAGCGCGGAAAACCGCACCCTCGAAATCAAGGGCGCATCCAACACCGTGACCGCAAACAATACATTGGTCGGTGAAGTGTGGCTCTGCAGCGGACAGTCCAACATGGAAATGCCGATGTGGACCAATGCCCCCCACTGGCGGGCCATCGACGGCGACAAACATGTGGCCGCCGGCGCCAATCCCCTGATTCGCACCGCCCGGATGGTTCCCTACGGCTGGTCGGGAACGCCGCGGACGGATTTCCCGATGAAATGGGAAGCTCTGGATGCGGAAAACGGCAAGTCGTTCTCGGCGACGGCGTTCTATTTCGGTCAGGAACTGCAGAAGGCACTTGGGATTCCGATCGGGCTGGTGACTTCGCACTGGGGCGGAACGCGGATCGAACCGTGGACGCCGCCGGTCGGATTCGACAGCGTGCCGGAGCTGCGCGACATCGCCTATGAAGTCAACGCGAAAATTCCGGGGACGGAAGATTACAAGCAAATCAGCGCCAAGGTTTCCGGTGATTTCCAGAAATGGCTTGACGCCTTCAACGCCGCCGTTGCCGCAAATGAAGTGCAGCCGCAGCCGCCGGAATTCCCGAACCAGCTCAAACCCTACACACACCATCAGCAGCCGACGGTGCTTTACAACCGGATGATTTTCCCGTTTGTGCCGTTCGCGTTTCGGGGTGCGATCTGGTATCAGGGGTGTTCAAACCTCGGTGACGGCATGCGTTACCGTTACAAGATGCAGGCGTTGTACAACGGCTGGAAAGAGGTGTTCAACAATCCGGATCTGAAATTCTATTTCGTCCAGCTGGCCCCCTACAACTACGGAGGCAACACGCCGAGCAACCTCCTCCCGGAAATCTGGGAGGCACAGCAGACCTTCGCCGAAGAGAACGGCGACGCGGTCGGCATGGCGGTCATCAACGACGTCGGCAATCTCAGTGACATCCATCCGCACGACAAGCAGACGGTCGGCAAACGCCTGGCGCTGCTCGCGTTGAACCGCACCTACGGAAAGAGTGATCTCAAGGCGGATTCGCCGGTGATGACTCAGTTCAAGGTGGAAGGGAACGCCTTCGTCCTCGATTTCAAGAACGTCGAAAGCTGGAACGCCAAGGGCGACGTGGTCAATTTCGAAATCGCCGGCGCCGACGGCGCCTTCCATCCGGCGCAGCTCGAAATCCGCGGCAAACAGCTCCTACTCACCAGCCCGGAGGTAACGAAACCCTTCCAGCTTCGCTACATGTGGAAGCAGACCGCAGAAGGCAACCTCTTCAATGAAGCCGGACTGCCGCTTGGCGCCTTCCGCTGTGGCGAGGAACCGACCAAAGAGGAACTCATCGCCGACTTGCAGAACAATCAGAAACTCGTCTACGAATACGATCTCAAGACCGGTACCGTCGGCGATCGTTCGTTCGTGAATTACATCACCGACAACAGCGCGGAAATCAATGGCAGACTCAAGCGCATCACTTATCTGATCGAATTGACCGCCAACGACGGCAAGGAGACCTGGGCTGCCATTTCGATGGACGCCTTCACCAGCAACGCGCGCCAGATCGGCGTGCCGACGAAGGCGTCGGGCGCGTTTTTCGCGACCCGGGTGAACAACATGGTCGTCCGCACCAACGCTCCCGGAGTGCAGACCGGGTTCATTCCCGAAGGCAACATCGAATTCTGGAGTTCCAATTACGCGCAGGGCAACAAGTTCAACGTTCCGGGCGCCAACGGCGGGACCTATGACTTCGGTGATGACGCCAAACCCGGCGAAATCGGTTACGGTTCGATGCAGATCCACAACTATCGCGCCAGACAGACGATTTTCGCCTACAACAACTTCAGCGCCGGCGGCCAGGCGGATCTCGGGTTCGGCAACGCCCCCGGCGACAGTCCGGACTGGACCTTCACCAGCAGCGCGAAGAATTATTCGAAGGCGGTTCTGCGGGTTTACGTCGATGAAATTCCGGCAATTCCGGAGAGCGAAGTTAAGAAAACCGTCGGAGCAATCCACACTCCGGCCGGAGAGAAGAGCGTGCTTTACGTCTACGATCTTCTGAGCGGCAGCGGATTCGGCGACCGTCGCAGCGTCAATTACAACGCGGACTTCACCGGAACCCATCAGCAGAAGGTCAAACGCGTCGGTTATCTCCTGAATCTGATCGACAACAACGGCAAACAGTCGTGGGTCTACACCGAAATGGACAGCTTCACTCCGGACGGCGCCCGTCTCGGCGTGCCGACCGCCGCCAGCGGCGCGGTGTTCCAGACTGCGGTGAAGAACCTTGAAGTCGCCAGCAACGTCCCCGGAGTGAAGACCGGCACCTTCCCGGAAGGATTCGTCGAATTCTGGAGTTCCAACTATCGGCAGGAGAACATCAAGAAAGTTCCCGAAGCTTCGAATGATAAGTTCGACTTCGGCGATGCTTACGAAGGCAACGGCAACGCGGTAGGTTACGGTTCGATGCAAATTCACAATCCGGCTGAAAAGCAGACCGTTTTCGCCTACAACAAATTCGACGCCGGACGGAATTCCGATCTCGGTATCGGCAACAACCCCGATCCGAACGGCAATCCGGACTGGACGTTCTCCGGCAGCGCGAAGAATTACAAGGAAGCGACGCTTTACGTTCTGGCCGATCTGGTGCCCGAGCCGACCGAAAGCGAACTGCAACAGGCCGCTGGCGCCGTTTACGCTCCGGCCGGCAAGCAGCATGTGCTCTACGCCTATGATCTTCGCAGCGGCAGCGGATTCGGCGACAGCCGCAACGTCCGCTACGAGGCAAACTATTCCAAGGCTCACAAAAACGTCAAGCGCGTCGCTTATCTGCTCGATTTGACCGACAACAACGGTCAACAGTCGTGGGTTTACGCGGCGATGGACAGTTTCTCGCCGGACGCCGCCAAAGTCGGTGTGCCGACCCCGGCCAGCGGCGCGGTGTTCCAGACCGCGGTGAAGAATCTCGAAGTTGCAAGTAACGTACCCGACGTGAAGACCGGCACCTTCCCGGAAGGATTCGTTGAATTCTGGTCGTCCGATTATCAGCCGGCCAACGCGAAAAACGTCGCGGGCGCGTCGAACGATAAGTTTGATTTCGGCGATACGTTCAACGGAAACGGCATCGGCCCCGGTTACGGTTCGATGCAAGTCCACAATCCGGCCGAAAAACAGACTGTGTTCGCCTACAATAATTTCCGTGTCGGACCGAATGCCGACCTCGGAATCGGCAACAATCCCGATCCGAAAGGCAATCCGGACTGGACATTCAGCAACAATGCGAAAAACTTCAGGAAGGCGATGCTCTACGTTCTGGCGGACGTCGAAGAGTAAACCTTACCGCTCCCGCCGGAGAAATGGTTTCGCTGCGGAAAAGATGCGCAGCCAGTTCCATTCTCCGGCTGGATGATGATTCAGCCCGCACTTCCGGTTTTGCTCATGCAGAGAGCAAGCAGGAAGTGCGGAATTTTTTTTTGAGATATTTCTTCGTGGGGCTGGCGATTCAGGAAGAAACCGGAGGAAGTACGGCAACGGAGCTTCGTTCGATCAGGAAGTGCGGCACCTCCGTCTGGAAGGGGACCGGCTGCTTTCGCTGCAACTGCGTCAGAATGTCCGCCGTCGCCCGCGCAAGCCCGGCAAAATCCTGTGAAACGGTCGTCATGCGCGGGTGCCAGTATTCGGAGATATTCGGGGTTTCCCAGGAGATGATGGAGATATCCTGCGGAATCCGGTATTGAAAAAGTTGCAACGCGTAAGAAACCTTGAGCCCGACCTCTTCTCCAGGGACAACCAGCGCGGAAATTCCGGTATTGACCAGTTTGCCGAGCTGTTCGTAAAAATCGTGTTCCTCCGCGACGAGTTCTATTTGAGGCGTCATCCGCAGCTCCTCCGCCGCAGCCAGAAATGCCTGACTGCGGCGCGCGATCATGACCTGATTTCCGACGCCAAGCAGACCAACATGGCGATGATTGTGCCGATGCAGATAGGAGAGCGCAAGTTCCATTCCCTGCCCCTCGTCGGAACCGACGCGGAACACGCCTTCGCTGCGCTCCGGAAAAAAGTTGAGAAAAATAATCGGAATTACATTGTCCGACGAGACCGTCGGCAGCAGCGACGGCGCCGCAAGCGAAATGATTCCCTGAAACTGTTCATTGCGGATCATCGGATAATCGCAGACCCCGAGAAAAATCACCCGGTAATGCAGCGGATAGAGTTCCGTCGCGAGCGCATCCGCCAGCACCCGGGAATAAATATCCGTACTGATTCCCGTACCGCCGCGGCCCGGCGGCTGGATGACCGCCACATAACCGGTATTGAATTCGGCATGACGATAATCCAGTTCCTCAAGCATGCTCCCGACCTTCTGCCGAACTTCCGCCGAGATGTAGGGATTGCGGTTCAACACCCGGGAAACCGTCGCCGGAGAAACGTTGCAGCGACGGGCGATCTCCTGTATCGTCACCTTTTTGGCCATGATGAAAATCCTCTCTCGTCTCCGAAGGAACACGTTCCGTTTTTTATTTTAAAAGAATACTTTATTTCATCAAATCAAGCAGTTTTTTATTTTTTTTCATAAATTTTCACATTCATTCAAAAGTTATCAGAAATATTTTTCGTTTTCCCCTTGCGGTTCTGTTTTAAATCATGCATAATATTACCGGATTGCGAAGGGATCAAATTCAGAAAATCAGCAAACGAAAGCCAAACGCGGGAAATGAAAAAATGAAACCTTTCCGTCAGACTGCGACTCCTGTTCGATTCATCGGCGCTTCGCCGGAACGAGACCATTGTGAAATCATCCGGCACTCCTCCGGAAGAAATCACATTTTTACATTGATCGAATTGCTTGTCGTAATTGCGATCATCGCCATTCTCGCCTCGATGCTGCTTCCGGCATTGAACAAAGCGCGCGACCGGGCCAAGTGCACGCAGTGTCTGAACAATCTCAAAAACATCGGTCTCTACATGGGGCTTTACGGAGACTCCTATGATTTCTATCCGCCGGCGGTGAACTGGAACGAAAACAGCCTGCCGTGGAAATATTATCTGGCAGATCATAATGGCATTCCCGACTGGGGCGCCTGGAAGATTCTCTACTGTCCCTCCAAGCCGATCGCCTCGGAGATCATGAACAGTTATGGCATGAATGAGAATTTCGGCCACAAGAAATATGCATCCTGGCGCTGGGACAACGTTCCTCCGTCAAAGGCGCTGGTCGTCATGGATGCCCACTGGCCGAATCTGCTTTTCTATTACGGCTGGACCAACGACATGCTGCGCGATGAGAACAACATCGCCCGGCACAATTCTCTTCAGGGAAGCAACATCCTCTTCCAGGACGGCTCGGTCGGCACCCGCAATCCGTGGCATTATGCCGACGCCTATCAGATGGCACGCGACGGAGCGTGGTAACGACAACGTTTCGGAAATCAGTCATGAAAATGCATCGCTGGAAAAAAACTGGTCTGCTGCTCCTGTTCTCCGGAGTGATTATTCCGCTTTCGGCGGCAGTTCCGGAAGCAAAGCCGTCCCCGTCCGGAAACTACGGCAGAGAAAACAACATCATTCATTTCGCCGACGACGGAGAGAGTTGCGGTTCAAACGGTTCATTCGACTTTTCCGGCGGACGGCTCCGCTGGAGTGCACAGCCGGCGGCGGAACACCACCGCTGGGGCGCCTTCCGGGCAACGCCGCTGCTCGGTGGAGATGTCGCGGTGGAGGCTATTTTCAAAATTGCCGCGCTTGACCACTGGAACAGTTTCCGGCTGGAACTCGCCGCGCCGGATCAGAAACGCTGGAGCGCCTCGATCTCCCGGACGCAGGAAAATCCGGGGGAGGAGTTCCTCATCCTCTCCATTCGCGACGGCAGCCGCGAACCGGTGATTCACAAAGTGGAAAACCACGAACGAAGCCTCTCCTTGCGAATGGAACGCAAAAATGGGAAACTGCTTTTCTCTCAATGTGGAAATGACGGAACATCCATTCCGATAGGAAATTTTGACTGCAACTATTCCGGTCCGGTTCAAATCGGGATCAATTTCGATTCGCCGATCAACACGCGCCACGATGTCACCTTGCAGAAGCTGCGTTTCCATTGTTCGGAACAGCTTCCGGAAGTCTTTTCACCAACGTACAACTCCATGAAGAAATCTTCCGACGGGGAAATCCTGTTCACGGAGGCGACCGAACGCGAACCCGACGGCACGCTCCGCATCGCGCCGAATGGCCGGGTCATCGTCGCCGCCCGGTGCCGACCGGTCAGTCGCAACTGGAGTTTCCGTTTTCTTTCCGAAGGAGCATTGAAAATCAAATGCATTCTGCCGGGTTCGGCAGAGACGCTTCAGCTCAGCGATGCCGTACTCTGGGACGATCCCGATGTTCAGCGCGGCGAAGGAAATGCCCCCGTGCCGCGCCAGGTGGATCTGGAACAAACGGTGTTGCGGTTCCCGGGCGAACGGAACTGGCCGCTGTCACACGTGACATTTTCCGGGATTTTCTTTTTCGAAATCACCCCCGCCGGAACAGAAAGTGTACGTTTCCGACAACCGGAATTGCACTGTCGTGAACTTCATGCCCCGGCTCCCTTCCCCGCGTCCGCAACGGTTTCTGCAACCGAGGCGGCGTTCCGGGATTCATCCGGAGAATTCATCGCGCTGCAATGGCCGGTTCCCGCCGCCAGTCAGGGATTCTTTTCGACCATGGAGCTGCCGAACCCGGATGAAATTCTCCGCAACACGCGGCCGCTCTTCCACTACAACCCTACTCTTCTGTCGCCCCGGGCGCCGTCTGTGGAAATCCGGGTCGGTCAACGCGCCGGAGCACTGGAAATTCTGCATGCCGCCGGACAGCAGCAGCCGGGCGATTCTGAAATCGCCGCGCTTTACTTAATCGTTTACGACGACGGCACGACGGAACCGGCCTTCGCCACATTGCGCTGGAATTGCGGTGTCTTCGCCGACGGCATGATTCCGGAAGCCGCCGAACGTGGACCCGACAACACCTGGTGGGGGCCGCCGCGCTTCGGTTGGGCGGGAGCGGTTTATCTGCCGCAGAAACCTTACGGTGCGACCTGGCACACTCTCTATCGGACCGAATTGCGCAATCCGGCTCCGGAGAAGGTGATCCGTTCGCTCATCGTCAGCCAGCTGCCGGAGGACCGAAGGGAATTTCTGCTGGCTGCCGTTACGGTACGGACGCCGGAACATACCTCGTTCGCAGTCACCGAACCCGAATGTGCCGTATTGACCGACGGCGAGGCGGTCGGGGTGAACGTTTATGAATACCGCGCCTGTCCTGTTTCGGATGCGTCATATCCATTCCGGATGGAGAAATCCGCCGCTGCATTTCAGGAATTCGAACCGGTCACGCTCCACCGCAGCGGACCATTCGGTTTCGGCCGAACCACATTCGTACCCGACAGCAGCGAACTCGGTCCCGGGCCGGTCACGCTCCGCGCCGGTGAAATTTACAGCAGCCGTCTTTCGCTGATGGATCGTCCCTCGCCCGATGACCGGCCGTTCTATTACACCATGATCGCCGGAGGTCATGAACCTTGCGCCGACTTCGACCGGCTGAAACGTCTGGGATACGATGCGGTGAAAATTCACATCAACTGGAAGCTCGACGCCGACGGCAATCCCGATTTTTCCGAATGGCCGGAACGATTCGAACGGATCAACCGTGCCGGGCTCTCGGTTGCGATCCGCAACCTTTTCCAGCTTCCTGAAGCATTTCGGTCGGAAATTCCGCGAACCCACCTCTGGAAGAACGGCGGCGAAACGGTCAATGAAAACATCTGGGACATCGACATCAGCAATCCGGTCTACCGCCGGAAACTTGTCGACTATTACCGTCGGGTCGGCGAACTCGCGGCGGCGGCGCCCAACGTCATGGGAATCAATGCCAACTACGGTCAGCGCAACCCGATTTTCGAAAACGGCGCACTGATTTACTCCGACACCTCGCTTGCCGCATTGCGGCAATATCTGGCCGCCCACACCTCATTGGATGAACTCAACGCACGGACCGGACTGCGACTGCGCTCCTTCGCGGAATTGACCCCGCAGATGATCGCCGAAGACCGGAGCGGCACACTGCTTCCGGCATACAGCCGTCAGAATGAGGAGACCGGTTCGCAGTTGATCCGGGACATCGCCGAGGCGATCCGTTCCACCGGCTGCGACGCGCATTTGACGTTCAACGTCAACTTTCACCCGATTGAAAACAAACTCAGCGGCCAGACCTTCGCCGAATATCTGCGCGTCGGCATGGAATACGCTCCCGGTTCTTTGTTTCATGAAACCAGTGAACGTTACACGTTGTCATTCGTCAAATATCTGGCCGCGGCCCGCACCTGCGGTCTTCTCTACGGAGATGAATGCTGTCAGCCGCCGCCAAGTTACGAACATCTGATGTTCGCCTACCTCTGGATGGGCATGATGCAGTGTTTCGAGTCCAATTACTGTCAATGGTGGGGCGGGAAACCGGCCACGCAGAACATCGCTCAGCTCAAGGCCTACCACAAACTGCTCTGCAACGCCGAATATCTGCCCGATCCGGTGACGCTTGCGCTCTCGCTGGAGACCGGTCACGAAGAGACTCCGTCGACCGCGGCGGTGCCGCTGCACACCCGGCCCGCGTCGCATTACGGCCTGGCGAACCTCCTGCGGGAACTCAACATCAACGCCGACCGCTATATGATCGACGAATTCCCGCAGCTTGACGCGAATGTGAAATCCCGTCTGCTGATCGACGACCACTCCCGCTGGATGCCGAAATCATTCGGCGACCGGATCGAACGCTTCATCCGGAACGGTGGAACTTTCCTCGCCTCGCTCGAGACCGACGTGCTCAATGACTACGCATTTTTCCGCCGCTTCGGCATCGAAGATGTCAAGCAGCTCTCCGGCGGCGATTTTCCGCTCCCGATATTTGAACAGGACGTTGGCCGGGGGAAACTGGCGATTTTTCTCGGCAATTACGCCGCGGGATGGGATCCCGGCCGACCGGAGGAGGAGCGCCGGAACTGGCGCGAAATCATGACGCGTCTCGGAGAATTTCAACCGCTGGTGTCCTCTTCCTTCGCAAATCTCTTCGTCACACCGTACCGGTCGAAGAACGGAGACGTGCTGATTTCCTGCATCAACATTACCGCAGCGGCGCAGACGGCGGAGATTGATTTTTCCGAGGGACTTCTCCCTCAGGATGAATTCCGCGTCCTCGACCTCGGCACCGGGCTGGAACTGCCGCCCCGCCGGAAGGATGGTCGCGTCACCGTCAACGTGACGCTTCCGGCAATCAACTCCACCGTATTGCGCATTACGGGAAAGTAACCTGAGAAAAAAAGAGAACATCATGCTCATCGGATGCAATTACTGGGCCGGGCACGCCGCGGTCGACATGTGGCGGGAGTGGCGCCCGGAACAGATCGCCCGCGAACTGGATACGTTGAAGAAACTGGGAATTGAAAGAATCCGGATCTTCCCGAACTGGCGTGATTTTCAGCCGCTGGAAATCAGCCGTACCGTAATGAACTGGCCGCGTGAACTCCTTCTCGCCGGAAAACGCCTGCCCGATTCCGGTGCGGGAAAATACGGCGTTGACGAAACCATGCTTGAACGCATGGAGCAGCTTCTCGACTTCGCGCACGCGAGAAACCTGACCGTCGATGTCGCGCTCATCACCGGCTGGATGAGCGGTGAACTTTTCGCACCGCCGGCCTTCGCCGGGCGCGACCTGCTCACAGATCCACTGGTTCTCTACTGGCAGACGGTGCTGATTCACGCCGTTGTGGGACGATTCAAAGCTCATCCGGCGATCGCCGCATGGAGTCCGGGAAACGAAACAAACTGTATGCAGAAACTTCATTCGCGCGCCGAGGCCGCGCACTGGATGCGGTCGATCGCCGACGCAATCCGTACGGAGGATCCGGTTCATCCGATCACCTCGGGAATGCATTCACTGCAGCCGGCATCGGCCGGGCGCATCGATCAGGAAGGGGCGGCATGGACGATTCAGGACAATGCGGAAATGTTTGATCTGCTGACGGTTCATCCTTATCCGCTCTGCACGCCGCACTGCGACGTCAGCCGTCCGGACGAATTCCGCAATCTGTTCCATGCCGCCGCGGAGATGACCTATTACGCCACGGTGGGGAAACGCCCCTGCATCGTCGAAGAGATCGGCGCATTTTCCCAGATGTTCATGGGGGAGGAGACCAAATACTCCTATTTGAAGGGAGCGTTGTGGAACTGCTGGAGTCACGGCTGCCGGGAATTTCTCTGGTGGTGCGCCTGTTCGCACACATTCGCCAACCGCGACCCCTACACATGGTGCGCGCTGGAACGGGAACTTGGACTGCTCGATGAAAACGGTACGCCCGAGGCCTTCTCCGCGGCGATTTCCGAATTCGTTCAGGTGCGGGATTTGCTTCCATGCGAACAACTTCCACCGGCTCAATCCGATGCAGTCTGCGTCCTGACCGAAGGACAGGACGCCTGGGCCAACGCCTACGGGTGTTTTCTGCTGGCCGAACAGGCCGGATTGCGCATTCAGTTCGCCTGGTGCGGCGACTCTCTGCCGCAGTCGCAGCTGTACTTCGTCCCCGGAATCACCGGTGTAAACGTGATGGAACAATCCGATTACGAAATTCTCCTGAAACGCGCCGAAACCGGTGCCCGCGTGATATTCTCATGCAATGACGGTTTTCTCGCTCCGTCGGCGCGTTACTGGGAATTCGTGCCGCAGTTCACGGAACGGTGTGACGATCAGGTCGTCGTCGACGCGGGGGAGTTCAAATTTGAATGCGCCAGAAAACGCCGTTACCGGATCGATCCGGGAGCGTCGCGGGCCCTCGCATTCGTCGACGGCGAACCGGTTCTTTTCGAGAAACAATTCGCCCGCGGCTCACTGGTTCTTTTCACATTACCACTTGAAGAGTATGCCGCTACGGCGCGCAATGCGATCAATCAACCGGAGACATTTCCGGCCTACCTTCTCTATCGGAAACTGGCCGAAGGTTTCATCGCACCCCGCATCGTCGACAGCCCCGTTCCGAAATGTTCCTGTTCCTGCCATCGGCTGGACGAACGCCGCGCCATCGCAGTCTACGTCAATAATTCACCGGAACCGTGCACCGGTTTTCTCCGCCTCGCCGACGGCTGGCGGATCGAATCCATTCATCACGGCAGTCCGCATCGCCTGGTGCCTCACGACGCGCTGATCTGCACCATTGTTCAGCAGACACAGCGGTAAACACGACCGGAATCCCCTGCGCACGAAGTCGCGTTCCGGTTGCATTTCCCCGCAATCCGCGGTCCCGCACCCGAAACGTCGCCGCACGTCATGACTCTTCCCCAAATCATGTACAAAAAAATTTTTTCAAAAAAAATCCGTCAATTTCAATCAAAAACTTGCAAAAATGAAAACATGTGATTAAATTATGACATTATGATGCAGCAAAGGGAAAAAGGGAATGCCTTTCGCAAGCTGCTCTCGCCGGAGCGGGAGCAACTGATTCTGACCGCGCTGGGGAACGGGGTCAGGACGATCACGGAACTTGCGGAGGAGCTCCAGGTTTCGGAGGCGACGGTTCGTCGGGATTTGCGTTCGCTGGAGGAGCGCGGCTGTGCGCAGCGCGTTCACGGCGGAGCAATCCGGGTCGACGACCGCCGCCCCGAACCGCTGTTTCACGAGAAAACCTCCCGCCGTACCGCCGAGAAGGAACGGATCGCCGAACGGGCGCTCGAGTTGATTGAAGACGGCGATTCGATCTACCTGGACGGCGGCAGCACCGTGCTGGCGCTCGCGCGGAGATTGAACAATCGCCGTTATCTTACGATCGTGACCAATTCGTTGATGGCCGCCGCCGAATTGATGGAGTCCGGGCACCGGCTGATCCTGCTCGGCGGCGAATTCCGTCCGATCTCGCGAACGCTGGTCGGCCCGCTGACCGCGCCGGTCGGCGAATCGATCAACATCGCCAAGGCGTTCTTCGGCACACTGGGTTTGACGGCGGCGGGGTTGTCCACCACCGATCCGAATGAGGCGTACACCAAAATGCTCATCATGCGCCGGGCGGAGCGTTCGATTCTCTTGAGTGATTCGACCAAATTCGGCCACGCTTCGCTGGTCGCCAGCGGCGAACTGAGTCTCCTGAATACGATCATCACCGATCAGGCGGCGCCGGCGGAACTCGTGACGTTGCTGCGAAAAAGACAAATTGAAGTACTGACGGTTTGAAAATTTGAGTATTTGAGAATTTGAAGTTTGAATAGTATTCCATAAAATAAAGTCAATACAGTAGGCAAAACAAAGGATGCCGCTCCGGAACATTGTTCCGCAATCAAGAAAACGCATCCGCAAGAAAAGGGAAAAGAGAAATGGCACCCAACAATTATCTGAACGACCGCGCCCCCGACTTCCGGAAGACGATCATCAAACTCAAACCGATTCCGGCTTACAGCTATGACAAGACTCTCGCCGACGAATACAAGGCGAAGAAAATCACCAAGGCGGAAGCCGCCGAACTTTACGAATCGATGCTCGTCATCCGCGAATTCGAAGAGATGATCAACAAATGCCGCACCGGCGCCTACGAGATCATCAGCGATTACAATTACCGCGGACCGACCCACCTGTCGATCGGACAGGAAGCCACCGCGTCGGGCGTCTGCAGCGAACTTGCGATCACCGACTTCATCACCAGCACCCACCGCGGCCACGGCGATTCCATCGCGAAGGGATTCCACGCGATCAAGCGCATGACCGAAGACGAACTCAAGGCGCGCTGCCCGGAATTTTCCAACCTCTCCGGGGAAGAACTTCGTGAAGCGGTGCTCGAAGATCACATTTTCCGTACCATCGCCGAACTCTTCGGCAAGGAAGCCGGTTACGGCAAGGGCCGCGGCGGCGGCATGCACATCGCCGACTTCCGCGTCGGTCACCTCGGCGCCAACGCCATCGTCGGCGGCGGCATTCCGATCGCCACCGGCGCGGCGATGACCTGCCGCATCGATGAAAAATACAAGGGTCGTGTGGTCTGCTCCTTCGCCGGTGACGGCGCCTATTCCAACGGCGTCGTGCTCGAAGCGCTCAACTGGGCCAGCCAGGATCAGTTCAATGGACCGCTCGCCCGCACCAAATTCGGACTGCCCATCATCTACTGTTTGATCAACAACCACTACGGCATGACCGGACGTGCCGACGGCGAAGTTACCGGCGTCGATCACCTCGCCCGCCGCGCCGCCGGATTCGACAACGACAACATGCACGCCGAAGTCGTCAACGGTATGGATATCATGGCCGTGCGCGACGCCATCGTCCGCGCCAAGGAGATCATCGCCCGCGGCGAAGGTCCGGTGCTGCTCGAATTCGACACCTATCGCTACTACGGACATTCGCTCTCGGATCCGCGCAATGAATACCGTACCCGCGAGGAAGAGGCACGCTGGAAGGCGGTCGATCCGATCGAGACGTTCCGCAAGAACCTTCTTGCCGCAAAAATCTTGACCGCAAAGGAGATGGATGCCATTCAGGAGAAGGTCGCCGCCCGTAACGCCCGCGCCGCGCGCCGCGCCGCCGACGCCGAGGATCCGGCGCCCGAGGATGTGATCAAATACATGTACACCGACGGCAACAGCGATGTCGTCCCCGCCGAATACGCCGACGCCGAAACCGACGCTCCCGCCCCGCGCGGAAAACGTGACGCCAACGGTCTGATGACCTACAAGGATGCGATCAAGGAAGGCATCTCCGAAGAGATGCTCCGCGACAAGCGCGTCGTGCTCTTCGGCGAAGACGTGGCCGAATACGGCGGCGCCTTCAAGCTTTCCAAGGGCATGATCGACGCCTTCGGCCGTGACCGCGTCTTCAATACGCCGATTTCCGAAGCGTGCATCTGCGGCGCCGCAGTCGGCATGGCGATGACCGGATACCGCCCGATCGCCGAACTCATGTACATGGATTTCGCGCTGATGTCGTCCGACCAGATCTCCAACCAGGCCGCCAAATGGCACTACATGACGGGAGCCTCCACCGAGGTTCCGCTCGTGATCCGCTGCAGCGTCGGCGGCGGCAAAGGATACGGCGGGCAGCATTCGCAGTCGCTCGAATCGATGTTCGCGCACATTCCGGGCACCTACGTGGCCTATCCTTCCAACCCCTATGACGCCAAGGGCATGATCAAGACCGCGATCCGCACGAACAATCCGGTGGTCTTCGTCGAAGGTCAGCTCCTTTACAACGTCAAGGGCGAAGTTCCCGAGGAAGAATACCTCGTCCCGTTCGGCGAAGCCAACATCGTCCGTGAAGGTTCCGACGTGACCATCGTCTCCTGGGGGCCGGCGGTCAACGACGCGAAGAAGGCCGCTGAACAGCTCGCCGCAGAAGGCATTCAGGCGGAAGTTATCGACGTGCGCACCCTCGTGCCCTTCGACTGGGAAACGGTGTTCGCTTCCGTCCGCAAAACCGGCCGCTGCATCGTCGTCAGCCAGTGCGTCGACATCGGCAGCTTCACCGGCGAAATCGTTTCGCAGGTCACCGCGAACTGCTTCGATGACCTCGACGCTCCGGTGCTCAAGATCGGTGCGAAGAACGGAATCGCTCCGCAGGCCTACACGCTGGAGGCCGCGTTCCTGCCGACTCCGGCCGACATGGTCGCCGCCGTGAAGAAACTCTATTGACAAATGAAGGCATTCTGAATATGGCTACAAAAATTCCGGTTCCGAAACTCGGCCAGTCCGAGGAGACCGTGACCATCGCCTCGTGGCGGGTCAAGGAAGGCGACACCATCAAGAAGGGAGACGTTCTCTTCGAAGTGGAAACCGACAAGGCCGTGCTCGAAGTCGAGTCGCAGTTTGAAGGCACCATTCTCAAGATCGTCACGCCGGTCGGCGTGGAAGTTCCGGTCATGGTGACGACGGCGGCGATCGTCGGCGCGCCCGGCGAAGCGATTCCGCCGGAAATGTTGACTGCGGCTCCGGCCCCGGCCCCGGCGGCAGCACCGGCCCCGGCTCCTGCGGCAGCTCCGGCACCTGCTCCGGCTGTTCCGGTCAAAACCCCGGCAGCTTCGGCGGCGGCTCCGGCTCCGGTTCAGGCGGCGGCCCCGACTCCGGCGGCAGCGCCGGCACCGGCCCGCAAAGCGGTGTCGCCGCGGGCGAAAAAGTTTGCGAAGGATTATCTGATCGATCTCGGGAAAGTGACTGCCGCCGGCACGCGCGTCACCGAACAGGACGTCAAAAATTATCTCGAAGCGATTCATTACAACGACCGCAAAATCACCCCGGTTGCGCTGAACCTCGCCCGCGAAGCCAATCTGGAGATGATCGCGCTCACCGGAACCGGTGACGGCGGCCGGATCACGGTCGCGGACGTCAAGGACGCGATTGCGGAAAAACCGCAGCCGTTCAACAACATGCGCAAGATCATCGCCCAGCGCCTGACCCAGTCGAAGCAGATGATTCCGCACTTCTACGTCACGGTGGCGATCGACCTGACCGCGCTGATGGCCAAGCGGAAGGCGTTGAAGGCCGAAGGGATCAACCTCTCCGTAAACGTCTTCGTCATCAAGGCGGTGGCACTGGCGTTGAAGGAGTTTCCGATGGTGAACTCCTTCTGCGACGGCAATTCGGTCTCGCGCAAATCGAAGATCAACATCGGCATGGCGGTCTCCGTGGACAACGGCCTGGTCGTGCCGGTCATCGCCAACGCCGACCGCAAGGGGCTGGACGAAATTCAGGCCGAATCAGCGGAACTTGCGGAAAAAGCCCGTTCCGGCAAACTCACTCCGGACGAGATGAAGGGCAGCACCTTCACGATCTCCAACATGGGCATGATGAACGTCGAATCCTTCGGCGCGATCATCAATCCCGGCGAAAGCGCGATTCTCGCCGTGGCAAGTTCAGTTCCGACGCCGGTGGTGCGCAACGGCGAAATCGTCATCCGCGACATCATGAAGGTGACGCTCTCCTGCGATCACCGTGTCGTCGACGGCGCAATGGGAGCGGCATTCGCCAACGCAGTCAAGGCCAATCTCGAAAACACCGAACTCTGGAACGGCATGATCTGACGAACAAGTGATTCGTTGTTTCTATTGTCTTTCCGAAGTGGAGGCGGCATTTCATTGCCGCCTCCATTTTTTGTCTTTCCTTCTAAACGAAATGTCGACACGGACGGAAGGGCCTGCTTATGCTGTCACAATTCTGTCATAAAATAATTCAAATTTTTTCACCATTACACTTGACATTCTCATCGATTTTCGGTATAATTATAACAGAAACAGTATCACTTCTGTTATGTCTGGAAGAAGGAACAATGTCACACAGTCGTCACAAGAGAACAATGGAGACGGAAATGAAAAAGAGTTCGCATTTTACATTGATTGAACTTCTTATTGTGATAGCGATCATCGCGATACTGGCCTCGATGCTGCTGCCGGCGCTGAATCAGGCGCGGGACTCTGCCCGGAAATCCTCCTGCGTATCAAATCTCAAACAGATCGCCTCGGCAGTTCAGATGTATGTCGGCGACGCTGGCGATTTTCTCCCCAATCGGAGCCCGCTGGCGTCACGGTGGCACTCGTATTACATGAATGACGATTATTCCGGGGTTCCGACCAATCTCGGGCTGGTGGCCTACGGGAATTATCTGCGCGATCCGAACGTGTTCAGCTGCCCGGGTTCCGAACTGGGCAATCTCGCGGCGCTCTGGCAGACGCCGCAGTTCAAGGCGCGCAACTGGAACACCTACAATCATAAGATCGTGGTCGTTTCCGGTTACGCGGTGCGCTATCAGGATAATCCGATCAAGCTGCAGAAGTTCATGGCGCTCAAGTATGCTTTTCCGTGCCGCAGTTACATTTCCTGCACAAGCTGGCGGGAGGACGATCTGCGTACTTCATTTGATCCATCCTTCAAATTCTTCCCGCACAGGGGCGCCGGTACCAACGTCGCCCGGATCGACGGTTCGGTCAATTACTTCCAGACGATCCGGCCGATGAATAATTACGACTGGGATGCGAACCGCTACTACTTCTTCCCCGAGGCGGACAAACAGTTACAGTAACCTTTACGATACGAAACGGATCCATCATGAAACTTCACCTTCCGCCCGTCATTTTTTCCGCCCTTTTCCTCCTGCCGTTCCTCGCGTCGGCGGACTTCGTCATCGACATTCCGCGCACCGGAAACGCATTCGAGCGTTTCAGTGCCGACAGCCGCAACGTCGTCCGTCACAAGAATTACCGGGACACCGTCGTTGCCAATAAAAACAACGACAATTCCCTTGATCTCGCCGTCGAGGCGCCGCACGGCGAAGAGATCACCGCGCTGACCGTCACCACCGAAATCCAATCCTCCGCTCCACACCTGCCCTATCTGGAAACGGTACTGCTCGTTCCCGGCGGAAAACCCGATCCGATGACGCTCTTCGTACAACGCCCCGGCGAAGCGTATGCCTTCGATCTCCACACCGAACGCGTCGCCGGACTCCACGCCCGGCATCTCGTGATTCGTTTTCATTTCCGCAACATCTGGACCAACGGCGAAGGCGAGAGCAATCTTCTGCTGCGCGGCGTCAAAGTCGAACTCAAAACCCGACCGGTCGAAACACCGGAGGTGGGATTTCCCGACAACACCAACGTTTTCCTCTCCGATCACGACGTATGCTGCACCGTGACCGTCCCCGGAGAATATCAACTTGTCAACGCGACCGGTTCCATTTCGCGCACCGTCACCGCCGATGACCAACTGCAGCTGAACTGCGGCACACTTCCGCCGGGCTTCTACACGCTGCTCCGGAACGGAGCGGAGAAAGCCCGCTTCGTCGTCGTCGCCCCCGATCTTCAAACTCACGCAAAAAAATCGGTCGCCCAACTCGACTTCGGTCGCAACGGATTGTGGCCGAGCGAATTAACCCGGAAGGCCGCCCGCCTCGCCCGCCTCGCCGGCGTCAACCGCATCCGCGAACGCTGGGCGTACAGCTGGCGCTCGATCGAACCGGAACGCGGTAAATTCATCACCGAACCCATGAAGGAGTTCCTCCGGCTCGAAAAGGCGGAAAATATGCAGATCACCTTCATTCTGATGGATCGCCCCGGCTGGCTGGCACCGGGCGCGGGTTACGGCGAAGATCTCCGCGAAACGTATCGCATCTCCGCCGAAATGGCCCGCATCTTTTCAGGCGAAATCGACACCTGGGAGTATTGGAACGAACCGGACTCCTGGCCCTTCGGCAAAGGGCCGGCTCACAATTACGCCTCCGCATTGAAGGCGGCGGCACTCGGATTCCGTTCGGTCGATCCGGCGCCGCCGGTGGCGACGGCCGGAATCTCCAGCATTGCACGTTACAATTTCATCGACAACATGCTTGCCAACGACATCGTCCCCTATTTCGATGTTTACAACGCCCACATCTATGAACAGCCCGGCAACTATCCGCACGTTTACGCCCGGCACAACGAATTGCAGCAGAAATATCACTTCACCAATCATCCCAAATGGATCACCGAGGGCGGCGCCGAAAACGCCCGCATCGACGTCAGGAAAAATCCCCCCAGGTACCGGATGGAGGTCGAAGTTCCTCCGGGAACGCTTCAGGACAGCGTCGGCGCCGACGTACTTCCTTCGGAACTGCGCGCCAAAGTCAGTGCCGATCTGCTCAAGGCGTGGGTTTACAGCGCCGCGGCCGGCTGGGAGAGCTATTACACGTTCTGCTTCCTCTATTACAATGAAGGCGGACGCATCTGGGGACTCCTCGCTCCCGGATTGACGGCGACCTCCAGTTACGCCGTGCTGGCCGCCTACAACTGGCTGCTCGGCGACATGGATTACGCCGGAACACTCAATCTCCCCGGAGAAAATGTTCAGGCCCATCTCTACTCGAAAAACAACCTTTTCCGGGCGGTGCTCTGGAACGACGGCGATGAACCGCTTGCAGTGAAGCTTGACGGCGTCAAACGCTGTTACGCCATGACCGGCGATCTGCAGCCGCTGCCGGCAACCATCGGCCGCGAACCGATTTTCGTCGAATTCGACGGAAAGACGCCCGCCTTCACCCCGGCGCCGAAACCTGACGATACTGAAATCGACGACCGGGCCGCTTCCGAAATCGTCCTGGAATTCGACCGGGAGAAGGTCGACGGCGCCCCTTTCCGCGTCAATACGCAGCGCGAAGAGATCATCACCCGCCTCGGCGAAACGATCTCCGGCATGCTCTATTGCTATAATTTCGGCTCCGAACCCTTTTCGGGCACGCTCCACTGCGTACTGCCGCAAGGATGGTCATGCCGGTTCGGTGAAGAAGCAATCACTCTCGCGCCCGGGGAACGCCGCGCCGTAAGCTGTTCCTTTGAGGCGCCCGCGAACCCCTTCCCCGGCATCCATCGCCCGGAAATACGCCTCGGCGACGCGAAAACCGTCCCCGCCTTCCGCTGCGACGCGGTGCTTTCCGCCGATAAACTCGCCCC
This sequence comes from uncultured Victivallis sp., assembly GCA_944389815.1. Classification (GTDB taxonomy): domain Bacteria; phylum Verrucomicrobiota; class Lentisphaeria; order Victivallales; family Victivallaceae; genus Victivallis. The sequence continues at coordinate 5,478 of CALXNS010000092.1, read as the reverse complement.
GGTCGGCGATGCGCGTCTCGAACCAGTTGCTCCAAGCAACGGGAAACTGGATGGATCATTGCTCACCTTCGATTTCAGTGGCGACACCCCGACCGTCAATCTTCACGCCCCCCTGCCGGAAGGCGGCGACGGGATCGCGTTCCGCATGAAACGCACCTCGGACAAACGCCCGAGCTATCTGGACATCACCGTGCGCAACGCCGACGGTTCGCTCAGCTGCCTGAAACCGAATCTTTTTCCGCTCTTCCTCGACAACGTGGAGGAGGAAACGCACCTGATCCGGTACGATCAACTTACGCCGCGCGCCTCCGCGCCGCAGGAGGTGATTTTCGGCTTCTGCAGCTTCGGGCCGCAGGTTCTCACGCTGGAACTCCCGGAAATTTATGTCTGGAAGGCGAAAAATGATTGATTCCGCCTTGACAATTTCCATGAATGGATTCATCTTTAATACCCGGAAACAACAACCGAATTCGAACGTATGAAAAACAAAGTCGACGCCTCGAGGCGAAAAATTCTGCAACTCATCCATACCGGACAGACCGGAGAACAACAGTTTCTCCCCTCCATCCGCGAACTCGAAGTGGTCACCGAATGCAGCCGTCAGACCGTCCATCAATCCCTGCGGGAGCTCGCCGAAACCGGCGTACTCGAAGCGATCCCGCGCCGGGGCTTCCGGGTCTGCAACGCACCGCTGGCGGAGAAACTTCTCCGGCCGCCGGAGGAGATCCAGCTCGCCTTCGTTCTGCCGCGCTGGATTCAGAACGGCCCGGCGTCACCGCTCTTTGCGGAACTTCTTTTCGGCGCTGAAGACGCACTCAAAACCGGAACCGGCATCAATCTGGTTTATCTGACGCTGCCGTGGGAGGCCGATGAGAAAAAATTCGATCTCTCCCGACTCGGGTTCAAGAGCCGCAACATCGCCGGCGCCATGCTGGTCGGGCCGACGCCGGATCTCGTGGCCGAACAATTCATCCGCAGCTGCGGCGTTCCGTCGGTACTGGTCGACAACGTCACCGACCTGCCCGGTGCCACCAGCGTCAGTCAGGACAATCTCTCCGGCGCGGCGCGCGCCGTCCGTTATTTGTATGAACACGGACACCGCCGGATCGGCATGATCTCCGTCAAACCGCGCAAAATGCGCATCAATGAACGCATGGCCGGTTTCTACGCCGAAATGCACCGACTCGGACTGCTCGGCGAAATCGCCTTCCTCGAAGAAACCGTCTGGGACGGCGATACCATCGAGGGCGGCGCCGACGCGGCGGAGTCGTTGTTGAAAAAAGGCTTCAACGGCGCCACCGCCGTTTTGATGCTCAACGACAACATGGCTCTGGGCGCCATGCGCGTCTTTCAGGAACACGGCATCATCATTCCGGAGGAACTCTCGGTGATCGCCATCGGCAACGATCCGCGCGTCGCCGAACTCTGCCGTCCGCGGCTCACGACGATGGCGGTCGACTGCCGGCGGCTCGGCGAACTCGGCGTCAATGCGCTGCTGGAAATCATGCGCACACCCGGAACCGCGGGAAAAACCACCCTCCTGAGCATGACGCTCCACGAACACGATTCCGTGGCAACCCGGACGGTTGAACCATAAAAAACATGAAATAATACATTGCCGTATTGTTTTTTCCCGCAACCGCACTATAGTAATTGAATATTTGAATTCGCGAAATACGGGAAACGGCCGGGAAAAACTCCATCTGCGGGAAACGCCGGTCGGCAATATGGGGATTGGCACATTGAAATTCGAAACCGATCTGGCCGGGCAACTTTTCAACGGCGAACTCTCTGTGGAACTTCAATGCAATTCCTGCTGGATTGACGCAGATGAGTGCAGCCGCCGCGGATTGAACCTGGAACTCGTTGAGGAACGGAAAAATGCGGATTGTTTCCATTCGATACGCGTAACGGTCAGCCATCGAGGAAACGAAACCTTCCGTCTCGGCGGAATCCGGTTCGTCAGCACCCCGGAAGCGGGCAAACAAACTTCCGGCCGCAGTCTCAGGCTCTACCTCGAAGGCTGGAGCATGCCCAGCCCCTGCGGCATGCGCCGTTACGGGGATTACGATTTTCAGTACAACCCCGAATATCTTCCCGTCGCCGTCGCGGAACCGGCCGAATACGACGGGATTCACCCCAATCACTTCCGGGCGGAACACGCGCTCGGCATTCAGGACGATCACACCGGGCGCTGTGCGTTGATCGGATTTCTCACCACCGCCGATCAATACGGCAGATTTCAGGCCGAACTGCGCGAAGATGGCCTGAGATTGAATGTCACCGCAGGTTTCGATGACCGGCTCTTCGAACCGGGAGACAGCGTTCGGAGTGAGGAGATCGCCTTCTTCGCCGGAGACAACATCGAGAAACTGCTCACCCGTTACGCCGCGCTCTGGGGGGAACGGATGAATGCGCGCCATACTGACGAAGTGCCGACCGGCTGGTGCAGCTGGTATTATTATTTCTCAAACGTCACGGAAAAGGACATTCTGGAAAATCTGGAGTTCCTCGCCGAACATCGTGAACTGCCGCTGAAATATCTGCAGCTCGACGACGGGTATCAACCCGCCTGCGGCGACTGGCTGCTGCCGGGCGCCGGCTTCCCGGGCGGTCCCGGGAGCTGGACGCAGGAGGCGCGCCGGAAGGGATTTCTGCCGGCGCTCTGGGTGGCGCCGTTTCTGGTCGAGCAGAAATCGGAACTCTTCCGGCGCCACCCGGAGTGGTGCATCCGGAATGCCGAAGGGGACGTGCTCTTCCCGATGCGGTGGCGGGGCAATTCGCCGACGGCGATTCTGGATGGAACCAATCCGGAGGTGCAGCGTTATTTCCGGAAGCTTTTCGCCGAACTTCGCCGACTTGGATTCGCCTATGTCAAACTTGATTTTCTGGTCTACGCCTCCGCCGTCCGCGACGGAATGCTGCATGACCGCAAGGCGACGCGGGCTCAGGCGTTCCGGCGCGGCTTGGAAGCGATCCGCGAAGGATTCGGCGACGACGGGTTTCTGCTCGGCTGCACGGCGCCGTTCGGTCCCTGCGTCGGCGTGGTGGACGGGGAACGGATCGCGACGGACATCACGCCTTACTGGTCTGATGAAACCCGGCATAATTTTGACGAAGCGCCGACACTGCCCAACGTCTGCCGCAACGGCATTCTGCACGCCTACATGCACCGGAAACTCTATCTCAACGATCCGGACACCCACATCGCCCGGACCGACAACAACCGCCTGACCGAAGATGAAGTCAAACTCTGGACCGCGGCGTTGAAGATCAACGGCGGGATGCTGCTCCTGAGCGACCGTTTTCAATCGCTCACGCCGGAGCGGCGGGCATATTCGGAACTCTTGCTGGCGGAACCCGACGCCTACGTTGCCGAACCGCTCGACCGGATGGAACGCACGGTTCCAGCGTTGTGGCACGGGGTGCACCGGAAGAACGGATCGGAAATTTTCGGCATCTTCAATTTCGAAGATGTTCCATTGCAACTATCTTCAGTGCCGTGGCCGGAGGGGGCGGAAGTGCGGGATCTCTTCACCGGGAAAACGTTGAGCGGATCCCCGAAGGAACTTGCGCCGCACTCGTGTATTGCCGTGACGCTTTCGTAAGAAAATTTCATTGATTTTCGCCGGAAGAGCGCTATGTTATCCACATGATGGATACATGGCAGAAACTGGCAACACTTGCCGAGGATTCCCGTTACGATCTGGCGTGCGCCTGCGCAACGGATCCCCGGGAACACCGCAGACGCAAAGTGGACGGCACCTGGCTCTACCCGGTGCCGCTCGCCTCGGGCGGTTACGGAGTCATGCTCAAGACGCTGCTGTCGAACGCCTGTTCGAGTGACTGCCGGTATTGTCCGCTGCGCTGTGACGGCATCTCGGAACGCTGTTCGCTCACGCCGGATGAGACGGCACGCATTTTCATGGAACATTTGAAGAAGCAGTGGCTGCTCGGGATTTTTCTGAGTTCCGGGATCATCGGCACCGCCGACCGCACGATGGAACGTTTGACCGCGACGGCGGAACTGCTGCGGAAAAAATACCGTTACCGTGGTTATATTCATTTGAAGATCATTCCCGGCGCGTCGGAAGCGGCAATACACCGGGCGCTGCAGCTGGCCAGCGCGGTTTCGCTGAATATCGAAGCGCCGGGGGAGCGATATTTCTCGCGTCTCTCAAGTTACAAACAATTCGACCGCGACATCGTCCGGCCGCTGAAATACATCGCAGGCGAAACCGCTCCCGGGAACCAATTCGCCCGGATCAAATGCACGACGCAGTTCATCGTCGGAGCGGCGGGGGAAAACGACCGGGACATCATGCGTTACACGTCGGCGATCTATGAACGGCTCCGGTTCAAGCGGGTCTATTTCTCCGCCTATCAACCGCCGCCGGGCGGGCTGGCGGAACCGGACACGCGCAGCGAATTCATTCTGAGCAACAATGAGCGCCTGACACGTGAACACCGGTTGTATCAGGCGGATTTTCTGTTGCGGCAATATCATTTTCAGAAGGAGGAGCTGCTGTTCGACCGGGACGGGAATTTCGATCTGACGCGGGATCCCAAACGCGCCTGGGCGGACGCGCACCCGGAAGAGTTCCCGATCCGGATCAACCATGCCGACCGGGAAATGCTGCTGCGGATTCCCGGGATCGGTCCGATTTACGCTGCACGGATCGTCAGGCAGCGCCGATCGGCCCGGATTTCGACGCTGGAGACGATCGGACTCCGGGGAAAAGCGGCGCAGGAAGCGCAAAAATATATCGACTTCTGTTGAAATTCGGAAAAAATCCGTCTTGATTGACTTGATTTTCAAAAAAGGCAGATTATATTAGTAAGCACAACGCAGTCCTGTGGTGTAACGGTAGCACAAGTGATTCTGGTTCATTTTGTTGAGGTTCGAATCCTTACAGGACTGCCATTTTTTTTGCCCGCCTCAAACTCTTGAGTTCAAAAGCGCATTTTCCATCCCGTCCGGCAGGCGACTGGGGCACATTCGGGGCACAAATGGGTCACAATCGCGGGTTTGCAGGGATACCATAAAATGCCGTATATGATAATCAAGGGGAAAACGCCTTATTTCAGATCCCGGATTCCGATGTGGCTCTCACGCCGGATGGGTCGCAATGAAATACGGATTCCTGTCCGCACGACTGATTTGCAAAAAGCATCTGCCGTATGTAGATTACTGCAACGGCAAATGAACAGGATATGCGATATCATGGAAAAAGAAAATCATTCTTTCACTTATGACGACCTGAGGGCAAAACTGGATGAAGTAGCCAATCTTTTACTTTCCTCCATTGAAAGCTGGATCTTCGACTACATTCACAGCAACCACAATACATCCAAAGACAGAGAAGAGGTCGCGCGGGGAATAGACCATTTCATCAATGACACCCGAAGAAGTCTTGTGGAAAGCGATTATGGGATAGCCCAACGTGATTTCCTGAGCATGGGGCCGCCGGAACTGCA
>CALXNS010000091.1 GCA_944389815.1 uncultured Victivallis sp. | reverse complement strand
ATCGGCGATTTCGCATCCAGCCGGCACGCGGCAAGAAACTCCGTCTTCGCACGCGGATAATCCCGCCGCCAGAGCTGAGCCATCCCCATTTGATTGTGCCACGCGGCACTGTCGGCGATCTCCGGATATTTCTTCAGCATCAGCAGATAATTCATCATCTGCGCAGAACGCACCCATGAAGCCGCATTCGCGAGCAGCATCAGGGTATTCGCATCCCCGGGACGCGCCTTCAACGCTCTCAACAGGGCACGTTGCGCCTCCACCGAACGAGTCGGATCCGACGCATAAAGCCGTCCAAGCGTGTATTGCGCGGCGAAATGATCCGGATCAAGCTCCGCCGCCTGACGCGCCGAGTCCAGCGCCAGATCACGTTCCGAACACTGTTCATAGGCGATTGCCCGGAAAACCAGCGCGTCAATGTTGTTCGGATCGAGTTCCACCGCACGGCGCGCCAGTTTCAGCGCCCGCTCCCATTTCCCGTTGACCGCCGCCTCCGTCGCCTGATTGAGACACCCGTCAACCGTGGAAGGCGAACAACCCGCGCCTCCCGCACACAACAGCACAAATGCTCCGATGCAAATCGAAATCCGAATTCGGAACAACAGTTTTTTCATTCACATCCCCCCTTCGCAGCTCAGAGATCACCGTCGATGATTTTTCCGTGCAACTTCAACATGACTTACCGATCTGAAAAATTCGAATTCAATTCCGTTTCCCCAGACGCGCCGAAAGCGCCAGGCTGATAATATACGCGCTCCCCGCCAGAACCACGATCGCCGGACCGGACGACACCCGCAACCAGAAGCTCGCAAGCAATCCAGCCGTCACGAAAATCCAGTTCAGTATTCCCGAAAGCAGCATCATCGACCAGAGGTGTCGCGTATAACACCCCGCCGTCGCCGCCGGCAGCGTCAGAAGCGCAATCACCAATATGATTCCCACAACGTTGATCAACAGCACGATCGTCAATGCCGTCAGCGCCAGCAGCGCCGGATAAATCAACCGCACCTTCACACCGCGCAGCTCCGCAAACGTCCCGTCGAACGACATCGCAAGCAGATTATTATAAAACAGCAGCGTCGGCACCAGAACCACCACATCGAGCACCGTCACCATCCAGAGGTCCGCCTCAGTCAGCAACAGAATGCTCCCGAAAAGATAACTCTGCCATTCGATCGTCCCGGGCGTCCGGTCAAGAAACAGCAGTCCGACCGACATCCCCAGCGCCCAGACCGCATTGATGATCGTATCCTCGCGTTCTTTTGCATACATGCTTACAATTCCGACCAGCAGTGCGGCGAACAACGCTCCCGCCACCGCCCCCAGCGTCGCCGAACACCAGTAAAACGCACAGACCCGCTGCAGAAACAACGCCGCACCCACGCCGCCGAGCGCCACGTGCGAAATCGCTCCGCCAAGCGACGCGATCCGGCGCGTCACCACCATCGTGCCGACCACACCAACCGCCACGCTCGAAAGCGCAGCCATCCAGAGCGCATTGCGCAGAAAGGCCATCTCCGGCTGGAACAACAGCGCCTGAAAGAATTCTCCTGCCGTCATCGCCGCGTCCCCTTCTCTTCCCTGCGTGCCCGTTCCTCTTCCCCCTCGTGCTGCGCACAGTTGCAGAAACAGGAGTGGTCGTGACGGATCAGATTCACCTCATGATGATAAACCGCGTCGGCCGTCGCAGCATCGAAATGCGCCGCCTGATGCACCGTAAGATTCCGATTCACACAGATGACCAGGTCTATTTCCTTGTTGACGAAACCGAGATCGTGCGAAACGGTCAGCACGGTCATGCGCTTGCGCAAACAATTGAGCGTGCCGTAAAACTGCTCCTCCGCGCCGGGATCGATGTTCGCAGTCGGTTCGTCCAGCAGCAGCAGATCCGGTTCGCACGCCAGCGCCCGGGCGATCAGCACCCGCTGCCGCTGTCCGCCGGAGAGCGCCGCGAACGATGAATTCGCCAGCGACTGCACGCCGACCTCGGAGAGCGCCGCCACCGCCGCCTCCCGATCGCGGCGGGTATACCGTCCCCAGAATCCCCGCCGCAGCCGTCCCATCAGCGCCACTTCGAGCACGGTCACCGGAAACGCCGCATCCAGTTGATGGTATTGCGGCATGTAACCGATTCTCGACCGCGCGGCGACCGGAGTTTCGCCGAAGATCCGAATCGTGCCTGAACTCGGAGTGAGCAATCCGAGCAGCAATCGGAGCAACGTACTCTTTCCACCGCCGTTCGGCCCGACGATACAGCCGGATTTTCCCGCCTCAAGCGTCAGATTGACATGCGTTAAAATCGGAGCGCCGGGTTCATAGCTGAATGAAAGATCCCGGATCTCGATAATCGGAGCGGCGCCACCGGTCATTTTTCCGGACTCCGTTCTCCGGTGAACCCGCGTTTGAGCACCTCCACCATCCGTCTGGTGTTGCTTACGATGTCAGCTTCGAGCGGATTGAGTTCCTCGACCTCACCGTCAATCGCCTCGGCCAGCGCCCGGGTACTGCCGGGATTGAATTGGGGCTGAACGAAAATCACCTTCACGTTTTCGGCGCGCGCCTTCCGGATGATCTCAAGGAGATGCGCCGGCGTCGCCTCCCGACCGTCCAGTTCGACGGCGACCTGGCGCAAACCGGTCATGTGTCCGAAGTAGCCGAACGCCGGATGATAAACGAAGAATTCCCGTCCGCGCCAGGGTTCAAGTTCCTTCTTCGCAAAATTCTCCGCGTCGGCAAACTCCTTTTTGAGTGCGGCAAGATTCGCCTCATAATATTCCCGTCCCTCCGGATCCGCTTCGGACAAAGCCCGGCAGATATTTTCGGCAATCACCGAAGCATTTTCCAGCGAGAGCCAGACGTGCAGATCCATTGCGCCGTGATCGTGGCCGTCGCGGGAATGTTCTTCGCAGTCATGAGCGACGCCGTCGAAGGGGATCCATTCGACTCCGGGCTCGGTCACATCGACGATCCGGGTCGCGGCATTCTTCAGGGATTCCGCGAGACGTTTTTCGAAACTCAGCCGGGTTACGAAAAGAAATTTCGCCCGGGCGAGATCCAGCACGTCGTGCGGCTGCGGCGAATAATCGTGCGGACTGCGCCCCTCCGGCAGCATTGATTTACTCTCAACTCGCTCGCCGCCGACACGCGACGCGATGAACGCCACCGGCGGCAATCCGGCGCGAATGAGCAACTTTCCATTTTCACTGCGATCCGGATGTTTTTCCTCACCACAGCCGGGAACCAATATCAGCCCGGCGATCAACATCGCGCACAGTACGAAAAATTTCCGACGAAAATCCATCCGGCACCCCTTCCCCAGAATATTCTTTTCCACCCGTCCTCCAGGCGGAACCGGGTCTTTTTTCAAGTTTATAAAATATAACACATTGCCGGCCAATTCAAGCCGTCGCCGGAATCTCTCGCTTTTTTTTTGCGGATAACTTGCAAATGACGCCGTTCCGTGGTATAGTTAATTCTCGTAACATGCTCACAAATAAAAACAGGTGTTCGATGAAGAAGATTTTTCTGACCGGCATCACCGGTCTGGTCGGCAGTGCTTTTGTCGTTGCATTGCTCCGGGAACGCAAGGATTATGAAATCATTTGTCTCGCCCGCAAATCGCCGGTGAAAAGCGCCGAACAGCGGACCGAGGAGATCATTCGTGACGAGTGCGCGTTCGACGGCTGTCCGGAAGTCGCCGATGAAATTCTTCGTTCAGTAAAAGTAATCGAAGGCGACGTGACCACCATCGTGCCGGAGAAACTCGCCGAACATCCGCTGCTTGCCGGAACGGACATCATTTTCCATTGCGCCGCGGACGTCAACCTCGGCAAGGATCCGACCGGAAAAACCTATCGGATCAATTTCAACGGCACCGAAAACATGGTGAAACTCGCCCAGCTTCTCAAGGTGAAGGAGTTTCATTACGTTGGAACCGCCTACATCGCCGGTCGTCTCATCGGCACCGCCTACGAGAACAAGCCTGTTGACAACGGATTCAACAATCCTTACGAGGAGAGCAAGTTCAAGGCCGAAATGCTTGTGCGCGCCTCCGGAATTCCATTCACGGTCTACCGTCCGGCGATCATCACCGGCCGCCGCAGCGACGGGCGGATCCGCAAACCGCTCGCCTTCTACCGGGTGCTGGAATTCCTCGGCAAGGTCAAGAGCCACCGGTGCAGCAAGCTCGGGTTGAATCCGACCGACTGGATCAACATGCACATCAATTTTGCCACGGTCCCCTCGGAACACGTTTATTTCGTGCCGATCGATTATGTCCAGGAGGCGATCACCGCGCTCTTCCAGCAGCCGGTCAGTAATCAAGCCTATCACGTGACGGGCGACAGTCCGATTTCGACCCGCGAGATCGAAGACACCATCTGCGGAATTCTCCGGCTTGACGGAGTGACCGTTGATCCCAATGAGAAGGCACCGGATATGGACAACAAGCTCATGGGACGCTTTCTGGGAGATCTCTATCCCTATTTCTCGTCCGACATCATCTTCGATCAGAGCAATGTGCGCAAAGTGCTCGGCGACGGCATTCTCGACTGGGAATACGGTTCGAAGGGGTTGGAAATTCTGATCCGTTCCTTCTACAAGGATTATTTCCCCAACGTCGAATGGCTTCAGACGCTGGCCAATACGCCGATCGAGCGCCAGCCCAACCGGCATCCGTAAAAGAAACCGACATGCATCTCTGGAGGGACCGACCAAAATGTCGGTCCTTTTTCATTTCCGCCCGATCCGTCCGCGATGACCGGCAAAAGCCGTGGCCGCCGCCGTCGCCTCCCGGTTCGACCTTTCCCTCACTCCGCCTGCCTGGACGGAGAGGCAACCGGCCGGACTGAAGAGAGTTTTTTTCAATCGGGAATGTGTATTTATTTATCTTTTCACAAAAAGACTCTTTTTTTATGCACAGCAATTGCCTGTACTGTGCAATTGTGTATAATTATAAATGAGCAAACCAAATCATGGATGAACACAATGAAACTCGAACCGCAGGTTGAACGACTCTATATCGAGCTGGATCGGGCACTGGATCAATTTCCAGCCGGCAGTAAGTTCTTCTCCGTCCGGCAGATCATGACAAAATTCAACTGCCATCGCGGAGTACTTGACAGCGTGCTTAACCGCATGGAAAACGAACAACTGATCTCCCGGATCCCCCAGGTCGGCATCTTCAGCAACGTCAGCCGCAAACCCAATGCGTATCGGGTATTGTTCGCCGCACCGGATCATCCGAGCAATCTTACGCAGGAATGGGCACGCTGTGCAGGAATTTATGTTGAGAACAATCCGCGATGGCAGTTGAATAAAACATTGTTTGAACCGCATCACGACTCCCTCGCCGGTTTGAGAGTTTCGGAATATGACGCGCTGATCCTGCTCCATGACGCGGAACGCATTTCCACGGAAGAAATGCTCTGGCTCGCCCAATTGCACATTCCAACCGTGCTGCTCAACGCCGACACCGGCAGTTTCGAGATCAGCTGTGTCAATTCCACCGATGACATCTCCGCACAACAGGCATGCCACTACCTGGTCAGCCGCGGCCATCGCCACCTCGCAATCGTCCAAAGTGAACCACCACATCCTATCGCAGAACGACGTATTCGCAATTTCTGTCATTCAGCACAAATGTTGGGCGCCGAGGTCCGCATAATCGATTGTCATACCACCCCCGATGAATATTCCCGTTATCGGGCCTATCAGGGGGTGAAGGATTATCTGGCCGCACGGAACGGTGTCGCCGATTTCACCGCCATATACATCATCTCCGGCGAAAGCGCCAGCGGCGTCATGGCCGCACTGCGCGAATATAATTATGAGATTCCCGACGACGTCAGCATTCTGGGACACGCCAGCACCCGGGAAGGCGAATTTCTCCACCCACCGCTGACGGCGGTCTGTTTCGACCTCAATTCCGAAGTGAAGGCCGCATTCGAGGGGCTCGCCGCATGTCTGTCCGGCGAACAAAAATTCTTCCATGCCCTGGTGCCTACCAGAATCGTGGAACGGGAATCAGTCAGGAATATTTCTTGAAATGCCAATGATTTTATTTTATTCCATTTCATAATCTGTTTCCGGAAAAATAAAAATTTACCCGAAAAGGAGACTCTGCGAATGAAAACAAAACGATTCACTTTAATCGAATTGCTGATTGTAATTGCGATCATCGCCATTCTGGCGTCGATGCTGCTGCCCGCGTTGAACCATGCCCGTTCCACCGCGCAACGCACCAAATGCCTGAGCAACCTCAAGCAGATCGGCCAGGGGTTTTCCATGTATATTGATGACAACAATGATTTCTTTCCCGACCCTCTTGGAGACGCTCCCGGTACATCCAATATCTTGAACTGGTGGCCAAAACTGGTGATCGGTTATCTGAGCGGCAGTGTGCCGTTGCTCTATTGCCCGGCCGACGTCTATAACCCGACCATTGACGGCGAAAAAACCTCCATTCCGGAACGAATCGAATATGAAGCGGTCTGGAGAACCTGCAGTTATTTCTTTCACTGGGCGCTGTTGTGGGAAAAAAATCCGCCGAAACTGGGAATGCTGGGACATCCGTCACGGCAGGTTACTATTTTTGAACAGCGAACATTCCATGACAAGGTCGTCGTGATGGGCGGAGGCGTTTCCGTCCAGGAGATCTACGGACGGGTCACATTCAATGCTCTCTTCGCCGACGGGCACGTCCAGTTGTGGCATCTGCACGATCGCGGCCCGACCTATGATACCAACTGGTTCATTTACGGTCCAGGAGACAGTTTGAAGGACGGTTACGATATCCAGTAACTGCAATAAATGCAAATGCGGAATTCAGCAATCATGATACAAAATTACGGTGATCGAATGATGAAATTTTTCAGCCTGTTTTCTTCTCTCCTCCTGTTGGCGCTTTCCCTCTCCGGAGCGGAAGTGCGACTGTTGACCATGCCGGACAAAGTTGGGTGGGTTTTCCGGCCGGATGAGGCAATTGTCTTTCAACTGGAGCCGACATCCGCGAACGGTGACGAAGTGCTGCGCATTACACTGCGCGATTATTACGGTACAGAACATATTGCCAAAGACCTATCTGCGCAGGATCGCTCCGAAGACGGATATTTCCGGCTCTCGCCGCTGCCGAACGGGTTTTACACCATGCGTCTTTCCGGCGCGGGAATCGACCTCGAACAACCTCTGGCGGTCATCCCGGAACCGCCGGAGGAAACCCGGCTCGACAGCAATCCCTTCGGAGTCAATTTTCATTTCACCAGAATCCCGGTCGCCGATGCGGAACGCGAACTGCTCATGGCACGTGAAATCGGTATCAAATGGGGACGCGGCATTCTTTTCGACTGGGCGGAAACGGAACCGGATTTCGCCGTGTCGCACGAAAAATACCGCGGACTTATTGAGATGCTTGCTCAACACGATATGAGTTATCTTGGCGGCATCTACTTCACCCCAGCGTGGGCCAGCAGTGCCCCGAAGGATTCCGAATACATCGTCTGGTCAAGAGTCATGCCGGAACAACAACCGCCTCAACAATTGACCGAATTCTGCCGCAATCTCGCCAGCAGCGCTCCCTTCGTCAAATATTGGGAGGTCGGAAACGAATGCGATCTCGAAGGGATGTGGAAGGGGCGATGGCAGCATTTCGTCGATCGTGACCAGGATGCGATCATCCGCGATTATGTCGATTTTCTCCGCGCTGCCGCGCAGGGATTCCGGGAAGGCAATCCGGAGGTGAAAATCCTTTACAACGGCATCGCCACGCTGGACGGCGGTTCGTATCCCGGATTCTTCCGCCGGAGCCTGGAAGCAGGGGCGGCTCCGTGGTTCGATGTCATGAACATCCATTATAAAGTTTCCCTGCCGGAAACGCGCACGCTGCTGACCGGAGTCAGCAAGGGCGACATTCCCGTCTGGGTGACGGAGCTCGGCGGTTATGCCGTCGGCTCTCAGACGAAAAGCGGCGATGTTGAACAAATCGTCCAGGATATCGACATGAGCGTCCGTCAGCTCGCGGACGGTGCCGCTCACGTTTTCAAATACGACCTCAGAAACGACTGGGAAAGTCCGAATGACATCGAAGCGAATTTCGGTTTGATCCGGCGGGATTTTTCTCCCAAACCGGCGTATGTGGCCTATGCGACATTGATCCGGCTGCTAGTTGGAACCAGTTTCATCCGGGAATTGAATGTCATTACACAATCAAATCAGGGGTGGCTCAAGGCATTCGCGTTTCACAACCCCCGTTTGAAGCGGAATGTCAACGTCATGATGCTGAATGCGGTCGAAAATGCGGTTGTCACGTTGAAAACGCCGGACAACGCCGTCACACTCGTGGACGCCACCGGCAGTGAAAAAGAGTTGCCTGCCCGCGACGGTCAGGTCGTATTCCCGGTCGGAGAATTGCCGTTCTTCGTGATCGGCAACATCACAGACAATCCCGGCGAAATTGTTTATCCTCAGGATCAGATGACCAAGTCGCTGCTCTATCCATTAAACAACCCTGGATTTGAAGAACCTTTCACCGGCCCCCGCGACATTCCCCACTGGGACAGCTTGCTCGATCCGAGCTGCATGAGCGTCTCGGAAAGCGCCGCCCCGCAAGCAGGAGATCACGCGCTCCGAGTAACGATTCAAAAAGGCGTGGATATCTTTGCCGGCATCGGTCAGATGGTTGACCTCACCCCTTACACGATCAACCTCGGCGCCGATGAATACCTTCAACTCAAAGCCTCCTGCGAAATCAAACGGGACGCTCTGGTCGGTCGGGGCGCTGCGTTCAGCATCTCTTTTTACGGCCGGGACGGCAACCGCCTCTCCTGGCGGGAGACGCTCTATGAGCCGGGAACCCATGACTGGCGCCGAGATACGCTCGTCATCGACCGGATTCCCGACGGCACGGTGAAAATACGGATTGAATTCTGGACCGCACCCATGGTAACAGGAAGTTACGAGCTTGACGACATGTCCCTTGAAATTCAAACCTGGGAGCGTCCAGCCAGACGACGTTGATTCCCCCCACCGGATTCAACTCAACTTTTCATCATATATTTCAAAAAAATGAACCTCCCCGGAATTATCTTCAAACGTAATTCCGGGGAGGTTCATTCACTCCGGCGGTAAAATCACTCTTCAGCGCAGACCGACAGCGCGGCGAACCCGGGTCATCGTCTTTTCCGCCTCCTCCGTGGCGCGCTCCGCTCCCTTGCGCAACACTTCCCAGACGTAATCGAGGTTCTGTTCCAGTTCGGCACGGCGGGCGCGCATCGGTTCGAAATACGCCCACAGCTTTTCAAACAACGCCATCTTCGCGTGACCGTAACCGTAATTGCCCGCCCGATAACGGGCCTTCATCTCTTCGAGTTCCTCCGGAGTCGCCACAAGTTTATAGAGCGCAACCACGTTGCAATGCTCGGGATCCTTCGGCTCCTCCAGACTTTTGCAGTCGGTGACCACATTCATGATCGCCTTGCGGATCTCTTTTTCACGACCGAAGATCGGAATCGTGTTGTTGTAGCTCTTGGACATCTTCTGACCGTCGGTGCCGGGCACGATCGCCACTTCTTCCGGTATGAGTTCGTCCGGAATCGTGAAAATTTCGCCGTACTGATTGTTGAACTTGATCGCAATGTCCCGGGTGATCTCCAGATGCTGCTTCTGATCCCGACCGACCGGCACAAGATTGCTCTGGTAAATTAAAATATCCGACGCCATCAGCACCGGATAGGAGAACAATCCGTTGTTCGGCGCGAACCCCTTCGCAATCTTGTCTTTGTAACTGTGCGCACGTTCCAGCAGTCCGACCGGCGTCACGTTGTTGAGTATCCAGGTCAACTCACACACCTGCGGCACATCCGACTGCCGGAAGAGAATCGCCTTCTGCGGATCAACCCCGCAGGCAAGATAATTCAACGCCAGTTCCAGGACGTTTTTACGCAACTGCTCCGGATCCGGCGATGTGGTCAGCGAATGGTAGTCCGCCAGAAAAATGAACGTCTCACCCTTGTCCTGAATGTTGCACACCTGGCGCATCGCTCCGAAATAATTCCCGATATGCGGTGTGCCCGACGGCTGAATCCCCGTCAGTATCCTCATGATTTCACTTCTCCTGAAGTTTCTTCGACTCGGCGCCGTCGCCGATCGAACAGATGATGTATTCCGGCGCGACGCCGATGCGCTGCTTGAACGCCGCCTGCACCCGTTCGGCGTATTCCGCCGCACCGGCACTCTCGACCAGGTGGATCGTAATCCCGCCGAAACCGCCCCCGGAAAGACGCGCTCCGAGGCAACCAGGCACCGAATGCGCCAGTTCCACCAGATAATCCAGTTCCGGCGTGCTGTTCTCGAAGTTCACCCGGCTCGACTCGTGCGACTCGAACCACAACGCGCCGAACGCGGCCACATCGTTGTTCTCCAGCGCGCGCACCGCCCGAAGAACCCGGTCGCATTCGCCGACCACATGGCAGGCGCGACGGTATTCGCGTTCGCCGAGCGCCGGGCGGGCGTTTTCAAGCTGCTCCGGCGTGACGTCGCGCAACGTCTTCACATCGGGATAAATCTGTGCAAGCTTATGCGCCGCGCTCTCGCAATCCTCACGGCGCACGTTGTATTCCGAATCGACCAGATTATGCTTGACCATCGAATTGATCACCACGATGCTGTACCCGGCCGGCAGCGCCACGGTCCGCAGCACCTCCACCGAACGGAAATCCGTGAGGATCATCGAATCCTTCTTCCCGAAAATCGAGCTGAATTGATCGAGCAGTCCGCTCTTGAGCCCCATGTAATTGTTTTCGACCCCCTGCCCGACGCGCGCCCAGTCCGCCTTCGAAAGCTCGATGCCGAACGCTTCACGGAACGCGAATCCAGCGCTGGTCTCCAGCGCCGCAGAACTGGACATCCCCGCCGACAGCGGAACCGAACTCTCCATTCCGGCGTCGAACGCACCGACCTTGATCGAACGTTTGGCCAGTTCGACGATCACGCCCTTGACGTAATTGCTCCAGTCCTTCGGCACGGCCGTGGCGATATTGTCGAGATCGAATTCCCGCACGCTTCCATCGCGGAAATCCTTGATCCTGCAATGTTTCCCATCGACCGGGCGCAACGCGAAACGCGTATTCTGCGCCACCGCGCACGACAGCACGTACCCCTGATTGTAATCGGTGTGATTTCCGAGAATCTCCAGCCGGCCCGGCGCCCGGGCGATCACCGTCGGCGCAACACCGTAGAATTCCGTGAAATCGCGAATGAGTTTTTCCATAGAACGTCACTCCTTTTTTTTATTGCCTTACATGAAGCATATTCTTGAAATGCACTGGTCAAAACTTTCCTGCCCGCTCAGAATGTCGATCTGAATGCGCAGATAATAAAACGGCACGTCGCACCGGTCAAGCCGGGGAATGCGCACCGCATCCTTCTCGGTCGTCACGATGAACTCCGCTCCCGCCGCCTTGGCCTGATTGATGAAGTCGAGAATCTCCTGCTGCGTATAACGGTGATGGTCGGCGTAATGGTCGCGCAGCACCAGCGTCGCGCCGAGCTGTTCGAGAAAACGTTCGAAACTCTCCGGACGGGCGATCGCCGAAAGCGCCGCGACCCGGGCGCCGCGCAGTTTTTCGAGCGGTTCCTCCGCGCGGTCGGGGAAAATCCGCACCAGATGCTGCGGTTTGTGACAGCATTCGATGATCTCAGCCCGACGGGTGTGCCGCCGCAGGAAGTTCTTCAAATGCCGCAACCGGTGGCTCCCATCCGATTTGGTCAGGAAAATGTAATCCGCCCGGCGGATGTTCTTGATCGGTTCGCGCAGAATTCCCCGCGGCAGCACGTGACCGTTGCCGAAGGGATCGGTCGAATCGACCAGCACGATGTTGATGTGCGGTTTGAGCATGAGATACTGGAAGCCGTCATCGAGAATGATCACGTCCGACTGATAACGGTCCACCGCCCACAACCCGGATTTCACCCGGTCTTTGTCGACCAGCACGGCGACGTCGCGCAGATTGGATGCGAGCATGTACGGTTCATCCCCGGCGTAATCCGATTCGAGCAGCAGATCCTTCCCGTCGGAAACGATCTTGGGCGGCAGTTCAATCTGCTGCGACAAAAACATATGTGAAAGCTTGAACCAGAGCGAACGCTTTTTGCTCCGGTAACCGCGGCTGAGAATCGCCACGCGCCGCCCCTTCGCGCTGAGCGTCCGGGCGAACACTTCGACCACCGGGGTCTTTCCGGTTCCGCCGCACGAGAGGTTGCCGATGCTCACGACCAGACATCCCAGCGCGTGATTGCGGATCACCCGTTTGTCGTACATCCAGATGCGGAACTGAATCGCCATCCGATAAAATCGCGAGGCGATGAAGAGCACGTCAGTGAAAATCCGATCATACCACCGCCGTCGGCGGCCGGCCATCAGATCGAGGAAATACTGTTCGAAATCCTCCGCCTTGAAATGAAAACGTGAATGCATCCTGCGTCCCGGGTAAAAAACAACTGTTTTTATAAATTAATCCCGAAATCCTCCTTCTTCAAGTTTGAAGCCGTAATTTCCTGAATTATATTATCCGTAACATCGAAGAATTTCTTCAAGGATCAGCGATTTTCATCATGCTTTCGAAACAGGAACACGCATTGATCGCGTATGCGACGACATATTATACCGGCGACGAAGCCTTCGACCGGAACATCCGGCTGAAATTATCCCACTCCTTCCGGGTGCGCGACATCGCGCGGCGGATTCTCGACGAAGAATCCTCCATCCCCTCACGGGATCGGGAACTCATTCTCCGTGCCGCGCTCTTTCACGACTGCGGACGCTTTGAGCAATTCAAGCGTTCCGGCACCTATTCGGACAGCGCAAGTCATTGCGACCACGGGAAACTTTCCGCCGAGACGGCTCTCGAACATGGATTTATTGCGGACTTTCCTCCGGAAGAGCGGCGATTGATCTTTCAGGCGATTCTGGTGCACAACCGTCTGGCGATTCCGGAGACTTTTTCCGAACGGGAACGTCGCGCCGCCGCCGTCGTCCGGGATGCGGACAAATGCGACATCATGACAATTCTGCTCGAACATCTCCGTGCTCCGCAGAAGAATCCGGTCATCGTCTTTTCTCTCGACTCCGCCCCGGTTCTGACGCCGCGTGTCGCTGATGCGCTGCAGAATCACCGCTCGCCGTTCCACGGCGACATGCGAACGCAACTGGATTTTCTTGCCGCGAAATTCAGCTGGGTTTACGACTTGAATTTTTCCGCTTCACGCCGCTTCTGGCTGGATCGGGGGTTTCTCGACGAACTTCACCGTCTGCTCCCGGCTCTGCCGGAGATCGACCGCTTCTATTTCGAGGCGCTCCAATTTTTGAAACATTAACCGCTTCTCTAAGGAATCATCCT
>CALXNS010000090.1 GCA_944389815.1 uncultured Victivallis sp. | reverse complement strand
GTTTTCTCTATCTTGGTAATGCGATCGGGCGTTTGCGCGAGCTGCGCTCGCCGTCATCGATTCCGCTGCTGCTGGAGAAGCCGTCCGCCCGCAACGGCGAACGGATGAATTGCGTGTTTGCCGACGGACACGTTTCCGGCGTCGTCCTGCCGGAAGGCGCCTCCGCGGCCGATGCGGTGCGGAAATTGCGCGGCATGGCGGCGCTGGCCGCGGCGTCCGCTCAGGAGAAGGCGGTGTGGGACGCTTTGGTTCAAGCCGCTGCTGATTTCGATGCGGCGCAGTCGCGGAACGACTGAACAAGGGCGTGGCGTTTCCGGCGAACAACCGCCGCTGTGCAGAGGCGGTTCGTCGGACGTCTGCTGCGATGAATCCGCGCCGCCGGGGGCGTGACGTTTTTTCGGAAATTTTCCCGGGACGAAAGAAAAATCATTATTTTTTCCTGTGCGGCTCTTGCTTTCCGTCTCGGAATCGGGTATAATATTTATAAATCGATTTAAATTTTTTTTGAACGTTTTTTTAATCGATTGAAAGAGTGATGAAGGAATGACCATTTACGACATAGCGGAAAATCTCGGGGTGTCTGCGGCGACGGTGTCGCTGGCGTTGAACGGCGATCGGCGGGTGGCGGAACGGACGCGTGAACGGGTGGTGTCGTATGCCGCGCGCAATGGATTCAAACGCAATGAGCAGGCGCGGAATTTCCGATTGAAGCGGACGTGCAACGTGGCGATTGTGGTTCACAACATCGACAATGATTTCTGGTATGGGATCGTGAAGGCGGTGGAGGAGACGCTCGGGGAGGCGTACAATGTTATTTTGTGCAACACCGAAGGAGACCCGGGCAAGGAGGAGAAAATATTCCGCAACCTTCAGCGGCGGAATGTGGATGGAGTCATCGTGCAGCCAGCGTCGGAACGGGAGGAGCTGTTTCTCGAACTGGTGCACGATGGAATTCCGGTCATATCGCTGGAGGAGACGCGTAGTCCGGAACTCTCCTTCGTCAAAGGAGACGATTACCGTATCGCCCGGCAGGTGACGGAGTTGTGTATTGAAAACGGGCATCGGAAGCTCGCATTTCTGATTACCGCGCCGTATTGTTTCGGGGTGGAGGAACGGGTTCGCGGGTTTCAGGAGGCGTTGTCGTGCTGCGGTGCGACGGGAGAGATTTTCGTAGCCGCGGAACGTAGCTGCGAGGCGGTGGAGGCGGTATTGCTGGAGCGGATACCGGAATTTTCCGTGATTCTCTCGGATGACGTGGTGCTTTTTCCGCTGATCCGGGTTCTCGCGTTTCACGGGATCCGGGTGCCGGAGGATCTGTCGCTGATCGGCTGGAACAACAGTCGTCATCTGGCATGTCTGAAACCGTCGATCTCTTCGATTACGATTCCGATGAATGAGATTGGACGCAGAGCGGCTGAAATCGTTTTGCGCAACCTTGACGGGGATCGGAATGCTGAGAAATGTTATATCGAGGATCGAATTATTTTACGGGAGTCGTTCAGACCGTTTCATAACAGCAACCAGGGAGGTGAGAGATGAGGCATGTATTTTTTCGGGGGACAATTCTGTCCTGGTCGGAACCGCGGCGGAATTATTTTACTTTGATTGAACTTCTGGTCGTAATTGCGATCATCGCGATTCTGGCGGCGATGCTGCTTCCGGCATTGAATCAGGCGCGTGCCAGAGCGAAGCAGACTTCCTGTCAGAACAATCTTAAATCGATCGGCAGCGCGGTACATCTTTATGCGGGCGACCATGACGATTATCTTACTTATTGTGAATATTACACGATTGCCAACAATCAGAATCAGCGCACATGGTACATGCTTCAATACCGGTATTTGAACGATCCCGACGTTTTCCGCTGCCCGGGAGACGTGCGCACGGTCGAGGAGTCATCCCGTGCGCTCGATGCCTATCGGCTCAATGTCGGCGGTTCTTTTCTGAATCCAACGATCATCAGTTATGCGCAGTGCAATGAGGTTGCCGGTTATCTTCAGGGGCACGCCGGCTGGCCGCCGTGGAAACTGGGCCGGTTTGCGGTTCCATCCAATACTGCGTTGACACTCGATCAGGCCGGAGCGGAGTTTTCGTTCAGTGAGGGTAACGTCAAAATCACCGGAGGGGAGATGTTTGACAATCTCATCCGGGCGCACGTGAATGGATTCAATCTGCTGTTGCTGGACGGGCACGTCTCCGGAGAAAAGATTTCAAGCGGCTATATTGATCGTTATAAATGGAATCGATATTGATGAAACGGATATTCACAATTCTGGCATGTTTTTGCGTATTGGCGGCATGTGGTGAAGAGAGCGTCGTCCGACGGATCATGCTGGATGATTTCAGCGATGTTTCAAGCTGGCTCGGCGGCGCGTCGGCGAACGGCGCTCCCGGGGCGGTGTCGCCGTTCGACTTCAATTTCGGTTCGGAACCGGACGAGCGGCGCGACGACGGATACGCGGGAGTTCTGCGTTTCGATTTCGGCGCGTCGGAAGGGAAGGCCGGGTTCTCGAAGAACGCGGTTTACAAGACGCTTCTTCCCGAGGGCACGCTCCGGTTTTCCGCCGACACCGCGGGGAAAGCTGGTTTCGCATTGAGCTTCACGCTGGAGGATGCGCAACGCAATCGATTCGAAACCCGGAAGCTCGGGCTTGCGGGGGCGGGTTGGAGCGATTATGTGCTTGAATTGTCCCCCGGGACGGTTTCCGGTTATGAGAGAATGGTATTCCCGGTTTCGGTTTACAGCTTGAATCTTTATGCGCACGACGCCGGCCGGGGCGAAGTGAAAATCGACGACATTTTCTTCGAAACCGCGACTCCCGGAGGCGACGCGCTTCACATCCGGCCGGATTTCGACCGCATGGCGTATGCGCCGGGCGAAACTGTGATGCTGACGTACCGGCTGCGCAATCTTTTCCCGGAACGAACTTTTGACGGCGTTCTGGAACTGAAAGTCGGCGATTCCGAAGGCCGGGAACTGCTCACCCGGCGGAACGCGGTGCACCTTGCCCCCGGGGAATTCAAACGTATTTCGTTCGATCTCGGCGCATTTGCTCAGCGGGGGGCCTACAGCTGCGAACTCAGGTTGATCTCCAACTGCCGGATTGTACAGCGTCATCTCGGCTGGGTGGGGGTGTTCGAGCCGAACGACGGCCGGATCAATCGCACCCCCATGTGGATTTCAGTGGAGGATCAGGAAGTGAACACCGCGCCTTACGAGGCGACGTTTCATGCGCAATGGGTGAAATTGCTCGGCGCCGACATGATCCGCGCCGCGATCCTCGGCGGTATAGCCGAACCGACGCGGGAACATCGCAATTACGAGAAGTTCCGCCGGATGTGGCAGCCCTATCTGGACGGTGGAATCATGCTCCAGATCGATTATGCCGCCGCCGTGGCGCCGTGGACGATTCCGGCGGAGAACCGCAAAGGGCCGTGGCCGAACACGCTCGCGTGCGACTGGGAACTTTTTTCCGAGCACATCCGCAATCTTGCCTCATTTTTGAAAACGCTGCCGCAGGCGCGTTACTTCGAATGGTACAACGAACCTGATCTCGGCGGTTATCAGGGGAGCGCCGAAGATTATTTCCACTCGCTTTCACTGCTTTATCCGATTCTAAAGGAAGCCGTTCCGGATTTGAAGGTCACGACCGGCGGGGTGACGCTCGGCGTTCCGCACGCGAAAAAGGGGTTCGTCGAGACGCTCTATGTGAAGTGCGCTCCGAGTTACGATCTGGCGGCGTTTCACGAGCATGGCGGATTTTCGACCTACCGCGCGACGGTCGGAGCGGTGAAGAAACTGCTTCCAGCCGGGAAGAGTTTCGGCCAGACGGAAGCGGGGGTGCGTTCGTATCAGGGGAAGGCGGAGCAGTTCTATTTTCAGGCGGGCGAACTCATCCGCAAGATCGCCTGGACGAAGGCCGCGGGCGGCGAATTTTATAACTATTTCATGCTTCAGGATTACTGGGATAAATACATCAATGCCGACGACTCCTTCGGGCTGGTGACGGTCGACAATCAGCCGAAGCCCGCGTTCGTCGCGATGAATGAAGTGATCCGCCGTCTGGCCAACCGCCGTCCCGCCGGATTGGCTGAACTCGATTCCCGGCTGGAAGGCGTTCGTTTCGTCGGGGAGGACGGTCAGGAACTTTTCGTCCTCTGGAACCGGGGCGGGAGCGGCGCATTTCAGTTTCCGGTGCGGTCGGATTCGGACGCCGCCGTCACCCGGATCGACGCATTCGGCAACGAAACCCGGATTGAAGGCGGAAGCGGCCTGCTTTTCATTCCCGGTTCGTCGCTGCCGTTTTATCTGAGTGCGCCGGCAGGTTCGCTCAAACCCGCCGGAGAACTCGTCGCGTGGCAGGAGCCCCTCCTCGGTGCGCCCGGCGAAACGGCAAATGGGAAAATGATCCTCGGCAATCCTTATACGATGAGCGTCGCGTTCCGGTTGATCGCGGCGGGCGAAATTCATACCGGCACACTTGCTCCGGGCGCGAAGACGATCATTCCGTTGCGTCGGGAAATACCGCTTTCGGCCCGGCCGGGGATGCGGGAACTTCCGGTGACGCTCGTCTTCCGCGAAGCGAAGGACGGCGGGAAGAAACTCTACGAGGGTGAAGTTTCGCTGCAATACGAAGTTGCGCTTCCATTGCGGCGGAATGGCGGCGACGACGGGGCAAAACCGGATATTCTGCTCGATTCGGAATCCGCGCTGATGGAGTTGATCTTCGACCCGACGGTGCCGCGCTGGGCGGGCGCGGCGGATCTCGCGGCGGAAATTTCGCTCTCCTGGGACGAGACGGGGCTTCGGTTCGACGTGGAGGTGCGCGATCAGGATCACTGCGCTCCGGAGAGCGGCATCATGAACTGGCGCAACGACGGCCTGCAACTGGCGTTCTCCGACGGAGCGGGCGGAAATCACGTGGAATTAACCGTTTCGGACGGACCGGATGGTGCGCAGGCGTATTGCCATATTTCGCCGGACGCCGGCAGAATCGGAGTGTGTCGCCTGCCGCGCAATGAGATCAGCCGCACGCCGGACGGGCGGACGAAATACGCTTTCACATTGCCGTGGGAACTCTGCCGGCTCTCGCCGGAATCCGGGGCGGCGTTCCGGATGGCGCTCGCAGTCGTGGACAACGATCAGCGCCAGCGGCGTCGGATCATGACATTCGGCGGCGGAATCGAAGGAAGCAAGAATCCGGCGTTGTTCCTGCCGGTCAAGTTGATGGATTCAAAAGGAGGCTTGAAGTGATGAGGATTTGGTGTGTGGCGATGCTGCTGGCGGGAGTTCTGTTCCACGTAGGGGCGGATGAGGTCGTATTCAATGCGGAAAATAAGTTCGGCGGCAACTGGCGCGGCACCGGCGTGACGCTGGAAGACGGGGTGTTGCGTCAGAAGGTGGAAATGCCCGACTCGCAGATCTATTTCGTCAATTGCAAAATCGATTCGACGAAATTCAACTGCGTGGAGATCATTTATCGCGCGGAAGGGATTCCGGCGCGGACTTCCGGGCAGATTTATTATGCGCTTCAGGGCGGGGCGGTCGACGGCAAGACGCCCTGGCTGCTGCCGAGTTTGAAGAACGACGGCGAATGGCACGTGATCACGTTGCGCGCTTCGGAAAAAAATATGCGCAATCCGGATGCATGGTTGAAGGCGAAGGTGCCGGTGAACGTCATCCGGCTGGATATGATCGATCAGGGACCGGGGGGAGTAGTTGAGGTGAAATCAGTTCGGTTCTATCAGGATTCGGAGGAAAAATAAGCGTTTCGGAACTCTTGTCTGGCGGCGTGGTCGAGAGCGTGATGGTGATCGGCGACGCCGCCTGCGTTTTGTTAAAATGAAACCGTGAGAGGATGTCGTATCCATTTTCAGAGGCGCAAGGATTGCATTTCCGGCTAAGAGGTGATATATTAAGAAGATTGCGGCATCGAATTTCTCGATGCTGTTGTTTTTTTGATCGTCCGCAACGATTCTATTCTGATTGAGCAATGGAGAAATTGTCATGGAGAAGGGGACAGGGGAAGGGCTCGACGCCGCGGAACAGGTGAACGGCTCCGATGCCGGAGCCGCAGCGACAAACTGGCGGGAATGGGTTTTGTGGCTGCTGTTGCCGATTTTCGCGGTGAGCGCGGCGGTGGTTCTGCTTCAGGATCCGTCGGCGGCGTTGCCCGAACCGGAGGCGGTCAACACCTGTTTTGCATTGCTGCTCAATGGATTTCTGCTGCTGACGCTGGTGTATTTGCTGGTGCTGGCGATTCTGGCGTTGTTCGATCGACCGCGTCCGTCGCAGAAGGATGAGGATCTTCCCGGCTGCACGGTGATCGTGCCGGCTTACAATGAAGGACGGCATGTGGCCGAAACGCTTGCCACATTGCTCGAATGCGATTATCCGGCGGAGAAACTTCAGCTGATTGCCGTCAACGACGGCTCTCAGGACGATACGCGCGAATGGATTCAGAAGGCGGTTCGCGCCTCCAACGGCCGGATTCAGATGATTGACCAGCCGGAAAACCGGGGCAAGAAACATGCGATTTATGCGGGTGCCCGCCTGGCGCGTCATGAAATTATCGTTACGGTGGACAGCGATTCGATTCCGGAAAAGGAGGCGCTGCGCAATCTGGTTGCGCCGTTCGCGGATCCTGGGATCGGCGCGGTGGCCGGGAACATCCGCGCGAAGAACCGTGACGCGGGATTCATCGCGTCGCTGCTGGATGTGATGCTGATTTTCGGATGTGAATTTCTGCGTGCCGGTCAGAGCGTGACCGGTACGGTTTTCTGTACGCCCGGCGCATTGAGCGCGTATCGGAAAAGCGCGGTCGACCCGGTGATGGACGAGTGGCTCGACCAGACGTTTCTTGGCGTGCCGGCGCGGATCGGCGAAGACCGGGCAATCGCGACGCTGCTGCTGCGGAACGGCTGGCGAATCGTGCATCAATGCAATGCGCTGGCGCTCACGTGCGTGCCGGAAACTTACAGCGGAATCTGCAAAATGCTGATTCGCTGGACGCGCAGCGATATCCGCGAGGACATCGTGATGGCCGGATTTGTGATGCGCAATCTGGTACGATGGCGGGGCTGGGCGCTTCTGCTGCACTGGTTTTCGTTGACGACGGGAGTGTTGATGCCGTTTCTGTTGATTCCCGGTTTCATCCGCGGCTTGATCGTGGCGGAGAACATGCCGGAATTTCTGCTGGCAAGTCTGCTCTCATCGCTGATCTGTGCGGTGATTCCGGTGATGGTTTACGCCCGGCGCGCGGGCTGGCTGCGGGCGGTCTGGGCGTTTGTGTTCGGTTGGTATTTTCTTTTTGCGCTGTCGTGGATCGTGCCGTATTCGCTTTTTACGATCCGGAATTCGAAATGGATGACGCGGGAACTTCCGGCGGGCAAGACCCGGAAGCTGCGTTACCTGCCGCGCTTCTGAAATGAAATTGCCACTCGGCGGAATACGGTACGTCGCCGCTGTCGTCATCACGATTCCGCCGGAATGAGAAAAGAGTCCGAAAGGCAACAAACAACAAGGGGAGGTTCCGGGATGTTGAATCTGGCCGCGGCGATCATCCTGTTCGGCTGGTCATATGCGCAATACCGTGATACGCAGGACTCCGGCGCCCCGGAGCCGCAGAGGAAAAAAGTGCTTCGCCATGCGGCGATGGCGCTCGGCGCAATTCTGCTGGGGTGCGCGTTTCCGCTCTCCGGAGTGGCTCTGGGGATGAATGCGATTGTAATTGTGCTGCTCGCATTGTTTTTGGCGGTGCTGGTCCGGCTGCGCGGGACGCGCCGGGAACGGTTGACGACGGTGGTATTTCTGATCCTCGGGGTGATCGGGATCGGAACGCTCGGGTGGCGTTATCTCCTTCTGGAACGGAGTGCGGACTCCTTCCGGCGCGGCGTGATCGCACTGACGCGCGGACTTGAAGACGGACGCGAAACGGAATTGCGCGACCGCTTGAAATCATTCTGTGAAACGGAGAATATGGAAAGATATTCGGAGGCGGCTCCGGCTTTCGAGGAGGCGGTGACATTGCCGCTGCGCTTTGTGCCGGAGAATGCGGCTCCCGGAGGAGTGATCCGGCAGTCGGAACGGCCGGAAGCGGAGGCGGGACGATGAGTTATTTCATTCTGCTTACCTATTTCATTTCCGCCGTGATTGTCGTCGCAGCGCCGTTTTATCTGATCTGGCGCCGTGAAAATCTGGGGAAGATGTTCCGAATTTTATTGAGCGGTGTGGTCGTTACGGCGCTCGTCGCTTTTGTGCTGGGGTTCGTGCTCGTCGGGATGGAACAGTTCGGCGCCGCGACATGCCGCGGCGCCGCGTACGCTGTTTTCCGCGAACTCGAACTCGGCCGCGGCGCGCAGGTGTGTCGCATCGCCGAAAGCTGGCTCTCCGCCGGCGGCCGGACTCCGTTGGAGCTGACCCGCGCAATCTCGGCGGCCGAAGCGGCGGAGAAGTGAAAAAATCTTTAAAACAATGCTGGAACAGCTTGCATTTCTCCGCAGTGAAATTATATTCCCTCCAATTGCAAATGTTCGCAATGTGCCCGGAGACGGGCCGGCCGTGTCGGCCGGAACACCCCGCAGGTCGTCAGTGGCCGCTCCGGCATTGGGAACGCAACCCAAGAGAGTGTGAAAAATGGCTGAAGTAATTCTGGAGAACGTCTGCAAGATCTATGACGGCAACGTCATGGCGGTCAAGAACGTCAATCTCGAAATCAAGGACCGGGAGTTCATGGTGCTGGTCGGACCCTCCGGGTGCGGAAAATCGACCACGCTGCGGATGATCGCCGGCCTGGAGGAGATCTCCCGCGGGACGATCCGGATCGGGGACCGGGTGGTCAACAACGTCGCCCCGAAGGATCGCGACATTGCGATGGTGTTCCAGAATTACGCGCTTTATCCGCATATGTCGGTTTACGACAACATGGCGTTCGGTTTGAAATTGCGCAAATTCTCCAAGGATGACATCGACCGCCGCGTGAAGGAGGCCGCGAAGATTCTCGGATTGGAGGAGTATCTCGACCGCCGGCCGAAACAGCTCTCCGGCGGACAGCGTCAGCGCGTGGCCGTCGGCCGCGCCATCGTCCGGAAACCGAAGGCGTTCCTCTTCGACGAACCGCTGTCGAACCTCGACGCGAAGATGCGTGTTCAGATGCGTACGGAAATTTCCAAACTCCATCAGCAGCTGGAAAGCACGATGATCTACGTGACGCACGATCAGGTCGAGGCGATGACGATGGGCGACCGGATCTGCGTGATGAAGGACGGCGTCGTCCAGCAGGTGGCTGAACCGATCACGCTTTACGATAAGCCGTGCAATAAGTTCGTCGCCGGTTTCATCGGAACGCCGCCGATGAACTTCTTTGACGGAGTGATCGTGCGCCGTGGCGGGGCGATTTTCTTCGTGGAAACCGGTTTCGAATTTGAAATCCCGTCGGAATGGAAGGAGAAACTCGAACCCTTTGTCGATCGAAAAGTTTGTTTCGGCGTCCGCCCCGAGGATATCGGCACCGAACAGGCCGAAGCCGCCTCCGGTATGCCGCGGGTGAGCGCCCGGATCGAGGTGGTCGAACCGATGGGTTCGGAAACGTACGTTTATCTCAATACCGGCGGAAACTCCTTCGTGGCGCGGGTCGATCCGCACAAGGAGGTGAAAGTCGGTTCGCAGGTGAGTTTCGCCGTGCTGCTGCCGAAGGCGCATTTCTTCGACGGCGAGACGGAGAATACGATTATCTGACGCGGAAAATGGGGAGACGATTCCCCTTCGCGTTTCCGGATTCGAAGGAAATCGACATAATCCGTAGAGGTTCGACTATGAGTGTCCGAAGCGGTGAGAAGTACGAGCGATCGAATCGGATTTGGTCTGCCGCCGAAGTGTTTCGGCGGCGGTACCGATGGCCGGAGTGTTTGATTCCGGCGGCGGCCCGGAACGTTTTTTTCCGGGAATGCATCAGGCGGATGCGACCCTGAACCCGGGGGACTCTGAGGTGAGAACCGGGTTTGGTCGCATCCGTATTTCGTGTCGAAATGGATGCAGCGGAAAATAGAGTTTAAGAAGTCAAGTTGGTTTAGTCTGGAATCATGAAAGAATTATTGCATCGCGAATACCGTAATCGTCGCGCGTTTCAGAATTACCTGGGATTTTACGCCGAATACAAATGGCGGTTCATCTTCATCTGGATCATGTACATGGTCAAGGCGTCGCCGGTTTTCGTGCTGCCGATCCTGACGGCCGAGGTGATCAACATGATTACCGAACCGGGACTGTCGGCGGATCAGATCTATACAAGATTGTATGAGATTCTCGGGATCGGTTTTGTGGTGATCGTTCAGAATATTCCGACCCATATTTATTACGTGCATCTGATGAGCGTCCCGTGCCGGAACGTCGAACGCAATCTGCGTTCGGCGCTCTGTACCCGGCTGCAGCATCTGTCGATTCCGTATCACACGTCGACCAAGATGGGGTCGCTCCAGAACAAGGTTACCCGCGACGTCGAGGGAATCGAAAACATGACCCGCATGCTGCTCGACACCGTGCCGCATCTGCTGCTCTCGCTCGGTGTCGCGGTGGTTGTGACGTTGATCAAATCGCCGTTTTTCGTGCTGTTCTACGTTGCGGCGGTGCCGCTGGCTGTGTGGCTGTTTCTGATGATCCGCGAAAAGATGGCGCAGCGCAACCGGGATTTCCGGCAGAGCATCGAGGAGATGTCCGGGAAGGTCACCGAGATGATTCGTCTGATTCCGATCACCCGCGCCCACCACGTCGAGGATGTCGAAATCAATCGCGTCAATGAACGGCTGGAGAAAATCCGCAAAACCGGATTGAAGGTCGATTACATCAATTCGGTGTTCGGTTCGGTGAACTGGGTGTTGCTGATGCTGTTCAACCTGGTAACATTGGTGCTGATCGCAATTCTCTACAAGCGCGGCATCATGAATATCGGCGTCGGCGACATCGGGCTGCTGACCGGATATTTCAGTCAGATCACCGGCACGGTGCTGACGGCGATGAACTGTCTTCCGGCCATCACCAAGGGGCTTGAATCGGTCAAGTCGATCGGCGAAGTGCTCGAGTGTCCGGATATCGAACTCAATGCGGGAAAACCGCAGGTAAAGGATGTGAAGGGCGATTTCCGATTCGAACACGTAAGTTTCCAGTATCCTGGCAGCGAGGCGCATGCGCTTGAAGACATCAATTTGCATGTCACGCCGGGAGAAACGATCGCCTTCGTCGGTCCTTCCGGCGCCGGGAAATCGACGATCGCCCATCTGGTGATCGGCTTCGTCCGGCCGACGACCGGACGGCTGCTGCTCGACGGACGCGACATGAACGATCTCGATCTCCGCAGTTACCGCACGTTCATTTCCGTGGTGACGCAGGAGACGCTGCTGTTTGACGGCACGATCCGGGAGAACATCTGTTACGGGGTCAATCCGAATGAGTTCGAATTGATGGATGCGATCCGCAGCGCCGATCTGCTCGAAATGATCGAGGCGATGCCGGACGGGCTCAACACCCAGGTCAAGGAGAACGGCGCCCGGTTGTCCGGCGGACAGAAACAGCGCATCGCGATTGCGCGGGCGCTGCTGCGCGATCCCCGGGTGCTGATTCTTGACGAGGCGACCAGCGCGCTCGATGTGGAATCGGAAGCGCAGATCAAGCAGGCGCTGGACCGGCTGGTCAAGGGGCGGACGACCTTCGTGATCGCACACCGGCTCTCGACGATCCGGAACGCTGACCGCATCGTGGTGCTGAATAAGGGGAGAATTGCTGAAATCGGTACACATGAAGAACTTAAGGCCATGAATGGGCTTTATGCGGATATGGAGCAGAAGTTCAGTGCCGCGCAATAAACGAAAGTTCGTAACTTCGGCTTGTCGACGGCAGATGATAAGACCGTCCGGGAATTCTTCGGAATTCCGGACGGTTTTTTATGAAAGAGGGCAATAAATCGGAAATAGTTTCGTTAATACCGGCAAAGAGAATATTTTTTTCAGCGGGAAAGGAAGATCATGAAGAAATTGTTGAAAATCGTAGTAATTCTGCTGATTCTGGCAGGTCTGGCTGCCGGCGGATACTGGGGATATCGCAGGTATCTCAACAAGCCGACGATCATCCAGTACCGCACGGAAGAGGTGGCGCGCATGGATATTTCCAGCACGATCTCCGCAACCGGCACCGTGGAACCGGAGGAACTGGTCAACGTCGGAGCGCAGGTGAGCGGCAAGATCGTTTCGTTCGGCACTGACAGTGAGGGCAAGGAAGTCGACTACGGTTCGATCGTCAAGGAGGGCTCGGTTCTGGCGCTGATCGACGATGCGCTGTATGATGCGGAGGCCCGTTCCGCGCGGGCGCAGAAGC
This sequence comes from uncultured Victivallis sp., assembly GCA_944389815.1. Classification (GTDB taxonomy): domain Bacteria; phylum Verrucomicrobiota; class Lentisphaeria; order Victivallales; family Victivallaceae; genus Victivallis. The sequence goes on along the minus strand of CALXNS010000090.1, from coordinate 3,509 downwards.
TGCAGGCGGAAGCGACGATTCTGAGTGCCGAGGCCAATATTAAACAGGCCAGGGCGCAGCATCTTCTGGCCAAGAGCAACTGGGAACGTGCCAGCGACCTTTATCCGAAAGGCTCCGTGGCCAAGAGCGAATATGACAGCGCCCAGGCGGAGTATCTGACCGCCCAGGCGGATATCGCCGTGAGCGAGGCGGCGTTGGAAGAGGCGAAGGCGTCGAAGGCAATCGCGGAAGCAGCGCTGGACAAGGCGACGCGGAATCTGGAATATTGCGTGATCAGTTGTCCGGTGGACGGCGTGATCATCGATCGCAGGGTCAGCATCGGGCAGACGGTGGTCTCCAATATGAGCGCGTCAAGTCTGTTTCTGATTGCGAAGGATTTGAAACGCATGCAGGTGTGGGTTTCGGTCAACGAAGCCGACATCGGCAACATCCATCCGGGGATGGCGGTAACGTTCACCGTCGATGCGTTTCCGGATGAATCGTTCGAGGGAGAGGTTCACAAAATCCGTTACAACGCGACGATGTCGCAGAACGTGGTGACCTACGTGGTGGAAGTTTCGACCGATAATTCCAATGGCCGGCTGCTGCCCTATCTGACCGCCTCGGTCAAATTTATCCGCGACAGCCGCAAAAATGTGTTGACCGTGCCGAATGCCGCACTGCGCTATATGCCGGAATCCGCTCCGGAAATTCAGACCGAACCCGGCGAGCGGGTCGTCTGGGTTCGTGACGGGAACGGCATTGCGCCGGTGAAGATCGTGACCGGATTGAATGACGGCATTGTCACGGAAGTGGTTTCCGGTGATTTGAAGGAAGGTATGGAAGTGGTCACCGGAAGCAGCGTCGTCGTCGTGGAGGATTCGGATGCAGATGCGGCGTCCGGCGGCAGCCCCTTCCTGCCGAAACCGCCGCAGCGGCGTCGTCGGTAAGGCGGAGAAGAGGAGAAGCGGCAATATGGCGCTGATCGAATTGCAGAACATCGAGAAGACCTATTTCCTTGGAGAGATCGACGTACCGGTTCTCAAGGGGATCACGTTGGAGATCAACCGGGGCGAATACGTCGCATTGATGGGAGAATCCGGTTCGGGGAAGAGTACGCTGATGAATATACTCGGCTGCCTCGATCGGCCGACTTCCGGGGATTACCGGTTGGACGGCGAAGAGGTCGGACGGGCGTCGGGCGACCGGCGCGCGCTGGTGCGCAATCATAAGATCGGATTCGTGTTTCAGAGTTTCAATCTGCTGCCGCGTACTTCGGCGCTGGATAACGTAATCATGCCTCTGGCGTATACCGCGGGCGGGCTTTCCCATCGCGAATGCCGGAAGCGGGGGATCGAAATGCTCAAGCGCGTCGGTTTGGGTGACCGGATCGGGCACTATCCGTCGCAGCTCTCCGGCGGTCAGCAGCAGCGGGTGGCGGTGGCGCGGGCGCTGATCAACCGTCCGCCGGTTATCTTCGCGGATGAACCGACCGGGAATCTGGATTCGCGAACCAGCGAGGATGTGATGAAAATGTTCGGTTCGCTCAACGAGGAGGGGATCACCGTCATTTTGGTGACGCACTCGGTGGAGATCGCCGGTTTCGCCAAACGGGTCATTCACGTGCAGGACGGCCGGATCGTTTCCGGAGCGTTTCACGGGAAAGGGGAGGAGAAACGATGACGATTTTTAGCACAGTCAACGTTGCGCTGAAAGCGTTGCGCAGGAATCCCACGCGGGCATTGCTGACGACGCTCGGGATCGTGATCGGCATCGCCGCAGTCATTACGATGATGGAGATCGGCACCGGTTCGTCGCAGTCGATTCGCGAATCGATTGAGAAGATGGGGGCGAATACGATTCTGATTCTGCCGGGCGCGTTCCGGCTGGGCGGCGTCAGTCAGGGATCAGGGACACAGATGTCGCTCACGCCGGAGGATTGCGATGCGATTCTGCGCGAATGTCTCTCGGTCGGAACGGCGGTTCCGGTGGTGAATGCTCGCGGGTATCAGGCGATTTCGGGAAGTTTGAATTACGCGCCCAACCAGATCATCGGCACGTCGCCGGATTTTTTCACGATCCGCAACTGGACGGTGGATGAGGGGCGTTTCTTCACCGATCGCGAGGTGGCGTCCCGGGCGCGTGTGTGTGTGATCGGTTCGACGATCACGCGGGAGCTTTTCGGCGGGAATTCGCCGATCGACAGCGAACTGCGGATCAAGGACACGACCTTCCGGGTGGTCGGCACCATGGTGAGCAAGGGCGCCAACATGATGGGTTCGGATGAGGACGACGTGATCATCCTGCCGTGGACGACCGCGCGATTGCGCCTGACCGGGCTCAAGACCGGTACTGCGACGAATACGACCAGCACGGCGGCAACGAGTCCTTCGGATCTTTATCCAGGGGAGGGGATCGCCTTCTACCCCGAACCGGATTCCAATTTGGAAACCGACACGCTTCTGATTCCGAAATTCATTCAGATCGATCAGATCATGCTGACGGCGGCGACGCCGACGAAGGTGGACGCCGCGATCGACGAAGTGACCGCATTGCTGCGGGAACGGCATCGTTTGAAGCCGGAAGATCCGGACGATTTCCGGATCCGCAATTCGGCCGAATTCATGAGCATGCTGACCGGAACCACGACGGTGATGACCAATCTGCTGCTGGGAGTGGCGTTGATTTCGTTGATTGTCGGCGGAGTCGGCATCATGAACATCATGCTCGTATCGGTGACGGAGCGTACCCGTGAAATCGGTTTGCGCATGGCGGTGGGAGCGCGATCGCGCGACATTCTTCAGCAGTTTCTGATTGAATCGATCGTTTTGTGTCTTCTCGGCGGGATTGTTGGAATTCTTCTGGGGCACGGGGCGGCGCTGCTGGTGAACCGTTATCTCACGTGGCCGGTGGCGTCGAGCCCCGAAGCGGTGGTTGCGGCGGTGGTGGTTTCGGCTGCGGTAGGGATCGTTTTCGGATTTTATCCGGCGTGGAAGGCGTCGCGCCTGGATCCGATCGAAGCGCTGCGCTACGAATGATTGCGGCACCCGAACCGGGCGGCTGGAATCGGAAAAATGCGCATGGAAGAAATGAATAAATATTTTTTTTCGGATTTTTTCGTCCCTGAGCTTGAAAGATATTAAAGCAAGGTTATATTAGGGGACGTTGCAGAACCCTGTGGGATGCGAGTGTAGCTCAGTTGGTAGAGCATCACGTTGCCAACGTGATTGTCGCCGGTTCGATTCCGGTCACTCGCTCCAGTTTTATCGTTTGCGTGACGGCGGACGGGGAGAGAGGGGAATTGCAGCGGGATGAAAAAGTGCGAGTGTAGCTCAGTTGGTAGAGCATCACGTTGCCAACGTGATTGTCGCCGGTTCGATTCCGGTCACTCGCTCCATTTTTTTTTCAAAAAAATTGTTTTCCCAAGAAATCGAACTTGCATTTGCCGTTTTCCGGGATAGATTGAGTTGCAGTGACAATTGTTTTCGGGGGAGCGCATGCGTTTTCGAGCATGGCTGTTATGGCTTTTG
>CALXNS010000089.1 GCA_944389815.1 uncultured Victivallis sp. | reverse complement strand
GCCGCAGTTCGTCAAGGATTATTTCGCCTACTACAAAACGCCGCGTGGCTATCACGCGCGTTCCCTGAACTCCAACCGGGGATGGAACAAGACTTCGACTCTTTCGTTTCTCAACACGCCGCTTCTTACGTACAGCAGCGAAATCCGTTCGGCATGTCTGTTGATTCACGGCGAAAAGGCTCATTCCCGCTATTTCAGCGAAGACGCCTTCAAAAAGCTGACCGGGAGCAACAAGGAGTTGATGATCGTTCCCGGCGCTTCCCATGTGGATCTCTACGACAATTTTGAAAAAATTCCGTTTGACAAGATCGAAGGATTTTTCCAATCAACTCTGAAATGATCAGTGCGTCGGAGAGGGCGTTGTGAGCAGCCGTAACGGGAGCGACTCATCCCGTTGCGGCTGCTCTTTTGAGCGGGAAGACAAATGAAGTCTATTCCCGCCGATCAGACGGGTTGCCCTATCCCTGCACACTTCCACTGCCCGTCCGGCTTCAGCGTCAGCAGCACATCGATGAAGTCGAGCCTGCCGCCCCAGCCTTCTTCCAGCACGCGAACCACTGCCAAGTTCTCCTCGATCATCAGAACATCACCCGGGCGCGGTTCATCTGAAATTGAATGTCGATGATTTCCTCAAGCGCAGATCCTGTGCTTACGAGATGAAATTGGTTGCAACCCACGGCTCCTGCGGCGGGCGCGGCAGGTTCGATTGCGCCATGCTTTTAAGCAGATACGCCATATTGTTCCCCAGGGTGCGCATGGTCTGGAGTCCTTCGAGGTCGCGTCTGACCTCGTCCGGTGTCAACCCGTGGGTCGAGTTCCAGTACTGACTTGAGACGACCGGCATTTGCAGAATGGTGAAGTATTTGTTCAAGCGGTCGAATGTCGCGCTCGCTCCGCCGCGGCGACAGTTGACCACACAGGCCGCGGGTTTGTATTGAAAATATTCCGACGCCGAGAAAAACACCCGGTCGAGGATCGCACAGAGTGCCCCCGGAGGACCCGCATAATAGACGGGTGCGCCGATGACCAGGGCGTCGCTCTCTTTCATCTTTGTTACAAAATCCGTATAAAGTTTCTCTCGGAACACGCAGCCGTCCGCCCCCTCACCTTGGCACTTCCAGCAACCGATGCATCCCTGAATTGCCCGGTTGCCGATCCAGAAAATCTCCGACTCGACGCCGTTTTTGTTCAATGCACCGGCCACCTCGGAAAGAGAGGTGAATGTGCAGCCGTCCCGATGGGGACTTCCGTTGACCAGTAATACTTTCATGGGAACTTACTCCTTCTTGATTTCAATGAATGCTCTCCCCGAGCGCGAACGCTTTCTTCAGCTCCGGATGCCCCGCGATGTCACCAAGTTTCAAAACCCCACCCGCAATCAGAGTGCCGAGATCTTCCCATCCCAGAAACCCGAGCAGCGACTTGTAGTAATGGAGAACCGGCTCCTCGTTCTCCCGCCCGCTGCCCTCCGAGGCCATCAGCAGAATCGTCTGCTTGTGCGGAGTCGCCCAGTTCGGATCGGACTCAGTCACTGCGAACAGACGGTCCAGCACGCACTTCAACTGACCGGAAAATCCCCAGTAGTACATCGGCGAGGCGAATACCACAATATCCGCCGACCGGTACTTCGGATAGATCTTCTCCATATCATCTTTCTGAACGCAGGGAGAGTCAGGATTCCGGCCGCCGCCGAGACACCCTTTGCAGCCGTGAATCGACATCCGATCCAGATCAAAACGAACTACCGTATTGCCGCCGGATTCCGCACCGCGGGTGAACTCCTCAATCAGTGCCGCCGTATTGCCGTTCAAACGCGGACTTCCGTTCAGAACCAGAATTTTCCTGCTCATTTTTCCAACTCCCTTTCTGATGTTTGATGCATTGATCCGGGAAGCAGAGGATTTCACCCTCCCGGATCATCCGATCGAATTTCTCTATTCAATCAATATAACCCGAAAAGTTTTTCTGTCAAGAATGTACTATTTTGTATCATAATATCATAAATGTGTAATACTATCTTTTTAGACAGTATATGTTTTATGCTCAGAATTTGCTTTTCGGAACATTGCGGGATATAGTAAAAGAAAAATCGTTTTTTTCTGGAATAAAAGTGGAGGTTTTCAGATGGACAAGAAAAAAGCGTTGTCGTTTCACTGTTCGGTGGAAGCCGCGATGGCGGTGCTCGGCGGGAAATACAAGGCCATCATCATCTGGCATCTGAACGTTTTTTCCGTCATGCGCTACAACGAGATTCAGAAAGCCATTCCGCAGGCGACAGCCAAAATGCTCAGCCAGCAGTTGAAGGAACTCGAAAGCGATGGAATCATCCGGCGGAAACTGTATCCGGTTGTCCCGCCGAAGACGGAATATTCTCTGACGGATCTTGGAAAAACTCTCGTTCCGATCGTCAACGCCATGAGCGACTGGGGACACGACTACTTCCAATATCTCGGCATACCTGATCCGTGTCCGGAAGATTGACGCTCGAACCGGAGCACTCTCGCAATCGCGGAAGTTCGGGAAGATAACAGCCGGGAGTCAACGAACTTCCCGATCCGAATCGGGATACCATGCTTTCTGATGAAAATTTCAGAAAAAAGTCATTCCTCCTCTTGATAAATTTTATCATTACATTATATTATAAAATATTGAAAGGAGAAGTTTTCAATGGCAAACAGTGAAACCAGAGAACTAGCCAACCTCGCGGAGGTATTCAAAGCGCTGGGCCACCCGACGCGCCTCTGGATTGCGAAAAATCTGGAGGACAAGGAACTCTGCGTCTGTGACTTCGTCACCGGAACCGGTGAGGAATTTTCCTCGATCAGTCAGCATCTGAACGTTTTGAAAAAAGCGCATGTCGTAGAGTGCGACAAGCGTGGCAAACACGTTTTTTACCGTCTTGCGTATCCGTGCATTCCCTGGATGGTCCGCTTCATGGAGGCGCGCGATGCATTTAACCGGCTCTCTCCTGAAGAAAAAAACGTCTGCATGGAGCAGCAGCGTCAGCAACTGATCGATCATCTGATGCAATTGAAGGGATGATATTTTTTTACATAACAATTTAATATTTTATAAAATGATAAATAAACAGGAGGCTGTTATGAAATTTCAGGAAATCAGAAGTGCAACGGCGATCGTGACATTCGGCGGGGTGCGTTTTCTCGTGGATCCGTGGCTGGGGGCCAAGGGGTCGATTCCGCCGATTCCGGGGTCTCCGAATCCGGATCTGCGCTGTCCGGCAAGTGATCTGCCGCTGCCGCTGGACGAAATTCTGGATGTGGATGCCGTCATCGCGACTCATCTGCATTTCGATCACTTCGATGAAACGGCCATGGAGAAGATTCCGAAATCCATGGTGATTTTCGTGCAGGACGAGCTCGACGGGGAGACGTTGCTGGCGAAGGGATTTCAGGATGTCCGGATTCTGAAATATGCCGGAGTGGAATTCAAAGGAGTCCAGCTTACCAAAACCGACTGCCTGCATGGCCAGCCCGGAAACATCGGGCTGCTGTATGAAAAAATGGAGCTGCGCAGTTCCGCCTGCGGCGTCGTGATGCGCCATCCGGCAGAGAAGAAAACCCTCTATCTCGTCGGAGATACGATCTGGTGCGACTATGTGAAAGCCGCGCTCGACTCGTTCAAACCCGATGTAATCGTGGTGAACGCGGCAGCGGCGACCATCCGCGGCTTCGGTCGGATCATCATGAACCTGGAAGACGTTCAGGCGGTGCTCGATCACGCTCCACATGCCGTCGTCATCGCCAGCCACATGGACAATGTCGGTCATGAAACGCTCTGGCGCAGGGATTTGAAACGCTATGTGCAGCAACATCATCTGGAAACGCGGCTCCTTGTGCCGGAAGACGGGGATGTCTGCGAATTCTGAACGGGAGGAATCTAGATCATGTCGGTTCATGAACATCATCATCACCATCACGAACTTTCCGCGGATGCGGTCAAGGGGCGCGCATTCCTGTTCGGAATCGTGTTGAACACGCTCTTTGTCATCGGGGAATTCACGGCGGGATTCCTCTTCAACTCAATGGGACTGCTCGCAGATGCGGGACACAACCTCGGAGACGTGAGCGGACTATTGATTTCCCTGGTCGCATTTCTGCTGGCGAAAAAGCGTTATCTCCCGAACTACACCTACGGGCTCCGGAAGGGAACGATCTGGGCGTCGCTGCTGAATGCGGCGATCCTTCTGGTCGCCGTGGGGGCGATTGTGACGGAGTGCATCCGGAAGTTTCTCTCGCCTGCGGAAGTCGGAGGCTGGCCGATCATCATCACGGCCGGCATCGGGGTGGTCATCAACGGGTTGACTGTGTTCTTCTTCCAGCGGGAAAAGGAACATGATCTGAATGTGAAAGGCGCTTATCTGCACATGCTGGCCGATACGCTGGTTTCGGTGGGGGTGGTTCTTTCCGGAGTTCTGATTCTCTGGACCGGATGGAACATCGTCGACCCGCTGATCGGGCTGGCGATCGCCGTGGTGATTCTCTTTTCCACGTGGGGACTCCTGAAAGAGAGCGTGCGTCTGGCAATGGACGGAGTTCCGGCCGGGATTCACGTCGAGACCATCCGGGAGCATCTGCTGGAGGATCCGAATGTGGAAGCGATTCATCATCTCCACATCTGGCCGATCAGCACGACGGAAAACGCCCTGACCGCACATGTCGTTCTCCGCGACGTGGGGAAATGGGAGGAGACCCGGAAGCGTCTGCACGAGGAGCTTTCCGAACACGGAATCAGCCACGCCACGCTGGAGACGGAATCCCCGACTACGCAATGCCCCGATAAGCAGAAGGAATAAATCCCTGAAATACAATTCCTTCGGGGATGTGACAGCTCTTCATCTCCGGAGGATCGGACAACAACTCCTCAACCTCTACAAATCAGGAAAGGAAAAAATCATGAGCGATCAGAAAACCGCGATGAACAAGGAAACCGCCAGAAAGTTTTATGAACGGATTGCCAGCAAACAATATGACAAGCTCTTCGAACTCTGCGATGAGAATTTCGTCTATTATCCGCAGATCCATACAAAACTGGAAGGTCTGCAGGCATTCATTGATTACGAACGGGCCAATATGGATCCCGCCGGAGATTTCAAAATGAAAGTCGAAAGAATCGCGGCAGATGGTGATTTCGTGGCGGTCTACCTCACATTTGAGGGCACACTTCTCGGGGATTCCTGGCATGGAGTGCCCACTCCGAAAAAGCATATCATGATGGACTTCATGACCTGGCTCACTTTTAACGACACGGGGAAAATCATTGAAAAGCGAGCCAAATACGACCGTTACGACATCTTTAAGCAGCTTGGAGTTAAAAACTTGCCGCTGAAGTGATCCTCTTTTCCTCTCCGAGCCCCTGCAAGGCTGTCGGCCGGCTCAAGTTGCGAGCCGTTTGCATGCTCCCAGAGGGGAACAATAATGCCGTGTATCAAAGAAATCCAGAATCTGGAGGAAGCGGGATTTTGAACCCGGGCTTTGTCCCTGATTCAAAATCCCATTTTTTCAGAATCTCCAGGTGGTTTGATAACGTCCGAAACATTACATGCATTTTGAGAGAAATGCCAGAAATATGAACTGCGGCTCCCAACGGACTACTATAGTGGTTAAACCGTAATCAATAGAAAGGGAAACTGGCCGTGAAAAAATGTAAAGTAAGAAAATGTCAAGACATTCTCCGGAGTTAAAATCGATGAGAAAAATTTGGACGGATCCTGACGGAACGGGATATCTTGGATGCGTTCTCGCATATGGAAACCGACGAGCCATGCCAAACTTCATGGTGTCTATCTGACGCGAAGCCAAGGCGGAGAAATTTTGAGCATTTCTATTCTGATTACCGTCGGGACGAACAATCAAGGACGTCACGAGCGTCTTGACGTTGCAGAAAGTACTCGGGCAGACACAATGAATCCAGGAGAGCAACTTTCTGCATGCTTGAAGAAACAGCAACCAAGAGACGCCTCACTTATGATTGAAAAATAGAAGACTATGAAATTACAGCAGACTACCGGCTTTGTAAAACCCGTGTGGAGGAGACGTTGCTCTATATGAACTTCCCATATGAGCACTGGAGCAGATTAAGAACCACAATAACGGTCTCGAGCGCATTATGGGAGAAATTCGTCGCCGCCCCGCCCCCCGCGGTCGCCTCCCGGAGGAATCAATTCCCGCGATAGGTGGCGTAACCATTGGCCGAGATCGTAATGGGAATATGATAATGACCGTCGTCTTTGATTTCAAACACGATTTCCACAAACGGATAAATGGAGTCGAGCTTCTGTTCCCTGAAATAATTTCCGGTTTCAAATTTCAGTTTATAAATCCCGTCGTTGGAGTGCCCGGATGGAAGAAAATTGCCGATCCTGCCGTTACGATCCGTCACCCCCTCGGCAATGCGGACCCATGAGGATTCATCAGCTCCCTGTCGAAAGAGGATGATCGGGACTCCCGACGCCGGCGCCCCACGGTTGACATCCAGAATGTGTGTGCTCAGTTGATACGTTTCTCCTGATTCCGCCGAAGGGCGGGGGGCGGCAACCGCCAGGAAACAGCTCCCGACAATACAGAAAGCAAGAAAAAACGGTTTCTGCATGGTTGTCCTCCTGTATTTTACTGCCGCAGGATTGTCCACAGCGTCTCTGAGCTGCGTCTCACTCCTGCCGGCACTTCTCTTACGGAATTCCGAGACCGTGAAAGTCTCGGACAATCTGTTCAAAGTGTCGAAAAACCTTATTTTCTCCTTCCGGAATTTGGCTCCGGCGCATCCGGGTTACCAGGCAATATATCAGCATTTGCGAAAGATACAACCTGAATGAAGATTTTTCATTGAAAAATCAAAAAAACAGTGGAGTTGACCATCTGTCCGACGAATGGGCATGACGGCTTTCCGGCAACTGTCGATCCTCAAATTTTGTTTCGCCATCCGCCCGCCACGGTCGGCTCCTGTAACCAGATCGGTTCGGCAACTTTTTTCAACGCAGGTAAAATTGGCTTGTCGATGATAACGAACTTGTCCGTCACATGCGGATTTCGGTTTGGAAGCGGGATTTGGGAGAAATAACCTTTTAAGAACTTGCAAACGGCCACCGACAGGATATATAGTAAATTCGGAGTACCGGCACCAATCGTTCGATACGGCAGGTTTCCAAGTTGGAAAGGAGGCGCAGGAGATGAATGTTCTTTCCGGAATTCTCATGTTCATAGCCGTGGCGGGATATCCGATCCTCGTTCTTAACTGCAAAAAGAATGATGGTTTGAAATTTAAATTGCTGATTATCGCACTTGGCGAATGCATTTTCATATCCATTTTCCGGCAGATGTACTGGCTGTTATTGCCGACGCTGTTGATTTACTGGCTTGTCTGGTATATTTATGTTAAAAGGAATCGCTGAAATCCCGGATTTCCTGATGAACTGAATTTTTTGACCGCATTACAACGCTCTGTATTCTTCTTGTTTCAGCTTAACCGAAGACAAAACCGAAATGAAAAAAATAATTGGTTTTCAAGATATAAAAGTTCTTTTTTCCGTCAGCTATGCGGTAATTGCCGGCATGTGCGTGGAATTCATGTGCAGGTATTTATTTTTTTCATATACAAGAAAAGATACAGCTCTTCCCCTCGTTGTGGACGCACTGTTGCTGGAAGAAGTTCCCGCGCCTTATTTCCCCGAAGATTATACCTATCTTCAGATGGCTTTGATTCCAGCGGCACTGTTGGTCGGTTTATTTTTCCGGTCGAAAATATCCCCCGGAGTCATCCATGCAGTGAACATCGCAATTACGCTGTGCAACATGACGGTAACACTGTTTCTTCTCATATATATGGCTGTTTTTTTCTATTGTATTTATATTTTTTCCGTTCCGGAAATTCTCGATCCACCGACGTGTTCCTCCCGGGCATCCATCATGGTGAGATATATTTTCACGGCAAGTTGCGTTCTTGGAATTTCATCCGTGATTTATTCCATCGGCAAAACATGTTACAACGCGCTGCACCGGCGGAACGGGTAAAACACTATGGAAAGATGATATTCCGCTTTCCCGTATGTGTATATTGCTTTGGGCGTGACAACATTTACTGCACAGCACAGATTACCACCATACAGAGTACGGCATACTGCCAAAGCCGCCGGGAATACGGTAATACTGAATGCCCCGTTTGCGGTTCCGTCAAAATAGGCGGCGAACCGGAAAAGCAGGAGCATCCATGAAACCAGAATGATGAACGGGCAGAGTAACTTACTGAGTTTCCAATGTTTTTTAGTTTGAATATGTAAAGAAGATTGCTGCTGCGAGAGCAATCATTTTTCATTTCATCGGGGAATCGGGCAGCTCGCCATCGACCTTGCCATCGCACTGCCGTTTTTCAAAATTCATTCCCACTCTCCACGAACGAAAACGGATGAACTCTTATAGAAAAATCCATGTGACCGGACTCTGCTTCTTTCTGCGCCACATGTCCCTTAAAATAATCTAGTTATGTCCGGATTTCCGCCCATGCATTCTCATTTCTCCGCCGCATTCCAGATGGGATGTGAATGTCTTGTTGCAATCCGCGGAAAACCGTAACAGCAATCGCAGTTTCAATCACCGCAGGGAAAATTAAGATCACTCTCCAGAAGCGTTTTCAGCATTTATATTTGCGTTATCACACGGCGAAACACGGCCGGAAAAAGCATTCCCGATAGATTGCGCCACATCGTCGCATTTCCAATAGCCATTTTCTTCGTCCGAAGATTTATCCATGATGAAATATGTTTTCCATCGCCGGCCGAAAACATCCTCGTTCCAGATCGAAAGGAAGTGGAAACAGGAGTCGTTCAACTGGCTTTCAGAAAGAGCACTTCGCCCCATGCGGCTTTGTTCGATTGCCCGGATGCGAAACACATCGCTCCGGCAGACGCGATGAATCAAATCAACGTTGCATTCGGCAGAGCCTCCACCTTTCCCCGCCGGAGACGGCATCCAACGTGAGTGGAGCGTAAGACGCGAGACGAAACCTCCGCTCTCCGCGTTTCACCACAAATTGGCATGAAATTCCGGAAGTGAAACAATTTCGCCATTCCCGATATAAGATTTTCTTTGAATGCCCACTGCCACACCGGAAAGAAAATTTGAAAAGGAAGGAGAACAACGTTATATTTTCCCCCAGCGAAGAATCGTCGAACGCCGAAAGGAGAAAGGATTCGTCGGAATGCCCCCCTGCAAACGCTTTCTGAAATTCCTTTCTCTCTGTTTTGGAGTGCTGCTGTTCAGTGGAATTCCTGCCGCTGAAGCGCTTCCGTTGCGGTACAGCTCCTGCGATCTGCTGCTGAGCGAACCCGATCCCGCCGCTGAACTGCTCCGGAAATGGGATCCATCACGATACGGGAAACTGACGATTTTTCCAGTTGACGACTGCCGGGAGATCCCGGAACTGCCGGAGCTGGATTTCCGTCATATCGAATTGAACACCCTGCACTGCCGGAATCCGGATGACCAGGCGATCGACCTTGCCCCGCTGATGAAATTTCATTTGAACACCTTCGAATTCCGCGGCAACGTCACCAATTTCCAATTGCTGCCGACCGACCGCTTAACCGAAATCAACGGAACTCTCGGCGGCGTCATCGACGCCTCAGACCTCAATGGCCGGAGTTTTCCGGTTCTGGAGACGCTGATTATCGCTCAACTGCACGGCAGAACACTCGATCTGCGCGGCGCTCCGAAACTCCGGAAACTGGCGATTTTTCAGGCCGAACAGCTCGAAAAAATTCAGTTGGCGCCGGATGTCACGCTCGAGTACCTCGACTTGAACACGCCGCAACTGGCAAGACTTCCCGAATTCCCCCCTGAAACGTTGCAAACCTTTTTCTTCGCATCCAATTCCATTCTCCCGCGGGAAGGGAATCCGCAAACGACGGAAAATAAATGGCGATTCGAAGAGTTCAAACATCTGCGCTTCCCCAACGTCGTTCATGCGCGATTTGTCGGAATTGGAGGACGCGAACTGATCCTGCCGGAGATGCCGAACCTGAAATTTCTGGAACTGGGGGAATTGGAAATCGAAACGCTCGACGCGTTGAAAGATTCCAGGATCTTCTCCCTCACGTTGTGGGATCTTCCCGCACTTACCGACTTTCACGCGCTCGCGGAACTTCCGCTCCTTGAGGTCAAGCTTTACAACATTCCCGCGGCTTTGTGGGGAATTCCCGAAGGCGTTCCGCACAACGACGGCCGCTGTGAAGTGATCTGCGAACCCGGATGGCAGGACAATCCCGCAGTCGCATGGATGATTTACGGTGCCATTGTCGGAGTATTCGGATGCTGGGTGGTCATTTATCAACGTTTCATCCGCGGCGGAAAGGATTCGAAGAACGCATGACAACGTTGTTTTCACTTCTGGAATTGTTCGGGCAAATCTCCATTTTCGTATTCCCGGCAACTGCGGCGATCCTGCTGGTTTTGTCGTTGACCCGCCCCGCCTGGGCGGATTGGCTGCTGCTGGCGCTGGCAGGGAGCATCTGGCCGTTGGAGGTGACGTTTTCGAATGGTTCCGCGCACAAGGCCGAGCTTCTGCTGCTGGCGACTCTGATAATTTTCCAATTCGCCCGATATCTCCGGGCTCGCCGGGAAAAAGCTACCGCCCGGGATCGGAAAAAATATCTCGCTCAGGCAGTTTGTCTGACGCTTTTCACGCTGGCGTTTTCACTCCTCAACATTCTGGGGGCGATTTACGCTTCGTGCTGAGCGAATCTCTGTTCGGAACGCCACACCGGCAGCTCTTCCTGAACTTTCCTAAGAACGCCCGCCCACCTTTCCTTATGCGGACGAAAAAGGTCCGGTCGTTTTTCCGCCATCAAACCAGCCGTTTTCCGGGTGCGGCACCGTCAGCTACACATACCGCAGGGAAATCCCGTCGGCTTGACTTTTTACTGAGATGACTTTATTTTTTGATTCAAACACAATTCGGGAGAGAACAGCGATGCTCATCAGCGCCAGCCGCAGAACGGACATTCCAGCCTTTTACAGCGAATGGTTCTTCCGCCGGATGCGGGCGGGATTCGTTCTAGTCCGCAATCCGGTCGACTCGCGCACCGTGCACCGGGTCGAACTGACGCCGGATGTGGTTGACGGAATCGTCTTCTGGAGCAAGAATCCGGCGCCGATGTTCACCGCATACGTTTCGGAGCTGCGGCAGTTGCGGGAACGGATTCCATTTTATTTTCAATTCACCGTCAATGGCTACGATCCGGAACTCGAACCGGAAGTGCCGGATCGTGAACAGCTCTGTGCGACATTTGCCGCGCTCGCGAAGGAGTTCGGCCGAAATGCGGTCGTCTGGCGTTACGACCCGATCATTCTGACGGAACGCTCATCGTTTTCCGAACAGATCCGTAACTTCACATTCCTTGCAGAAAAACTGGTTTCCTCGACGGACGAATGCGTCATCAGCTTTCTTGACCTGTACCGGAAGACGGCGCGCAACATGCGCCACATCCATTTTACGCTGCCGACTGCCGCGCAACAACTTGAACTCGCCGCGGCACTCACCGCCGTCGCGAAAAAATACGGCATCACGCTCAACGCCTGCTGTGAAACACCGGAACTCGCTCATGCGGGCATCGGACAGGCCCGCTGCATCGATCCGGAACGGATTTCGCGTCTGCGCGGCGGCGAACGCCTCACGGTGGGGAAAGACCGGAATCAACGCCCGAACTGCGGCTGCGCCGCCGCCATCGACATCGGCGCCTACAACACCTGCCGTCACGGTTGTCTATATTGCTACGCCAACGCCTCTCCGGCTTCGGCAATGCGGCAGAGTTCACAGTGTGATCCGGCCTCCCCGCTGCTGAGCGGCACGCTTTCGCCGGATGACCGGCTCGTTGAACAGCGCATGACCAGCCTGGTCGACCGACAGTTGCCGCTTTTCTGAAAAACGGCCATATCGAACAGAAAGAACACTCACTTGAAAAATGTCACCCGCTCCGTGAACTCCGATAACGGCGCACTGCGATACTCCTCCGGGGTAATCCCGTGATAGGATTTGAATGCCCGGCTGAAATAATTGGCGCTTTGAAAACCGGTCAATTCCGCCACCTTGCCGATCCGGTAACGGTTGTCGAGCAGAAGATGTCGCGCCTCGCGCATCCGCAATGAAAGAAGATAACGGCGCGGCCCGACGTTGAACTGCCGGTTGAAGAGCAAATTGAGCAAACTCACGCTGACGGCGCAGTTCGAGGCGATTTCATTCACGGAAAGATTCTCGCCGTAATGATGCTGAATTTGTTCGACCGCCTTGAGCAGCGCCGGATGAATCGTTCGCCGCACCTCGAAACGGTTCTCGATTTCGAGCAATCGCCGCCACAGCAGCGAGAGCAAAGAAGAGGCGGTCTCGGATTCATGATTCTTGTACAATACGAAAATCTGGCGAAACCACTCCTCGATAAATGCGTCCTCGCCGAATGAAATCATTCGCAATGAAAAATTCTCCGGAGGAAACGCTTCCTCCAATACCAGATAATAGGCCTCGCAATCCGGCGTGTGGTCGCATTGCTGATGTGCCGTTCCCGGCGGCATCACCAGCACCTGCGCGGCGCGGCATTCCAGATCCCGGCGGGACTCGAACCGCATCCGGCAGGAACCGGTGCGAAAGAAAATCAGTTTGCCTCCCCGATGACAATGCATCGTCCGGGAAGGTGGATCCGTAAATAAAAAGTGTCCGGCGTAAGAAAGTTGTAGTCGAGCACTTCCTTCTTTTCCCGATGCTGCGCAGTCCACGAAAACAGTCCCCCCTTGTTCAAGCTTTCAAGCATCCGATCCCCGGTCTGGCATGGCAATCGGATTACAACTATCACATTATAACACGGCAAGGAAGTCCCGTCCTCATCCCCGCACGCACAACAGAAAAATCATTGCGCCGAAGTTGCCATCGGAACTCCATCTCAAAAAGAACCCCTCCGGCAACTCCGACGTTGTCAATCAATCAGACAACCTTCGGAAAAATCAATTCTTCCGCGGCGTATAAGTCGTGTGCAGCAGTTTATGCGCGGCGTGGCTGCCCGGTTCGCCCAGAAATTCCTCGTAAATCTTCTGAATGGAGGGATTTTCATGGGATTTGCGAATCGGCAGATCCCGGTCGGCCCGGTAGAGCGCTTCCAGTCGTTTCGCCAGAATCGTCTCATCTCCGCCGTGATAGGGCTGACCGCCGCCATTAAGACAGCCGCCCGGACAGGCCATGATTTCGATGGCGTGATAATGCGCTTCGCCGCGCCGGATCCTTTCCAGCAGCTTGCGCGCATTGCCGAGTCCGGAACAGACCGCGGCACGCAACTCCAGATCACCCACCTTAACCGTCGCCTCCTTGATCCCCTCCAAACCGCGCACCGCTTCGAAGTCGATCGCCTTGACGTCTTCTCCGGTGATCCAGTCGGCGGCGGTCCGCAAGGCCGCCTCCAGGACCCCGCCGGTAGCGCCGAAAATCACCGCCGCACCGGTCGATTCGCCCAGCGGCGAATCGTACGGACGATCCTCAAGCTGATCGAACCGGATTCCGGCTTCGCGAATCATATCGGCCAGTTCGCGCGTCGAAATGACGATGTCGACATCGCGCACGCCGTCGTGACTGAATTCCTCGCGCGACGCCTCGTATTTCTTGGAGAGGCACGGCATGACCGAGACGACCACCATGTCCTTCGGTTCGACGCCGATCTTCTGCGCGTAATAACTCTTGGCGATCGCACCGAACATCTGCTGCGGCGATTTCGCCGAGGACGGCATGTAAATCAAGTCCGGAAACTGATGCTCGAGGAACTTCACCCAGCCCGGGCAGCAGCTGGTCAGAATCGGCAATTTTTCGTTCTTCTTGATTCGCTCGATCAATTCGGTCGTCTCTTCCATGATCGTCAAATCCGCCGCCCAGTCGGTGTCGAACACCTTGTCGAAACCAAGCATCTGCAACGCATGAACCAGTTTTCCCGTGCTGATCGAACCGGGTTCCATCCCGAAACACTCGCCGATCGCCACCCGAACCGCCGGCGCCGTCTGAACGACCACCGTCTTGGTGGGGTCGTTCAACGCCCGCCACACCGGATACTTGCAGTCGATCTCGCTCAATGCCCCCACCGGGCACGCCTGGACGCACTGACCGCAGAAAACGCATTCGGTTTCCGCCAGCGGCTTGAGGCCGGCCGGAGCGACCACCGCCTGGAATCCCCGACCGACCGCCGAAAGCACGCCGACCGTCTGAATTGTATTGCAGGCGGTTTCGCAGCGGCGGCACATGATGCATTTATCCAGATCCCGCGCGATGGCGTTGCTGGAAAGGTCACGGTTGTAGGTGGATTGTTCCCCTTTGAAGAGCAGCTGATGCAATCCGAGTTCCTGCGCCAGCGACTGAAGCTGGCAGTGAAGGTTCTTCGGGCAGATCAGGCAATCCTTCGGATGATCGGAAAGCAGAAGATCGAGCATCGTCCGCCGGGCGTTGATCGCCCGCAGCGAATTGGTTTTGACCTCCATTCCTTCCGCAACCGGTGTGCTGCACGCCGGAGCGAGATTCGGACGTCCCTTCACTTCCACCACGCACACCCGGCACGACGCCGAACGGTGGTCGACGTGGAAGCAATCCATCTTCAGATGGCAGAGCGTCGGAATGCGGATGTCGAGCTTTTCCGCCGCCTCCAGAATCGTGGAACCGGCCTTCACGCTGACCGGCTGCCCGTTGATCGTCAAATTAATGTCCATAAATGATAACTCCTGTTCTTCGGCAACTCAACTCAGCGCTTTTCCACCGCGTGGAACCGGCAGCTCTGGAAACAGACTCCGCACTTGATGCACCGTTCCTGATCGATCAGATGCCGCATCTTGCGTTCGCCGCTGATGCAGTGCACCGGGCAGTGCCGCAGACAGATGCCGCACCCGACGCACCGGTCGGTGATCTCGTAGCGGATCAATTTGGAACACACCCCCGCCGGGCAGCGGGAATCGCGCACGTGAGCCATGTATTCCTCTTCGAAATTCGCCAGCGTCGACAACACCGGATTCGGCGCGGTCTGACCGAGTCCGCAGAGCGCGGTATCCTTGATCGTCGCGGAGAGCATCTTGAGTTTTTCGATCGTCTCGGGCGTCCCCCGTCCGGAGGTGATGTCGTCGAGCATCTCGTACATGCGGCGGTTGCCGATCCGGCACGGAGTGCATTTGCCGCACGACTCATCGAGGGTGAATTCGAGGAAGAATTTGGCGATGTTGACCATGCAGTCATCCTCGTCCATGACGATCATGCCGCCGGACCCCATCATCGAACCGATCTTCTTGAGCGCTTCGTAATCGATCGGCAGATCGAGGTTGGCCGCCGTGATGCAGCCGCCGGAGGGGCCGCCGGTCTGAACCGCCTTGAACTGCCGGTTGTTCCGGATGCCGTCGCCGATTTCGTAGATGATGGTGCGCAGAGTCGTACCCATCGGCACTTCGGCAAGCCCGACCTTGGCGACCTTGCCGGCGAGCGCGAAGACCTTCGTCCCCGGCGACCCTTCGGTTCCGATCGAACGGAACCACTCCGCGCCCTTACGCACGATTGCAGCGATGCATGCATAAGTTTCAACGTTGTTGACCACGGTCGGTTTTTCCCACAACCCCTTGTCGGCCGGGAACGGCGGCTTGACCGTCGGTTCGCCGCGTTTGCCCTCGATCGAGTGGATCAGCGCGGTCTCCTCGCCGCAGACGAACGCGCCCGCGCCGAACTTGATCTGGATGTCGAAATCGAAACCGGAATTAAAAATATTTTTGCCGAGCAAACCGCGTTCATGCGCCTGTTCGATGGCGATTTCGAGCCGTTTGACCGCAAGCGGATATTCGGCGCGGATGTAGATCACTCCGGTATGCGCCCCGATCGCGTAACCGCCGATCGCCATCGCTTCGAGCACGGCGTGGGGGTCGCCTTCGAGCACCGCGCGGTCCATGAACGCACCCGGGTCGCCTTCGTCGGCGT
Organism: uncultured Victivallis sp.; assembly: GCA_944389815.1. GTDB lineage: Bacteria > Verrucomicrobiota > Lentisphaeria > Victivallales > Victivallaceae > Victivallis. The sequence goes on along the minus strand of CALXNS010000089.1, from coordinate 8,081 downwards.
TGCAGATGATGAACTTCTCATCCGACTGGCGCGCCGCGGCGAACTGCCACTTCTTTCCGGTCGGGAAACCGCCGCCTCCGCGCCCCCGCAATCCGGAAGCGGTAATCAAATCGATCACCTCCTGCGGCGTCATGGTGTCGAGCACCTTGCCGAGGGCGGCGTAACCGTCGGAAGCGAGATATTCCTCCAGATTTTCGGGGCAGAGCCGGCCGGTGTTGCGCAGCACGATCCGGGCCTGAAGTTCGCCGGGAGCGGGGGTTTCCCACTCCGGATAATACCAGTTGCGTTCGATCGTCCGCGTGCCGGGCGCGATCGAATCGACTCCGGCGTCGAGAATCGCCGGAATCTGCTGCGGCGTGACATCCCCGTAAATCAGGCGGTGCGAACCGTCGTTCGAGGAGACCATCAGCACCGGTTCGGCGTAACAGAGCCCCATGCAGCCGACTTCGGAAATTTCGACCGCGTTCTCAAGATGACGTTCGGCGACGGCGGTGCGGAGCGCTTCGAGCACCGGGCCGGTTCCGGCGGCGATGCCGCAGGTGCCCATGGAGACGGAAATTTTAACCGGCGGATGCGGGCGCGACGCGATTTCGCCGGCCAGATCACGCAACGTCCGGGTGGTATCGATCCTCATGACAAACTCCTCCTCAATCAGTACATTCGGCGAGAATTCCGGCGACCTTGTCGGCGGTCATATTGCCGTAAACGCGTTCATTGACCATGACCACCGGCGCGAGGCTGCACGCGCCGACGCAGCGGAGGGCGCCGAGGAAGAATTTCCCATCCGGCGTGCTCTCGCCTTCGCGGATGTTGAGCTGACGTTTGAATTCGTCAAGCACCTTCGGCGCGCCCTTGACGAAACAGGCGGTTCCGGTGCAGACGTTGATCTTGTAACGCCCGACCGGCTGATCGGTGAAATAACTGTAGAAACTGATCACACCGTAAATTTCCGCACGGGGCAGATCGAGCCGTTCGGCGACGAATTTCTGCACCTCCTCCGGCAGGTAACCGAAGATATGCTGGGCGCGGTGAAGAATCTGGATTAAATTTCCTCTCCGCCGTTCCGGCGGTTCGCCCCGGGAAAGAAGTTCCGTGATGAAACGGTCGAGTTCGGCGAATTTCTCCGAATCTCCGGCGGCTCCGCAGCCGCCGCTGCATTGACAACTCATGTTCTGCCTCCCTGATCCCCGCCCCCCTGAACTATCGCGGCGCATTCCGAGGACACCGGACCGCTGATCTTCCGGAGCCGGGCGGAGTGGTCAACCGCAACGTCAAGGCGGGATTGTTGATTTCAAGCTCGACGCTTATTTTCCTTACGAATAGGTCGATTTTTTTAAAAAGCAAGCAAAAAAAAAGATTTTTTTTCATTATTTGAAGAGTGCAACTCTTTGAACATCAATTGATAAAAAATTATCAATCGTTCTTTTCCCCCACGTTTTCTCCCCGTCGAGAGACGGTCGTTTGCGGTGCATTGACATTTTCCTTACAGGAAAGATTTGCAAAAGGTTTCGGAAGATGGTATAATATTCACCTTCTGAAAAGAGTCGGCCGGAGAGGGAGGGAATTTTCATGAAAGATCACCCGTCGTTCATGCCGGAAAGGTGGAAAAAAAGGAGAAAGCTGCTGCTCATTGCGGTCGCGTTGCTCTTCATTACGCTTTTCGCGGCCCGAAGCGACGCCGGGTTGCGATTCCGGTTCGGCAACCTTCTGCCGGAGAACGCGGAAAAGATCAGCTTCTGGCGGAACGGGCTGCTCTTCCCGAACCGTCTGGAGTGGCAGTGCCGGGTGCCGGAGGCGGATTTTCTCGCCTGGTGCGAAATGCGCGATTACCGCTGCCGAAAGAGTTCGCCCGTTTCCGCCCCCGTCAAATGGTACAACGCGAACCCCGCGGGCGGGACGATGCTCGGCGCGAATCATTACCTCGTCTACTTCCGGCATCTGCCGGAAAATTTCCTGCCTGAAGTTTCGGAATATTATTTTTACAATCATAGAAATGACAATGCCGAAGGCATCACGCTGCTCTACGACCGCGCCGGAAACCGGCTGTTCGGCAGCGCATCACAATGACGTTTTTGCGGCGGTCAATCAACTTTGAAAGGATGTTCTTCCATGATGTTTTCACTTCGATTATTCCGACTTCCTGCGGGAGCATTTATTCTTCTGCTTTTCGTATTCGCTTCCACCCTCTTTGCCGGAACCCCGCGCGGGGCTGCGGCGGTCGCGTTGAGCCGGGATAAAGACGGCAATGAAACATTCTTCATTTTCGGCACCGGAGCGGTCGGGAAACTTGCCGACCTGCCGAAAGAGTTGCGCAGGAGCAATTATCGCGAAGTTGACATTTCCGCATGGAGCAACCAGTTCGACTACCCGGCGCTTCTGAAGGCTCTCGCCGACGCCGGGATCACCGTGACGCGCTGTTACGTGCCGGAACCGGGCAAGGCGTCGTGGTTCCGCCGGAATCTGGCCGGACCGGAACCGCAGCCGGATGCGGTCCGTCATGTCACCTACGTCTATTCGCCGATCGAAAACAACTCCTACAACCGCCGTTACAAACTGCCGGGAAAGCTCAAGGCGGTCAAATACGTGACGATTCACAACACCGCCGAACCGTTTTCGGCCCGCCAGGAACGCGACCGGGTCGATTTCCGGCGGGACAACGCGAGCGTCTCCTTCCATTATGCGGTCGATGAAAAGGAAGCGGTTCAGATTCTGCCGCTTTCGATACACGGCTGGCACGCCGGCGACGGCGGCTCCGGTCCGGGGAACACCGAAAGCATCGGCATCGAAATCTGCCGCAGCCAGTGCCGCGGCGACGCCGACTGGCAATACCGCCGCAGCGAGGCGAACGCCGAAATTCTGGCGTGCGCCCTGCTGCGCCATTTCAAACTTCCGGCCGAAGCGTTGCGGATGCATCAGGACTGGAGCGGGAAATACTGCCCGCACCGGATCCTCGAAGAAAACCGCTTCGAGAGTTTCCGCGCCCGCGTCGCCGATCGGCTCGCAGCCGAACCGGATTCCGAGGAATCCGCGCTGCTCCATCAGATCAAACGCGCCCGGTAACGACGAAATATTGCACGATTTTTTCGGAAAAATCCAGCCGGTCGCTTGCCGGAACGGCGTGGCGGTATTATATTAATTGATTACGCAATCGGTTTGCCGCAAGGATGAAAGGCCGCGGAGACGGGAAACTCCGCACGCCGGAGAGAAAAAGGTTGTGACACCCCCTGCGGAAAGAATGGAACTGGAGAGCCACAGCAGCAGTTTGGGAAGGGAAACGAAAGATGGCCACTGAAGTATCCTACATTATCATCACCCCGTACAGTCTTCTGAAATCGCGTACCGGCGGAATCATCGCGCGACTGATGTCGCGCACCGATCTGGAGTTCATCGGCGCCCAGATGCTCGCCTTCACCCGTGAAATGGCCGAGCGTTATGCCAGCGACCTCGAGACCGGCGAGGCGATCGAAACCGGCAAACTTCTCGCACGTTACGTGCGGGAAAATTTTCCGCCCCGCGAGGACGGCGGCAAGGAACGCGCCCTGATGCTGCTCTTCCGCGGTGAGGACGCCTGCCGCAAATTGACGGAAATCACCGGACGGCTGTCGCCCTATTCACCGCGTTCGCTGAGCGCCGGCGAAACGCTCCGCGACACCTACGCCGACCTCGTCGAAGACAAGGACAACCCGTCGGTCGTCCGCTATTTCGAACCTGCAGTGCTGACGCCGCCGAACATGAAGGAGGCACGGCGCAAACTGAAAATGTTCGCCGACTTCGCCGCCGCCAGTTCCAATCTGATCGACAACTCCCTCGGCCACACCCCGGAGGATGAACGCACGCTGGTCATCATCAAGCCGGACAACTGGCGCCACCCCTCCAGCCGTCCGGGCAACATCATCGACATGCTCAGCCGCACCGGACTGCGGATCGTCGGCTGCAAGGTTCACCGCATGAGCGTCAATGACGCGCTGGATTTCTACGGTTCGGTTCGCGAGGCGCTGCACAACAAACTTGCGCCGAAGATCGGCGAACGGGCCAAGGCGATTCTCGAAGAACAGCTCGGAGTCCGGCTGCCTGCCGCTTCGATCGGAAAATTGATCGACGCCGTCGGCATTCCGTTCGCGGACGATCAATTCTCGCAGCTGATCGAATTCATGTCCGGCAAACGCCCGGAAAACTGCTCCGAAGCCGAACGCCGCCTCCAGAACAATCCGGCCAAATGCCTGGTGCTGATTTATGAAGGTCACGACGCGATCCGAAAAATCCGTTCGGTTCTCGGCCCGACCGACCCGTCGAAGGCTCCGGGCGGCACCGTGCGCCGCGATTTCGGAAGCGATGTGATGGTCAATACCGCGCACGCCTCCGATTCGCCCGCCAGCGTCGAACGCGAAATGAAAATCATCCGGATCAATCAGAATTCGTTGTCGACCCGGATTTACGAGTATCTGGAAGAGACCGCCTCCTCCGCAGAGTAACCCCCTGGACTGACACGATGAGGCCGGTGCGGGAATTTTTCAAACGGGAGTGGCCGCTCCTGACGATCTTCGCGGTGGCGCTTCTGTGCCGTATCGCGGTGACACTGCCGGCGGTCTTTTCCGGCAGCGAACTTGCCGTCTTCTCCCGCCCGGACACCCCCGGTTACCTCGGTCCGGCGTTCTCTCTGGCCGATTCCGGAGAATATCTCACGGAAATCGGCGGCGAACCGAGCGTGGTGCGCGCACCGGGTTTCCCGGCGGTTCTGGCGTGCCTTTTGTTCCTCTCCGGCGGCGGATTCGCGTTTCCCGTGCTCGCGCTTGCGACGTTGAACGCCCTGATGGTGCTCCCGACCGGATGGGGCATACGAACGCTCTTCGGCAGCCGGGCGGCGCTCATCGGCGCCGGACTGCTGGCGGTAAATTTGACGGCGATCGCCCAGGGGCCGATGCTGCTTTCCGATTCACTCTTCGGATTTGTCGTGGCGATGCAATTCTGGTTTTTCGCGCTGTTCGTGCGGCGGCGGAAGGTGCGCTGGTTCGCGGCGACGATGACGGCGGCGGCGTTCGGGGTGTTGATCCGCCCGATCAATGTGGCGTGGATTGCGCCGGCGCTTTTCCTGTTGCTGGTTCTGCCGGATGCGGAGTGGAAATTCAAGCTCAGGGCGGCGGCGCTCGGCGCGGTGCTTTTCTTCGCCATTCCGCTGCCCTGGCAATTACGCAACGCCGCGCTCGGCGCCGGAATGTGCATCGACGTCAACACCGGCGCGATGTACCATCAGAACGGCGCAATGCTCCTCGCCGCCGCGAACGGAACCGAATATGAAGCGGAAAAACAGAAAATTCTCGCCGAACTCGATACGCTTTTCCAGGATCATGAACGCTTCCCGGATGAAAAAAGCCGCGTCGATTACCGGTTGGAACGGTTCGGGGAATTGATCCGGCGCCATCCGTTTCTCTGGATTTCCCAGCATTTCCGCTGGCAGATTCTGCTGCCGGACGCCCCGACCTTTTTCGAAATCCTTGGAGTAACCCAGTCCGGTCGCGGCACGCTCAACGTGCTCCAGACCCGGGGCGTAATGGCGGCGGTCATGCACTATTTCGACGGACAATTGTGGCTTCCGGCGCTGCTTCTGCCGCTTCTCGCGTTCACGGGAATTCTTTACGCCGGAGCGCTCGGGCAACTGGTGCTCTGGTGCCGCGCCATCCGGAAGAACTGGTTCTGGCTCCTGTTTTTTCTGGCCTTCACGGAGTATTATTTCTTCCTTCCGGGACCGATCACGGTACCGCGTTACCAGCTTCCGGCGCTGCCGTTTCTGGCGGGAATGGCGGGAATATTCCTGGAAACGTGCGCAAACAAATTCCTCCTGTGGGAAAAAAGTCGGTGCGATTGACGGAAATTTCTCTGGCAATCGTTCCAATGGCGTGCTACATTACCATAATTTTCGGATTTTGAATTCCACGGGAGTTTTGGTATCATGAGACGAATCTCTGGACTGCTGTTTTTTCTGATCCTTCTGCTCATCGGCGCCGGCGGCTGCGGGCCGACGGTGGTCGTCAACGGCGAACGCTACGCCGCGCTCACGCCGGAGGAGGAACATATTCTGGTCGTGCTGGCGCGTTCCTCGCTCAAACGTTCCCCGAAGGCGATCGACCCCGATGAACTTGCGGTAATTCTGCGTGAAGAACCGAAAATCCGGATTCTCTACACCGGCGACCGCAGTGGAAGCGCCCGAGTCGGCTGGGATGTCAACGGCCAGCACATCACGATGGTGTTCCGCGGGCGCTTCCTCGAAGACGATATGCAGTGGCTGCTCGAAAAACGGGCCGACCCCAATGAAATCATCGACCAATCCGGACGGACGCCGGAGGGGTTCTCATTCAAGGAACAATGAAAATGAAACTCGATCGCGCACTTCTCCGCAAAAAAATGATCGGCTGTTTTCTGGGCAAATCCGCCGGCGGGACTCTCGGGCAACCCTATGAAGGCTGGGAGGGACCGCTCGGATTGACCTATTACGATCCGGTGCCGGAAGATATGATCCCCAACGACGACCTCGATCTGCAGGTGTTGTGGAGCTGCAAACTCCGCGCGGAAGCCCATCCGGTGGTGGATCGTGATTTTCTCGCACAGGCGTGGCTGCAGCATGTGAATTTCCCGTGGAGCGAATACGGCTTGGCGATCCGCAATCTGAAACTGGGAATTCCTGCGACCTGGTCGGGCAGTTACGACAACTGGTTCACCGCCGGACTGGGTGCGGCGATCCGCAGCGAAATCTGGGCGTGTCTCGCGCCGGGTGCGCCGCGGCTGGCCGCCGCCTACATGCGCGAGGACGCGATGGTCGATCATACCGGAGAAGGGGTGTACAGCGCGATTTTCCTCGCGGTGCTGGAGAGCTGCGCCTTCGTGGAAAGCGATATCGACCGGCTGCTCGACGCCGGCCTGGAAGCGATTCCAACCGATTGCGCCGTGGCCCGCGTCGTGCGCGAAACCCGCCGCTGGTGCGCGCAGAAGCGGACGTGGTCGGAAGTGTTTCAATTGATTAAGACCCATTTCGGCAGCGAGGACTTCACCAATTGCGTGATGAACTTCGGCTTCTCGGTGATGGCGCTCCTGATGGGCAGGGGCGATTTCGGAAAAACAGTCTGCATGGCGGTCAACTGCGGCAAGGACGCCGATTGCACCGGTGCGACGGTCGGAGCGATCCTGGGATTGATCGATCCGGACGGGATTCCCGCGGAATGGCTCCGTCCGATCGGCCGGAACCTGGTGTTGAGCAGGGAGATCACCGGAATCGTGCCGCCGGCGACCCTCGATGATTTCGTCGACGAACTGCTCGATTTGAAGGATCGTGTGACGCTGCGCACTGCGCCGGATGATCCGGCGCCCGATTTCGGGCGTTTCGCGTTGACGGCGGAGTGTGGACTTTTCCCGCGTTGGATCCGGTTCGACGACCGCAAAAATCAGGTGGTGTTCCCGACGGTTTCGGAAACGCGCACGTTCCCGGGGTCGAATGGTTCGATCGACGCCGGTGAAGTACCGCTCAATTCGCTCTATTTGATGAAGTTCAAATTCCGTTTGAAGGAAGCGTTGAAGGTTCGGGTGATGTTCTGCACGCGTTCGCTGTCGCGGGTGTGGGTGGACGGCACATTCGCCTTCGGCCGTGACGGAGGCTGGTGCCAGCCGTCGTTCCATCACTGCCCGGTGAATCAGTTCGCGGATCTCGAACTTGCCGCGGGCGAACATGAACTCATCTCCGGCGTCGCCCCGGCCGGCGACGAAGCGCGGATCGAATGGACGATCGGCATCGGTCGAGCCGATAATTTCCAATGGATTCCCGATGCGCTGATCCGCGCCTGATGCAATCAAAGACGCGACGACCGGAGAGCGGGGAAATCATCACATGGCGGAGGAAGCAAACAACGTCGTCTGGAGCGTATCCGACGTCAATCGCGCGGGCCGCGTCGGTCAGTTCGGCGTGGCTGCCGTAGTTCAGGCAGAAGTTGACAACGCCCTTGTCCTTGTCACGGGTGGCCTGCATCATGTAGTCCATCGCGTCAAGCACGCGGGGCTGCAGGTTTTCGCGCCGGCCGCTGAACAGGATGCGGCAG